>CAYZJE010000154.1:0-6172 GCA_964478485.1 uncultured Syntrophobacter sp. | reverse complement strand
TGCGGCACAGCCATACCCGGAGGTGACGCCCACATCGCGGCATTGCCACCAAGCACCATCGTCATGGCCGGGCCTCCGCCCACCGCCGGCACTTGTCGCATCTTGATGCCGGCGGCGTGGAGGAACATCTCCATCGGCAAGTGCGATGGTCCATACAGGCCCGAATGTGAATAGAGGATCGTGCCGGGCTTGGCCTTGGCGTCGTCGACAAGATCCTTCAGCGTTTTCCACGGCGACAATGCGCTGACCGCGAGTACCGGCGGATCGGCCGCGAGTAGCGCAATGGGCTCGAACTGGTCGGTGGTATAGGCAGGCGTGCGTCCGAAAATCGCGTCAACCACCGGAATGGTGGAGAACGAGACCAGCGTCACCATCAGCGTGTAGCCGTCCGGCTTCTGACTTCCAGCATACTGAATGCCGGTCGCGCCCGCCGCGCCCGGCCGATTGAGCACGACGATCGGCTGCCCAAGCTGCTTTTCGAGCGCCACGGCCAGAGGTCGCGCCGACAAGTCGGCCATGCCGCCCGGAGGAAACGGAACAACCAGCGTGACGGGGCGGCTTGGAAAGACGTCCTGGGCGAAAGCCGCAAGCTGGAATAATGCCGCTGCGCCGAAAAGCGTTACTGCGATCGGAGCACGCAGCATGGACATTCGAGAAATCATCTGAATCCTCCTGTGCATCGACAGATCAAGCTCTGGAATGTACGAACACGAAACAAATGACACCGACCAAGAAACCATGCTAGTTTCCGCGCGACAAAAATTCAACTCCGGAATTGAAATTCGTTTTCGCCGTGTCGCGCAACAGCTATAACGTAGCCACACCCCATCGTCTATTGGTCGTTGCCGCGAGAATATTCGCGGAACGCGGGTATCGGGCTGTGACGCTCAAGGACGTCGTTGCCGCTGCGCGCGTTAATGGCGCCACGGCACACTATCATTTCGGTGACAAGGCGGGTCTCTATCGTGCAGTCATCCAAGAGCAACTGCGGCTGCGGGAGCGGCAAGTCTCGATGGATGAACGTGATTTGCGGCAGATCGAACCGGCGCAACGGCTCTACGTCTTCATTTCGCGCTTGATGCAGCAGCTATTACTCGACGAAGAGCACCAGTTCATGCCGCGTCTGATGCTTTGGGAGGCAATTGATCCCGGTCCTGCTTTTTCGGTGGCCGTCCGAAAGCTGCCGCAGCATCAGTTGGATCTCCTGTCTCGCATCATTCGCGATATGGTTGGCGTCAGATTGTCGCATCGGCAGGTTCGTGCCAGCGCGATCAGCATTCTGGGGCAATGCGTTTTCTATAGATACGGGAGATTGGTGTTGGCGAAGACGGAACGACAAGCGCCGCGAAGCGCGGCTGCCGTGCAGAAAATTGCCGATCATATTTATCAATTTTCTTTAGCGGCTTTGAACAGTCTTGGAAAACCGCAAACGGCTACGCGCTCTCATGCAGCGCATCGCCAGCGAATAACAAAGGCGCGTAAAGCAGAAAACGGATCGAGATAGGGCCGGGAGTGATCGATGCTGGGACATAACGTTCGTGAAGACCTTGCCATGGTGTGCCGCATTCTTGCGCATCACCGTATGATCGATTTATGGGGACATGCGAGCTTGCGTGTACCGCGCAGTGATGTCATCGCTATCACGCCCCGATTTTCCAAAAACTGTTCACCGCGTACGATTCGCGGATCTGATATTCTGATTTTTGGGCCGAGCGGAAAAATTCTCGAAGGACAAGGATTGCTTCCGCATCAGTTCGTGGCGGATTTGGAAGTCTATAAAGCGCAATCCGAACGCATGGCGTGTCTGTTTGCGAGTCCGGCGACAGCGACGGCGGCCGGCATCGCAGGTGCAGACATGAAGCCGCTCACTCATATGGAGTCGTCGGCCGGCTACGGCCTTCGTACATGGGATGGCGGAGGCCTTGCCATCGCCGCCGACCGGGCAAAATCCCTTGCGGCACAAATGTGTGCAGCCACGGCGGTACATCAGCCTGGCATCGGTGTATGGGCAGCCGGCAAGGACATCTTCGACTGCCTTGTGACTATGTATCATCTTGAATATCTCGCGCAGGCAAATCTGGTGCAGGCTGGTCTAGAGCCGGGACGGACGATTGATCGCACAGATTCCGACAAGCTCTGGAGCCAATTCTCGGGACACCATCATTACATCGAGTTTCTCGGTTCACTCGATCCTGGTCCGCTCGTCCATCCGTACCTTAAGTTCCGCGATAGTCATGCGAACAAGGCGGATCAGTATGCCGAACTCAAGTCGGCGATGAGTTTCACATGCCGAGCGTTGTGGGAAAGGGACACGCTTGTGGCGTTCCTGGAGCACGTGAGCCATCGGTTGCCGATGGAGGACCGCTTCCTCATCACGGCATCGCAGAATTTCCGAGACATGGCCCCGGCGGATGTCACATTGCTTGATTTCAAGGCCAATTGGCTCGATGGCCCACGCCCTCCGAACTTCAAATGGTTTCATGCCCAGATCATGTCCGAACGTCGTGATGTACAGGCGGTCGTTCATACGCATGATTTGTACGGCCGCGTTTACGCGCTGTCGGGGCAGTCGCTGACGCCGACATTCCGTGTAGGACTTGATATCGCCACGCGGTTTTTGCCGACTTATCCGCGGTGCGATCTTATTGTCGACGTGGATATACGTCGTAAGACGATGGATGCCTTGGCAGACGGTCCGATCGTCCATGAGGTTGGGCACGGAACCGACTTCGTTGCGGATACGCTCGAACGGGCGACAGTCGATGCCATCCAACGTGAAGCGTTTCTGGCCAACGATCATCTAGTGCTTCGGTTCGGCAAGCCCAATGAACTGCACCCTCAGACAATCGCTGATATCCGAGCCGTTGAGTTCAGCGCTGAGGATTGGTGGTGGTTTTACACCGCCGAGGTGGGCGCTCCTCGTCGCAGCGCGGCTGGCCTTTAATATGAGCGGCAGGACGAAGTTATGACAGCCGGGCGGAATCTCCATGACGAACAGAAGTAGAGCAACGGATGAAACATTTCGGGTCGAAGAGGCGACGATCGATGAGTTGCACGAAGCGATAAGAGCGGGCCGGACAACGTGTGTCGACGTTGTCCAACAATACATAGAGCGCGTACGTACCTTTAACGGCGTGTGTAGCGCACTCGTCACAAAAGATGGTGCGACAATTCCCGCAGCCGTTGGCGCGGTACGAGCCAAAGCGCTGCTTCGGTTCCCGACCCAAACCGTCAAAGCCGACACGCTTTTGCCGGATCTCGACAAATACGAAGGGCCGCCGCTCGAGTATGGCCGCATGGAGCCGACCGCTTCCGATCCATCGGTGCAGCAGCAGTTCGGAATGATCGTCGGAATCCCTAAAGTCGGACAGGTCAACGCGCTCGGCACCTTGAATATTCGCGGCGAGCGCTCCGTGACCTGCAAAGGCGACTTTGATCGTCATCCGTCGAAGGGTCCGCTTCCGCCCGGGGCGCCACCGGTGTGCGAATATTTTCGCTACCTACCCGATGCTCTTGAGCGTGCGGCAGAGCTCGACGCGACCTATGGTCGCAATCCCGATATCGAAAAGATGCCGATGTACGGCGTGGTATTTTCGTTTAAGGATCCGTTCGACACGAAGGACATGCGCTCCACCGGCGGCGGTGACGCGGCCTACGACATCGATTTCCCGGCGCGGGACCATGTGTTGGTCGAGCAGCTTCGCAACAAGGGCGCGATTATATTCGCTAAAGCCGTCAATACTGAATACAACGGGCGTGCGGGAGATCCGGGCGGCCTGCACAAGCCGACCAAGGTGCTGCCCTCGACTCTGGGGTATCAGCGAAGCTCTTGGGCGGGAAATCCCTCCAATCCTTATGACACGACGCGATCGGCTTCGCTCGGTTCAAGTTCCGGCTCCGCGTTGTCGGTCAGCACTAACATGGTAATGGCGAGCCTCGGTGAGGAAACAAGGGCCTCCTGCCGCGGCCCGTCCAATCACAATGCTGTCGCTTTGATCCTTCCGCACAAATCGATGCTCGGGTTCGACGGAGGTGCTATCGGTGCGGACATCTATTGCGATCGATCCGGCATCCATGGTCGCACGATTGCCGATTGCGCAAAAATTCTCGATGCCTTGAAAGATCCGGAAGTGGGCTACTACGACCCCCGTGATCCTTACACGACGGTCCCCCGTTCCTCGGTATTAAGCACGCCCTATGCGGACCACGTGAAGGTCTCGGGAGCGCGAGGAACCTTGAAAGGCGTACGTCTCGGGGTGATTCGCGAGTCGATGCTGATCCCGCCCGGGTCGAATACTGAGGAACCGATCGTTACCGCTGCGACGCAGGAAATCAATTCAGTTCTTGGCGAGTGGCTCGGTGCGACGCTAGTCGAATCTTCCGATCCGCTGTGGAAGCGTGACCCAAATATTGAGTTGATGAAAACAGACTTCCGGTGTGCGCTTGCGCGCCTCGTGCCTGTTTTCATGCCTGAGCTTTTGTTCCGGCTCGGGTTAGATGGACAGCCGATCTTTAAGGAATTCGCCGCAGCCGTCGAGCCAACGGAATTCATGCCCGGCAAAGTGTTTGGCAACGGCTCCATGAAGCCAATCGATTATTTTGTCGATCTAGCGGAGGGCAGGATCGCGCCTCCGCGGAACTTAGATCTTGCCACCATCCAGCAGCAGGAGATGGCAATGACTTTTCGGTTCCATATCCGACAATATCTTAGCCGTCGTGCGGTTGATTGGCAGTCAATGGGTTTCGTTGAAACCCTCGTCGATTTTCCCGCGCTCAACGGACGTTCGAAGTTTTGGGGTGACGATCAGCGTGCTGCCTTTAAAAACTGGGAAGAAGTCGTTGACCCTCGCAACCCGCACGGCCAGCGACAGGGCGTAAACGAACGTATCATGCTGCGCGAACTATTGCGCCGTGTCGACATGATGGTGATCTTAGAAAATCGTCTTGATGCGTTGGTACGGCTTCATACGCCATGGCCACCGGGCCTGATCGGCGGTCCCCCGCAATACGATATCGTGAGCAATCTGAATCCAGAGTCGCTGAGTGGACCCAATGCGGGCCTGACCGAGGTCTTGATTCCCGCAGGATACGTCACCACCGCCTATGACCCTGTCTTCGAGTTGAGCATGGACCGCAAGCGCTACGTATCGGCTGCGTCTCATACGCCGACATTCATTTCAGAGCCCGGGCTGCCGTTCTCATTGGTATTCCGGACCGAACCGGGGAAGGAGGATATTCTCTTGACGATAGCCTCTGCTTACGAAGCAGCTTCGAAGCGTCGTATTCCTCCACCCGATTTTGGACCATTGCCCCATATAAAACGGAAACCAACACGCGACGAGCGGGGCTTGGACAATTCCGTACTCAACTGATGTTGTATCCGGTTCATGCGAACTGAGAGATTCGCATAATCACAGGTTATGGAATGACTATGTCCTGCAGCATCTCTTTGTCGGGGCTGTGATTAGCCACCACCTTCCGCAGCTTTGAGTTCTCATCTTCGAGCTGCTTCAGCCGCCGCATCTCGGTTGGCAGCAGACCATCATACTTTTTCTTCCAATTGAAATACGTCGCCTGGCTGATCCCGGCCTTGCGGCAGATATCAGCCACCGGCATACCGTCGGCGCCTTACTTCAAAATGAACACCTTCTGGGCGTCCGCAAATCTCGATGCCTTCATTGCTCTCCGCTCCTCCCTGCCCGGGAATCGGTGCGGAAAACTCTAACCAAAAACGATCCAGTTTTGTGGGCTCAGAGCAGGCTTGGCGCTCTCACCTATTGCACAAGAGGAATCAATTATCTCGGATTGCCGGCCCTAAGCGTGCCCGGGGGATTCACCAAGAACGGCCTACCCGTGGCCTTCCAACTTGTCGGCCGTCCCTTTGACGAGGCCATGTTGTTCAGAATTGCTGACGCCTATCAGCAGTCAACGGATTGGCATCGTAGAATTCCAGCTATTGCATCTTGAGATGTGTCTGCTGGCTAGATTCGAATTCTCGACGTTGGCTCGGTCGATCTTGAAGCTGGGTGGCGCCAACGGACAATAAGGGGATCGTAAAATGACAACAGTTGCCCGATGACGAAATGCATGTATTTGATAACGTCATTCTGCACATTCTATGCTGCCCTTTTGGCCCGGCTAACGGGCCGCCAATTTCGAAATGCCGCTTTGA
>CAYZJE010000153.1:0-6975 GCA_964478485.1 uncultured Syntrophobacter sp. | reverse complement strand
CTAGAGTTTCTAAAAAATAACCGTTAGATCGGACCAAGCAAGGGGAGTGGAAACTCCCCTTCTTGTTTGTTTCGGTTATAGGTAAATTCGATTTGACTTATAGGCAGGGGCTGTGATCTAAGAGACTTGGGATGCCGATCTACCGTTCCCTGGAGGAGATGTTATGAAACGAGTTGTTATTCTCTTGACGTTCCTGTTGATGGGTATCGCTGTGATTCGATCCGACGCTCAGGCCCAGGCATTGAAGGAATTACGCATATCGGCGATTCCCGATGAAAACCCGCAGGAGATGCTGCGCATCTATGCGCCGTTCGCCGAATATTTGACCAAGGAAATTGGCATCCCGGTTAAGTTTACCCCCGTGGTTGATTATGCCGCGACCGTCGAGGGACTGGCGGCGAACCGCTTGGAAATGGTGTGGTACGGCGGCTTGACCTCCGTGCAAGCGGCCAAGCAGGCCAAGGGCGCCCACCGTGTTATCATGCGCAAAGAGGACGCCGAGTTTAAGAGTTACTTCATCACCCGTAAAGAAACCGGCATCAAAGCTCTCGCCGACCTCAAAGGTAAGACCTTTGCATTCGGTAGTGTCAGTTCCACATCGGGCCATTTGATGCCGCGCTATTTTCTGCTCAAGGGCGGGGTCAATCCCGAGAAGGACTTTTCCAAGTTCAGCTTTAGCGGCGCGCACGACGCGACCGCCGCCTGGGTCGAAGCCGGGCAGGTAGACGCAGGGGCGCTCAATTTTTTAGTTTGGGATAAGCTCGTCGAAACTAAAAAAGTGGATACCAGCAAGGTTAATATTTTTTGGACCACACCGCCTTATGTCGATTACGTCTGGACCGTGCGGGCCGGGGTCGACAAGGCGACCGTCGATAAAATTACCAAGGCTTTCTTGAAACTTGACTATAACAAACCCGATGACAAAAAGCTTCTCGATCTGCACCGCACCAAAGGCTATATCGCCGCCAAAGACGAAGACTGGAAAGGTATCGAAGAGGCGGCAGTGGCGGCGGGTTTGATCAAGCTCAACTGAACACGTGAATTCAACGCTACAGCAATATCGCCTCGAAAATGTCCGCAAGCTGTTCGGCCGCCAACAAATGGCGTTGGATGGCATTGACCTCAAGATCGATCAGGGCGAGAAGGTCGCCCTGATCGGTCCGAGCGGCGCCGGTAAGACCACGTTGTTTCGCCTGCTCAACTGCACGCTAAGACCGACGTCGGGAAAGCTCTGGATCGACGGCGAGGACATTGATCTCTTACACGGCCAGCGTTTGCGCCAAGTGCGTCGCCGCATCGGCAGCGTTTACCAACAGCATAATCTGGTGCCGCGCCTGCGGGTGATTCATAACGTCCTGGCCGGCCAATTGGGCCGCTGGTCGACGCTGCGCTCGCTGATGTCTCTGTGCAAGCCTGCCGATCTTGAAATTGCCCACAGTGCGCTCAGGCATGTGGAAATTGCCGACAAGATTTTTGAGCGCACCGATGAGCTGTCGGGCGGCCAACAGCAGCGCGTAGCGATCGCCCGCGTCTTGGTGCAAGACCCCGAGGTTATTCTCGCCGACGAGCCGGTCTCCTCCGTCGATCCGACTCTGGCGTCGAGCATCGTGAGGTTACTTATCGATATCAGCCAAAACACCCGCAAGACCTTGCTGGTCAGCTTGCATAGCGTCGATCTCGCGCTGGCCTATTTCCCTCGGGTGATCGGCATCAAACTCGGCAGGGCGGTTTTCGACTTGTCGCCTGACAAAATCAGCGACGATATGTTAGAAGATTTGTACTCCGGCAACTTTCACGATCACGCCGTAACCGAGACCGCCAGTGAAACCGTCCAGCCCATCGCTTACCCGTCACTCAGCTAAAAGCTACTTTCCCTATCTTTTCGCGGTTCTCTTTCTTTTAGTGTTCCTCGACAGTTGGCAGAGAGCGGAAATCGCGCCGGAGCTGTTTTTTTCCAACCGCGGGCGCGCTTCGTTGTGGAAGTTTCTCACCGGCATGATTCCGCCGGATGTCTCGTGGAACTTTCTTTCCTTGATGCTCCGGCCGGCCTTGGAGACCATCCAGATTTCGTTCTGGGGCACCGTGATCGCGGTTCTGATCGGGTTTCCCCTGGGATTGATGGGCACCCATACTTTAGTCGTGCGCGGTATCCTTAACGACGCCGAGCTCCAAGGCGCGCCGTTGCAGCGCGGCCTGCGCTATGGCGTCTATCTTTTTGCCCGCGGCCTGTTGAGCCTTTTCCGCTCGATTCCAGAATTTGTCTGGGCCTTCATGTTTGTGCGCGCCGTCGGCTTGGGCCCTTTTCCCGGCGTGCTTGCCATCGGCGTCGCCTATGGCGGCATGCTCGGTAAAGTCTACTCGGAAATCTTTGAGTCGGTGAATTCACGCCCGCTCGAGGCGTTGCAAGCGACCGGGGCGAACAAGTTGCAGATATTTTTCTACGGTTGGTTTCCCCAGGCGCTGCCCAATTTTGTCTCCTACACGCTCTATCGCTGGGAATGCGCGGTGCGCGCTTCGGCGATCCTGGGTCTGGTCGGCGCCGGCGGTTTGGGCCAGCAAATCGAGATCTCCATGCGCATGTTTAATTTCAATGAGGTGCTGACGATCTTAATAATTCTGTTCCTGATGGTTGCTGGCGTGGACTACTTGAGCGCCAAGGTGCGCGCACTCTTATGAGCCGGCCAGATCTACCGAATATTTGTGACGTGATCCCGTCGATCGGCGCCACGGCAGCGTCTGGCTCGAAGCGGAAAAACGCAGCCGTTGCGCTGCTCTTTCTCGTGTTTCTGGTCTGGAGCTATCGCGGCGCGGAGATCGATCTGTCGCAGTTGTTCAGCCGCGACAGCTTCGGGCAGATTTTTATCTACGTTAAGAAGCTGATACCGCCGGATCTTTCGCCCAACGTTCTGCGCGAGGCAATCAAGGGAACCATCGAGACCTTCGCGATTTCCTTCATGGGAACGCTCTTGGCCGTTGGCATTGCACTGTCGGTGGTGTTTTTCGCGTCGCGCAATCTGATATTTTCCGGCTTACTCTATGAGATGGAGCCCAAGCAGGGCTGGCGGCGCAGCGCGCGTATGGTGCCGTATCTGGCGGCCAAGAGCTTGCTCAATATCTTGCGCACGGTACCAGAGATGGTGTGGGCATTGATCTTTGTATTTCTCGTCGGTCTGGGACCGTTTCCCGGCGTGCTGGCCCTGGGCGTTCACACCGGCGGGGTGCTTGGCAAACTATTTGGCGAAGTTCTCGAAAATGTCGATCCGCAGCCGATCGAATCGCTACAAGCCACCGGCGCGAGCCGGCTGCAGATTTTGTTTTACGGGATACTGCCGCAGGTGCTGCCGCAGTTTATTTCCTACACGCTATACCGCTGGGAAGTGAACATTCGCATGGCGGCGGTCTTGGGGTTGGTAGGCGCCGGCGGCTTAGGCCAGCGCATCCATATCGCCATCAGCTTGTTTTTTGAGCAGCAGTTGCTGACCTTGATCATGGCGATCTACATCTTGGTGACGATAGTCGATTATGTCAGCGCTTATCTGCGCCGCAAGGTCATGTAAAAAGCGCAGGGCGCAGCATGCTGCGCCCCTACTATCTGTTTAACGCTTCTTGAATTGCCCGGGCAACATAGACGTGAGTCAGATGGGCGCGATATTCCGACGAGCCGTTGATGTCTTCGATCACTTCCATGTTGCGGGTTGACTCGGCGGCGGCTTGTTCGATTAATGCCGTGTCGAGTGTCTTACCTGTCAGCATCTGTTCAGTGCGCTCGGCGCGATAGGCTTTGTCGGTTACGCCCGTGATGCCAATTGCGGCGCGACTGCATGTGCCGGTGGCATCAACCGTCAGGCGAACGGCGACGCCGGTGACGGCGAAGCCAGAAGAACGCGGCGCGGCTTTTTGATAGGCGGTCTTGTCGCCGCCGGTCATTGGGAGTTTTATCGCTGTCACGATTTCGTTCGGTTCAAGCACGCTCATCATTAAACCGAGAAAGAAATCATTACACTTGACCCAACGGTCGCCGTTGGGGCCAAACACTTTGATCTCGGCGTTCAATACCATAATCGCCGCTGGCCAATCCCCGGCTGGGTCGGCGTGGGCGATGCTGCCGCCGATGGTACCGCGGTTGCGCACTTGGACGTCGGCGATGGTGGTCGCGGTTTGCGGAAGTAGCGGACACTTGGCTTTGAGCAGATCGGAATATTCAATCTGTTCATGGGTGACCAGCGCGCCGACAATGAGATTGTTGCCGTCTTCCGTAATTGTATCCAAGCCGGGAATGCGGCCGATGTCGACGACGTAGCCAGGCTTCGACAAGCGCATCTTCATCAGCGGTAGCAAGCTTTGTCCGCCGGAAAGAATTTTCACATCGTCTTTGTGTTGCGAGAGGAACTTGACCGCATCGTTCAAAGAACCGGGCGCGTAGTATTCAAAAGAACCGGGAATCATGACTAGAAAGTCCTCCGCTCTTTTTCCGGATTGTGATTGATCAAGCGCCACACCGCCTCGGGGGTGATCGGCAGATCGCAAACTTTCACGCCATAGGGCTGAAGCGCGTCCTCGACGGCGCTGGCAATGGCGGCAGGGGAAGGGATCGCTGCGCCTTCGCCGGCGGCCTTCTGGCCGAGCGACGTGAAGGGCGACGGCGAAGGCTGATGGATCACCTCGACGCGCGGCGTTTCCGCCGTCGAGCATTTGCCGTAGTCGAGATAGGTGATCGTCAGCGGCTGGCCTTCCGGGCTGTACATAAAACCTTCGCCCAGTGCGACGGCGATGCCGTGCGCCGCCGAGCCGTACACCTGGCCGTTGACCACGTCTGGATTGATCACCGTGCCGTTGTCGCCGACGATCAGATAACGTAGCACATGCACCGAGCCGGTATTTTTATCCACTTCGACAATCGCCGCGTGCGCTCCGGCGGAAAAGGTAAACTGGGCGCGCACTTTACGGTCGGCGCCGGGCACGATGTTTGGTTTGGCGTGGGGAAACATGTAGTAGAAGGTCGCCTCTAGCCCCGGTTCCATATCGTCGGGGATCAGATGTTGGTTGTTGTAAGCGATGCGGCCCAGCTCAGCGAAGGTGATTTGTTTCGCCGCCGCGCCCGGCACTTTCACCACGCTGTCTTCGATGGTCAATTCGGACGGCTCGACTTTGAGATTGTACGCGGCAAGCCGCAAAATTTTCGCGCGCAGCTTAGTCGCCGCGCCGTGAATCGCGCCAATATCGTAGAGGTGAAAATTATTGCCGCTGTTGGCCGCGGCGACACCCCATGACGATAGATCGCTGTCGAAGGGAATGCTGGTACTAAATTTATCCGGCGTCGAGCCGAGGATATCTGCCGCCACTTGCGCCGTCGTCGTCTCGTGCGCTTGGCCGCAATTGGGCGAGCCTAAATGGAGCGAGAGCGTGCCGTTCTTTTCCAGTTTGATTTTTGCGCCGTTGACGCCACCCGAGCCGGGTGGCTCTTTCATCTCGGGAAAGATCGCCATGTCGCGCGCGGCATTGCGTCCGCCGGGCTCGACGCCGATGACGATGCCGATGCCCATGAGCTTACCCTGCTCGCGCGCTTTCTTTTGCTCTTCGCGCAGCTTGTCGTAATCGATCTTTTCTAAAAGTGTTTTCAGCAGGCCGGGATAATCACCGCTGTCATAGACGTTGCCGCTGATGGTGCTGTAAGGCATCTCGTTGGCCTGGATTAGATTCTTGCGGCGCACTTCGATGGGACTCAAGTTGAGCGCCTGCGCGACCCGGTCCATCATCCGTTCCCAGATGTAACACATGCCGGGCTTACCGATGCCCCGGTTGGGAATCACCGGACATTTATTGGTCACCACCGCATGGCCTTCCATGTAAATCGCCGGCGTCTTGTAGGTGTTCGAAAGATTGTTGAGCTTGTTGGTGAAATGAATCGTCAGCGTGCTGATCGAACCGCCAACGTCGTCGTATTCTTTGAATTTGAGACCGAGCACGGTGCCGTCGTTTTTCACCGCGGCTTCGGCTTCAACTTCCTGGGCGCAAGCGTGGCCGCCGGCCATCATATGCTCAGTGCGGTCTTCAATCCATTTCACCGGCCGGCCGGTTTTCATCGCCAACAAGGAAACCAGCACGACGTATTTTCTGATCAAATGAATCTTTTGGCCGAAGCCGCCGCCGACATCGGGAATGATTACGCGGACATCTTGCAGGCCGAGCGCTTCGCGCAAGCCGTCGTAGATCACCTCCGGCACTTGCGCGGTCACCCACACGGTCAAGCGTTTGCTCGCCGCGTCGTAGGACGCGATGACGTTGAAAGGTTCGAGCGGCGTCGAGCTGTAGCGATGAATTTTCAGTTTTTCGGTAACGACGCGATCGGCGGATTTGAAAGCCGCATCGATGTCGCCATATTGCAGCGAACCGGTCCACGCCAGGTTGGTGCCAAGCTCGTCGAAGAGCGCCGCCGATGACGGCTTGATCGCTTCGTGGACATCGACGTTAGGCCGCAGCGGTTCGTAGTCGACTTGGATCAATTCCAGCGCATCTTCCGCCGTGCCGCGATCTTTGGCCGCTACCGCGCCGATGGGTTCACCGACGTAGCGAACTTTTTCCACCGCGCCGGCGTACTCATCGATCGGACGCTTCAAACCCGCGGCATAACGGCCGGGCTTAAACGGCTTAGTAAGTTTCTTGACATCATCGGGTGTGATCACCGCGAAGACATTAGGATTGTTCAGCGCCTCGGTCGGATCGACGGAGAGTATCTTCGCATGGGCGTGGGGGCTGCGCAGGATCATCGCCTGGAGCATGCCTGGCAACTGAAAATCATCAGTGAAGAGCCCACGGCCGGTGACATGGCGCGGGCCTTCTTTGCTGCGCGAACGATTGCCTACAAATTTTTTGTCAGCCATACAGGGTTACCTTAATAGGGGATAAATCCGAAATCCGAATATCGAAATCCGAAACAAAAAAGACTAAATCCAAATTAAAAAAATTCAAAACGGG
>CAYZJE010000152.1:0-5717 GCA_964478485.1 uncultured Syntrophobacter sp. | reverse complement strand
CAAAGTCGAAGACCCGAAAATGCTCGACGCGATGCACAAAAACTACTTGCTCGGTTCCATCCCCGCGAGACCCTTTCCCAAAGAAGAAGCCATTCAAAGCGACATCGAAGATCTCAGTCACACTTACGCGCATTTGAAGGGCAGGAAGGCCGGGGAGTTCCTCGATATCTCGCTGTTGAAGAGTCTTGAGGACGAAGGATTCTTCAAGAAGCTCTACGGTAAATAATTGACGTCCGTGATTCGGTCTATTTTGCTTTGAAACAAACTAAACCGCGCATACTCGCCTACCAACTTCCTGGGGAATGGACGTTGCTCGTCGGCGCGTCGGATGAGGACAACGATTACTTGAGCACCCAGGTGGCGAAATCGAATGATTGGTGGTTTCATGCCGACGGCGTGCCCGGGAGTCACGTGATTCTGCGCGCCAAACCGAATGACGAGCCGGGCAAGGAGACCTTGCGCCAGGCCGCCGCAGTGGCGGCCTATCATAGCAAAGCGCGCAACGCCGGCACGACGCCGGTTCATTGCACGAGAGCGCGCTACGTGAAGAAGCCGCGCGGAGTCAAGACCGGCACGGTTCAAGTGGCCCACGGCACGACGCTGAAAGTGCGGCCGGATATTAGCTTTGCAACACGAGTGCAGTTGGCAATCGAACCTCCTGGCTCCGTGGCGGAGTAAGCGAGTGCAGTCATGCAAAGTGTAACGCTAGCCTACCGCGACGACGACCGGACGCCGGTGATTTTTGCCATTCGCGAGATGGCCAAGCGCCACTACGATCTCGAGGTTCGAATCGTGCGCATCAAAGACGGTGAGGAATACGAAGCCGCTCTCTTTGATGGCTCGGCGGACGTCATTATCGAGCATCTCGATTATCTTTATGACGAAGCCAGCAAAGGGAAACGAATCACATTCTTTTGCGCGCCGAGCAAGGGCGGCGGGCTGGATTTGGTCGTGCCGCAGCCGATTCAGAGCGTCGAGGAATTCAAAGGCAAGAAGATGGCGGTGCGCTCGCACGGCCAGCCGCACGCGGTGACGCTCTGGCTGCGTATGCTCGGTTTAGAGCGCGAGGTTGAGACCGTGATCGTGCACGACAAAGATGTCGGCCGCTGGGGGCAGTGGAAAAAAGTCGTCAGCGGCGATTGTATCGCGGCGTTCGTGTCGCCGCTCTACTTGCCCGATGCGCTCAACGCCGAATTGAAAGTTCTGCCGGTTCCCGACATTCCCATCGTTGGCCATTTCGCCCAGGCTTGCTTAGCGCAGTTTGCACGGACGAATGACGGTCTCATGAGCAACTACGTCAAGTCGGTGCTGCACGCGCTGGTTTGGCTTACGTTTCGACCGGATGAAGCATTTGCTGCGCTTGCGGTGGAATTGCAGACAACGATGGAATTGTCGGACCAAGCCGAACTACGGCGCCGCTTCGACTCGGTGGTCAGCGGCCTAAAGATCCGTCCCTATCCGACGCCCCGCGCGATCGCCAACACCTACGAAATCGCAACGATCGAATATCCCTCTGCGAAGGGGCTCAATCCTCTGGCCCTTTGGGATTTGCACTGGGTGAAGGAACTCGACGACGCGGGGTTTATCGCTGCTTTGACGAGTCGTCTCCAATCTTAGCTGCGCTTGCCCAACACCCACCCGAATAGTTATAACGGTATTGTACCCTTGATTGAGAGACGTCATGATTGTGGAGGCATGTCCACATGATATCCGCTGAAGAAAACCAACTGCTAACGCAAACCCATTCCGGCACACCCTGCGGCGAGATGATGCGGCGTTATTGGCAGCCGGTGGCGTTATGCGAGGAGTTGCCGGCGGGCGGCGCGCCGCTGAAGGTTAAAATCCTTGGCGAGGAGTTAGTATTGTTCCGCGACGATCAAGGGCGGCCCGGTTTGATCGGGCTTCACTGCGCGCATCGCGGCACCGACTTAAGTTACGGCCGGATCGAAGACGGCGGGCTGCGCTGTCTTTATCACGGTTGGCTTTACGATGTTTGCGGCCGGGTCATCGATCAGCCCGGTGAGCCAGGGGGCGGCGCGAACAAGAGCGCGATTCGCCACCTTGCTTATCCTTGCCAAGAGGCGGGCGGAGTCATCTTCACCTATATGGGACCGGGCGAGCCACCGCTACTGCCCAACTACGAATTTCTCGCCGCGGCGCCGGAGCAGCGCACAGTGGTCAAGGCGTTTTACGAATGCAACTATTTACAGGGCAACGAAGGCAACATCGACCCGGTGCACTTGTCGTTCTTGCATCAAGTTTTGAATGAAGCCCAAATCGCGCGCCAACGCATCGTGCAGGGCGTCAATGCGACGGACAACACGCTGTTGGCCAGAGATGTCGCGCCGACGATCGAAGTGGAAGTAAGCAACTTCGGTCTGAGAATTTATGCCACCCGAGATGCCGGCGCGGACAAGCGCTATCTGCGCGTGACCAATTTCGTCATGCCTAATCTGGCGGCCTTCGGCGGCTCGACGGTCGGGGGTGGCTATGCGGTTCACTGGCACGTGCCGATCGGCGACCATACTCACTGGAAATATATTTTTGCCTTCAGCCGCGACAAGGAATTAGACGAGTTCCTGCGCACACGCAGCCGCGTGGAGCTGACCGCGGACTATCGCTTGACGCGCAACGCCGCCAATCGCTATCAGCAGGACCGCGCGTCGATGAAGACACAGACGTTCACCGGCATGGGCACCAACTTTCAGGTGCACGATGCTTTCGCGACCGAAAGTCAGGGGCGCGTGCAAAATCGCACCCAAGAAAATCCGGTTTCGTCCGACAAGGCCATCATTGGCGCGCGCAAGTTGATTTTAAACGCCATCAAAGACGTGCAAGAAGGGCGCGAGCCGCAGCATGTGATCCGTGATCCGCAGGCGAATCGCTTCGCCAATCTGGTCGTGCTGTCGGATGTTATTCCCAAGTCGCACGATTGGAAGGAATACACCCGGAGCCGCGAGCTAAAATAATTCTCTCGAATAAGAATCTCCCGCAAAGGCGCAAAGACGCCAAGGTAAGAGACACTATGAGAAACCTAACTGCTCTGCTCGAACGGCGGCTCCTCGCCATGGTGTTCTTCGTGTTGACCACCGCTTCGGCTGCCGTGGCCCAGGAGCGTTACATCATTGCTTATGCCGGGTTCGCTGGCTTTCAATCGCCGTTGTGGGCAACCAAGGAACTCGGCTTGCTGAACAAATATGGCATCAACGCCGACTTGGTTTTGACGCCGGGTTCGACGCGGCAGATTCAAGCGTTGCTCGGTAACAGCGCGCACTTCGCGCAGGTGGACGCGGTGACGACGATCAACGCGATCGCGCAAGGCGCCGATCTGGTGATGATCTCGGGCTCGCTCAACACGTTTCCTTTCAGCTTCGTGGCGCAAAAAGAGATTCGCAAGCCCGAAGATCTAAATGGCAAGAAGATCGGCATCGTCGGCTTCGGCGGCGCTAACGAACTCGCGGTGCTGCTCGCGCTTAAGGAATGGAATTTGCCGCGCCAATCCGTGACGATCCTGCAGGCCGGCGGTGCGTCGCAAAGGTTTCTCGGGCTTACCGCAAAAGTGCTCGATGCCACCGTTCTCGCGCAACCGGAGGTCGGCGAAGCGATGCGTCTTGGCATGAATGTGCTCGTGCATATGCGGGACATGAAGACCGCCGCGTTTCCGATGAATGTGATGGTGGTGCGCCGGTCTTTCTTGCAGCAGAATCGCGAGCTGGTGAAGCGCTATCAGCAGGCCTATGCGGAAGCGACCTACGCAATGATCACGAACAAAGAGCGAGCGATGGCCATACTCACCAAGTGGCTGCAGCAGAAAAATCCCAAGGCGATCGAAGAGACCTATCAATATGTTGCGACGAGCTTCGCGTTCCCCACGCGCATCGCACCGCAAGGCATCCGCAATACCTTGGACATGGTCTCCGAGCGCAATCCCAAGATCGACAAGAACCCGGCGAAGTATATCGACGAGAGCACGGTCGATGAGCTTGAGAAAGAAGGATTTTTCAAAAAGCTTTCGGGAAAATGATCTGCAAACGTTCAAAACGTTCAAGCCGTTTCGGAGGTTCAAGCAGTCAGCTCTTTAACGGCTTGAACTGCTTGAACGAATTGAACGATTTGAACCAAGCCGACAAAGGAGGCTTTAATGTTAGCTCGAATTCAACATGCTGCCATCGTCAGTGAAAATTTCGTGCGAGAGGCGAAGTTCTACGAATCCGTTTTCGGAATGAAGAGATCAAAGCCTGGCTCTGAGGAAGAAGAGAAGGCGATCCGGACCAATTATGCCGTTAGCATCAGCGACGGCTACGTCGGTGTGACGATGATCGGGCGCAAGCCAGGTTACGTTCCCGGCCTGCATCATTTCGGCGTCGATGTCGACGATGTCGGCGAAGCGATCGCGCGCATCAAGAAAAAATATCCCGAAGTCGCCGTGCTCAAGCGGCCATCGAATCGTCCTTTTGCCACTTACGGCGCCCATGATCCCGAAGGAAACTATTTTGACTTGACCCAAGAAGGAATGTCGAACCGGCGCGACGTTTATACGGTTCGACCTGGCTCACCGCAGGCCGAAGAGCAGCGCGAGCATCCAAGACGCATTCATCACTTAAAGCTGCGCGTGATGAACGCTCCGGCGATGGCGGCGTTTTACCGTGATCTCTTCGATTTGAAAGAAGCCGACAAGGCGATAGAAGATCCCAACTTCTATCTCACCGACGGTCGCATGACGCTCATCATCGCACAATGGAAGATGAGCGACTTCGAAGGCGCCGGCATCGACCGGCCAGGCATCGAGCATATTGGATTTCAAGTAGAGAGCGTCGAGGCCGTGAAAAAAGAATTGGCCGCGTTACGCGAAGCCGATCCAGACATGCGCGAGCGAATCATCGCCGAACCGAGCGAGGGCGAGCGGCGCGTCGCGTTGATCGCATCTTGCCGTCACGGGGCGCATCAGGTTTCCAGTCCGGATGGAGTATTCATCGATATTACGGAGAGCTAGTCGATTTTCGAGAGAGCGGGAAGGGATGATCACCAATCAGACGGTTAGCCCAACCCCAACAGCCGCACCGCGTTGCCGCCGAGAATTTGTCGCTTCTGACTTTCCGTTAGGAATTCCACTTTGCCGATATCCGGTACTTCGCGCCAGGCGGACATGTCGCCGGAGTAGTCGGTGCCCATGAGGATTCGGTCGGCGCCGACGGTTTCGGTTAGGAATTTTAAGACTTTATCCTGTACGTCGATCGCGATGTGGCGAATTCTTGGCTTGTCCATGGGCAATCCCTTTGGTGCGCGGTTAATGCATTACAAATTATCCTTGGAGTTTGTAACCCATCTCGTAGTGGATGTAGATGCCGTCGAAGAACAACTAGGAAATATTCAACGCCGGTTGTGACCGATCTTGGGTGACGATTGAGCGAGGAAGTCGTCGCGAAAATGGGGTGCCCCGGTTGTTCCAATTGCTGGTAGGCGGGGTATATTCGATTCCAAGGAGGCAATGAAGTATGGCGCAGGACTTTGTCGGTACCAAACGCTGGGTACGGCCGGCTACTCCCTATGAGCTTTACATGGAGGAGCAAAATCTTCCGATCCATCGCGGCGCGGTGGGGTTCTACGACATCCGCGAGCTGACGTTGGGATCTTGGCGGCGCATGGGCGCGCAAGGCGCGTTCATTGAGCTTAACGGCTGCGGCGGGCTCCAGGGGATGTATGTTATCGAGGTGTCC
>CAYZJE010000151.1:0-6301 GCA_964478485.1 uncultured Syntrophobacter sp. | reverse complement strand
CGCGACGACGGCGGCGATGCCGGTTTCCTTGCGATTGGCGTGGAACTGGGCGATCTCATCTTTCGCCAACGGCTTCGCCGCCCACTGGCGCGACGATTTGGTAAAGATCTGAATCGCCTCGCAGTCGACTTTCTGGCCTTCGAGAAAAGCATTACCGACGCCGCCGGCGATGGACATGTGGGCGCCCAAAAGAGGGCCTTTTTTTGTGAATTTCTTCGTGCTGGTCATCTTGTTATCTGCCCTTGGAGATTCGTTTGACGATTCGTTGCAACAAGGCCCGAGGCAATAGGCAATAGGCAATAGGCAATAGACGAAGAGGACAAGTCTTGGTTTTAACTATTGCCTGTTGCCTAATGGCTATTGCCTATCCAAAACATCTCTTTTCGACGAGCGGCAGCGAGATGCTGCCGGCGCTGAGCAGCTTGTCGTGGAATTCGCAGAGACTAAACTTGCCGCCGAGCCGTTTTTGTTCCTGGTCGCGTAAACGGTTGATGATCGACCAGCCGAGGGCGTAGCCCATCGGCACGGATGGTGATTGGCTGTACCAGTTCAAGTCGCCGCAGGCTTGCTCGCGGGGAAAGTGCAGCTCGCGCACCATCAAGTCCGCGGCTTCGTCGTAGGTCATCTTGCCGGTCTGGGTTTTGACGTCGATGATGATTCGGAGCGCGCGCCACAGGCGGTCTTTGAGCATGACGAAACGGTGCTCCTTGGATTGCAAAAAGCCTTGCTCCTGCATGAGCTGCTCGCAGTAGAGCGCCCAGCCTTCGTAGAACACCGACGACTCGTTCATCAAGCGCGGCAGGGTCGAAGCCGCCGGGGTGCAGTTGGCGATGGAAAATTGTAGGTGATGTCCCGGATAACTCTCATGCACTGAAGTGTTCTCTAACCCTACGTAGTTGTGCTCGCGCAGTAAATCGTCGTTGGTCACCGGCGTGACGTAATAGTAGCCGACTTGATCGGGATCTTTCGGTGACGGCGAGAGATAAGCGGCGAAAGGAATTTCGTGGCGGCGAAATACCGGCGTGTGAACGACATGGAGTTCTTCTTTGGCTGGAAAGCTGACGAGCCTCTGGTCGCGCACGAAATCGCGCGCCGCGGTCATGGCCTTGTCGTAGACGGACAATATTTGCTCGCTGGATGGGTGGTTTTCTTGGATCGCTCGGGCGACAGCCTCGACGCCCTTGCCCGGCGCCAACTCTTCGGCTAAGGCTTCGAGTTCTTGTTTGGCCTTGGCTAAGAGATTCTCACCTAGAGCGAGCAAGCTCTGCGCGTCGTGGTCGAGAAAGTGTTTCTTTTTCAAGAGCAGATTGAAATGCTCCTCGCCGACGGCGTAACTCGCGTTGCTGCGCGGCAGCAGGTGACGTTCGAGGAACGTTGCAAAATCGTTGATTGCGCTCTTCGCTTTCTCGATGGCGCGATGCAATGCGGCAGTGTCTTTCACTTCGCTCTGCACTTTCGGATGTTCGGGCAGGCTATCGAGAAAGCTCAAGCCGCCCTTGGCGCTTTCTATGGCATTCTGCGTCCAAAGCTTGGGCGGATTGGCATCTTTGCGGTTTAGATGGGTGATGCCCTGCTGAATCAGCGCCGGTGTGCGGTTCAAACGGCTGATGAGATTACCGGCAAGATCGTTGGTAGCCCGCACCGTGAGAATGTAGATCGCGTCGATCGGCGAGTAGGTGTCGGGCTGCTTGAGGCGATAGTCTTCCTTGGCCTGTTCGTATTGTTGAATGATTAGTCTGCCTTCGAGCAAGGCGTAATCGACCGCTTCGTCCTCAGTCAAATCCGCGGTCGGAATCTGACGCAGCTTGCGCAGGGATTCCTGCACGAAGATTTGTTCCGCTTTGTAACTCTTGTCAGAATAATCGTTGAGCAGATGATCGTAGCCTTCGATGCCGTAGTAGACGGCATCGGTCGGGTGGAGCTCGAAATATTTTTTGAAATAGCTGGCCGAGAAGTCGGTGAACTTGGACATGCAGGTGAAATATCACCAAAATAACCCGCGTGCAATTTTTCATTCTAAGTTAACCCCGCCTCTTGAGGCGGGCACAAAATCGTGGGGTTTCCAAAGGGGGCGAGCATCCCCTTTGCGATATTTAAGTAGCGGTTTGGTTACGCGCGGGTTTTATCGTCTGACTTGAGCGGGACGGTCCAAGACTACATTAGTGATCGCTGGGGATTTTTCGAGGATGATTAAGGCGTCGACGCCGACGCGCAGCGCGATGCCGGGAATCTTGCCGTAGAGCCGTGTGACCTTATAGCGGGTGCCGGCCAATTCGGCGAGCACGTAACTCTGCGCGCTATGAATCGCGTTTCGTTGCAACGCCCATAATTCTTCGCTCAATCCGTATTCGTGCTGCCAGGGCGTGCGCAGGCCGGCGAGCACGAGCACGGTGCCGTCGCGCGCCGCGCGGGTGAAAAGAGCGGACGGCACCTTTTCGCTGCTAACGAGGTCGGCCGTGGTGCCGCGTGGCGAAACGTTGCGATTCGGCGGCGGGATCGCGCTGCCAGCGGGGCGGTCGAGCAAAACATTAGTCACGATCGGCAGTCGCGCCAGTTCAGCCAAAGCATCGGCGCCGACTTCCAGGGCGATGCCGGGAATCTCCTGATAGCGGCGCAAGAGTTTGTACTTTCTGCCTTCGAGCTTGTTCAGCAGATCGCTTTGAAGCGACGCGATGGCGCTGCGCTGTGTGCGCATGTCTTGTTCACTGAGCTTCGATTCCATCTGCCAGGGCACGTTCAAGCCGACCAACACCAACGCGGTGCCGTGGGCGGCAGCCTGGTCGATCACTTCGCGGGGAATCTTGGTGGCGTTCTGGGCGGACGCGGCTGGCGCTAGAAAAATTAGTAGCGCCGCGCAACAACTCATCCTGAACAACCTTTTGCTCCGAAGATATTGGATCATAAGCATGCTCCATCGGACTTAAGGCTTGGCTAAACCAGCGGATGAGAAACGCCGAAGTTCTTGCTCAATACGAATTCTACACGCCATTGGCCGCCGCTGTCGAGGGGGAGCGCTCGATGATTGGCAGGATTTATTTGCGGCAGACCACGCCGTTTGCAGCGTGGAACCATCACCTGAAATGGCTGCGCTTATTGGCGCTGCCAAAATCAAGCCCTCAGCGCGCCGCGGCGCCGGTAAGTTGGCTGGCGGTGTCTAACCAATCGAGCTCCATGGTCACGCCCAAGAAAAAGCGCCGAACGGTGTCGTCGACCAGCCGTCGGGCGTCTTTACCGCGGGAGGCATCGATAATGGCCAATGCCTGTCGGTACGCTTCGATATCGAGCGGATCGTCGCCGCGGCGGTCGAATTCATGCACCAGGCGGTCGAGCGCTTTGTCGAGTATGTCCATGCCGGCTCGGTTGCGCACGTAGCCGCAGGCGGCGACGAAACCGAGCAAAAACGGGTCGCCATGCATCATGATGTAACGAAAAGTGGCGTCCGATTCATAGGCCTGGGCCAGTTTGGGGTGGACCTCAGCGCTGATGCGCTTCAACGTTCTAACGATATCCGTGATGTCGCCGATGTTGTCGAGATAGGGTTGGTTTTCGTCGAGAAAGCGCTCGGTCTCGACCGCGGTGCTGACATGGGCGTTGTGGGTGATGAACGCTTGGGTCGCCATGACGATATCCGAGGCGAGAAATTTATCCTTCGGCCGCGGCTCACCCGGCATCCTGCCGAGGTCCTCCCATATCGGTATGCCCTCGACTTTCAAATGTTCGATGAGCGGCCGTTTCATGATTTCCAACTGCACCCGCAAGCTCATGCGCCGCTGGCTCGAATTAAACGTCACCATGTAGTGCAGCAGGCCGGCGAGGCCGATGCCGTAAAATATTTCATAGCGGGTGACGCGCTGGAGTAACGCTTCGGTGGCGCTATTGGGGTCGCCCAACTTCTTGACCGACTCGGCGACGAAGTTCCAGCCCTCCTCGGGAACAATGCCGTCTTGCACCAGTTGCTCGCGGCGCCAGACCAATAGGATGGCGATGAGAAAGCAGTAAAGCCTTTGCAGACCATCAATGATCGAATAGCGGATGTTGGCGTCGGTCAGCGAGCGCACGCCGCCAGCCCAGCCGATCGCCGCGATCTTACTTTCAGGCATCGCCGCGCCTTCGATAAAGTCGCGAATCAGCCGGCGGTAAATCGGGTCGGTCATATGATCGAAGGGTGGGCGTTGGAAAAAGTTGTCTTTGACCGACAAGCGTTGGATATAGATGCCGAGGGGTTCGCGCACATGGCCGATGCGGCCATCGGTTTTAGGATCGTCGATCTCAGGCCCGATGATCGTCACCGGACCGGGGCGTGACAACAATGCGGCAAACTCACCGTTTTTAAGCTCTTGGACTAAAGTCGTTACGGCGTCGTGCAGCTTGCGCGCGCGCTCCAGCTTGGTCGGTTTCTTGGCTTGCCGTGGCTTAGTTCGGTTGCGCAGGGTTTTAAGCTCTTGTTTAAGCGAGCGTAACGATGGCCCGGAGCCACTATCGGCCATGTCCGGCCCGCGTGCGACTACATCGCCCGCGCCGTCTCTCCCCTCATAATTACTGGCCATTTGAAACTCCTTTCTAAATCCGCCCCCGGAAGCGGTAACCGCTAGATTCTCTTCAAGGTTCTCGGTGTAGTCGGAACAGTCGTGGGCCAATGGGAGAAGGGTTCGATGCTTGAAACAATGAGGGCAGCGGAAGAGAGCAAAACTTTTCGAGGCCCTCGTTCGCAATCTGGCGTGGATAAGCACGACCCTAGTCATCGCGTGCCCGGACAAACCTCCGCCTGAGTAAGCCGATAATTCAAATCGGCAGGTGGATCGCATACTCTGTTGACGGCTCGATTGGTGGAATCTCTGGAGATCGATTCAATATATAGTGTCGATCCATCTAATGGCCCACAATATACAGGAGAAAATTCGGGGAAACAATGAAAAAACCGTGCTATGGGGGATCTTTCACTGATTTTCTGATCGGCGGTTGTCCGATGAGCTGTCGGTAACATGGGCGGTAATGCCGCAGCGCGGACTGGTGTGGCAATTGGGATCGCAGACGGTTCTTAGCAGTTTCACATCGGCCATAGGATAACTCTGGCACGAAGCTAGCCGATGGGATGATGAGACCGCATAGCTAGATTAACGAATTCACTATATGACCGACGGGTTGCAGTAAGCGCGCGCGGCAAGTCTATTCACCACGAAGGTCATGGTTCGACGATGCTCACCACGGACATGAAGGGTTCAGAAAAGGGGATTTACTCGCGCAAAGACGCGAAGGCGCAAAGTTCAGAATTGTTTTCTTTTACCTCTGCGTACTTTGCACTACTAAAGCTCGAAATTTGCGCGGCCTGCGCAAAACTTCTGCGTCGCCGATCCGAAGGGCGACCGGCCGGTCGCCCCTACGTCCCTTTTGTGGCCTTTGCGTTCTTTGCGGCCAATCTTCTTCGGTTGCGGCTGCGCTGCGCTAGGTTCTTTGCGGCCAACTCCCTCGCCCTCAAGCCAACGGTTTCTTGCCGTCGGGGACGGTGACGTCGAATGCGTTGACCGTCATCGCGACCATGGAGTAAAAGCCGATGCCGCTCACCAGCTCGACTAAGCGTTGTTCACCGAACATGTCCATGCCGCGCTTGAACGTGGCTTCGGACAAAGTGTGAGTTGCGTTCAGCTCCAACGTGATGTCATAAACCAAGCGCTCGTCTGGTTTCTCGAAGTTGGGCGTGCGCCGTTCACGAATCGCTTCGACGATGTCGCGCGCGACGCCATGTTGCAGCGCTTGGGGTTCGTGGATGTACCAGGCGTACTGGGCGGTGGCGAAGCGCGCGGCGACGAGAATCATTAACTGCACCAGGCGCCGTTCCAGCTTGACCCGCGCGGCGAACAGATCTTGCAGTTTTAACGTGCCCTCGCCGAGCTCGGCGTTGCGCAGCCAGACCGCGAAAGGCCCGCGCACCTGGCCCCGCGCGCCTTTGATTTGATCATAAACTTTTCGCTGGTCGGCGGAGAGTTTGTTTTCATCCAATTCGGGCAGACGGCCCATACGAACTTCCTTTTGTTATAGTCAAGTTGGCTATTGAAACGCCGCTCCTATTTCCTTGCGCGAAAGCAACCGGGAGTACTGGAGTGTTGGAGTGATGGGATCGAAACCCAATACTCCATTACTCCAACACTCCAGTACTCCAATCGTTTGCCCGCTTCGACTGCTAGTTTCTCCCGCTTAGCTTGCGTCCTTGATCGAGCACGCCGAATGAGCGCGGCGACGAGGGCATCAGGAAGCGAAAGCCGCTGGCGACCAGGCGCTCGATGTTTTTCGCGTCGGGATGCGG
>CAYZJE010000150.1:0-5497 GCA_964478485.1 uncultured Syntrophobacter sp. | reverse complement strand
CAATCCCGTCGCCCGGATGCCATTTGATCGGCGCGGGAAATTTAAAGTCGGGAATCGAAGTCGCCTTCAGCCGGCCGTCAAGCGCGCGCAGAATTTTATCCGGCGTGATCGGCACTTCATGAATGCGCACGCCGATGGCATCGTACAAAGCGTTAGCCACCGCGGGGACCACCGGCAGAAGCGGCCCCTGACCGGCTTCTTTGGCGCCGTAGGGTCCTTCGGGGTCGTCGGTCTCCACCAGAATGGTTTCAATCTCGGGAATCTCTAAGGTCGTCGGACTCTTGTATTCCAGTATCGACGGAATTTTATGCAGGCCGTTTTTGCGGAAGATCTGCTCTTCCATCAAAGCCTCTCCGAGAGCCATGTAGACGCTGCCTTCGGTTTGACCTTCGACCAGCAACGGGTTGAACGCGCGCCCGCAGTCGTGGGCGATCCAAACTTTGTCGATCTTGATTTCGCCCGTGATGCTATCGCAGTGAAGCTCGACGATGGATGTTGTAAAACTATAGGACGGCGTCGGACCCACCCCCGATCCTTTGAAGTCGCGCGGATTTTTCGGCGGCCAGTAACTGCCGGTGGCGCCCAACGTGCCGTGTTTTCCCTCGGCCTTGCGCACGGCGTCGGCGAAACTGATAGCGCGCTCGGGGAAGCCGGCGCTACGAACCTTGCCGTCGGCGAATTCGAGATCGTCCGGCGGCACTTCCAGCGCTTGGCTCGCGGCTTCGAGGAGCATGGGCTTGAGCTTGCCGCAGGCCTGAATCGCCGCGTTGCCGGTCATCACGGTGACGCGGCTGGAATAGCTGCCAAGGTCCACCGGCGTCAAATCGGTATCCGCGGTGAGCACTCTGATGTCGGTAGGATCGATGCCGAACTCTTCGGCGACGGCGTATGCCAGGATCGAATCCGATCCTTGACCGATATCAATTGATCCGCAAAATACCGTGACGCCGCCGCTGCGGTCGAGCTTGAGCTGCACGCCTGAGTGCGGCATGTCGTTCCAGTAGATCGGCAAGCCCGCGCCGCTGATGTAAGAGCTGGCCGCAAAGCCGACGCCATGGCCGAAAGGCAGCTTGCGAAATTTTTTTCCCCACTCTGCCCGCGCCGCGACTTTTTCGATGCATTCGCGCAGACCGCAGCTGCTGATTTTGAGACCATTGACGGTTAGCGAATTAGCCTCGACGAGTTGCTTGAGCCGCAACTCGAGGGGATCGATGCCGAGCTTCTCGGCAATTTCGTCCATCTGGATTTCCACCGCGAAGCGAGGCTGGGGCGTGCCGTGACCGCGTTTGGGCCCGCACGCTGGTTTGTTGGTAAAAACCCGCACGCCGTCAAACTTGTACGCCGGCACTTTGTAGGTCACCGTCTGCAGCGCGCCGGTATAGTAAACCGACGCTAAACCGTAACTGCTGTAGCCGCCGCCGTCGAGAAAAGTTTTGTATTGCATCGCCTGGATCGTGCCGTCGTTTTTGACGCCGGTCTTGGCCCACATCTTGACCGGATGCCGGCCGCGATGGACGTAAAACGTTTCTTCCCGCGTGAGCGTGATCTTGACCGGCCGTCTGGTAATCATCGAAAGTTTTGCCGCGCAGATCTCGTGTGAAAAAGGATCGCTCTTGCCGCCAAAGCCACCGCCCACCGGCGTCGCAATCACTCGGATACGGCTGGCCGGAAGCCCAAGCACCTTGGCCAAGGCGCGGTGCAGATAGTGCGGCGTCTGGGTTGACGACCAAAGCGTCAGCTTGTCGTCCGGTCCGTAAAAACCCACCGCGCAGTACTGCTCCATCGGCAGATGGGTATTGCCCTGGTAAAAAAAGGTTCCCTCGAAAATATGATCCGAACGCGCGAATCCGCCTTCGATGTCGCCGAATTCAAGGGATACTGCTTTTTGAATATTTGCCTGGCGGTTCCAGGTGTGAATCCGCTCGCTCTCAGCCGTGGAAGCCAGCGCTTCTTCGATGGAAAGAATCGGTTTGAGAATTTCGTATTCGACGTCGATACCGCCGAGCGCCTTTTCCGCCAGGCTCTCGCTTACCGCCGCCACCGCGGCGACGGGGTCGCCGGCGTAGCGCACTTTTTCGACGGCCAGCGCCTCTTCGTCTTCGGTCGAAGGCATGATGCCGAACTTTTGCGGCAAATCTTCTCCGGTGATCACCGCAAACACGCCGTCGAGCTTGAGCGCTCGCGCGGGATTGACGCCAAGCACCCGCGCATGGGGATGGGGACTGCGCAAAAGTTTGGCGTAAATCATCCGCGGCAGATTGAGATCGTCGGCGAAAATCGTTTCGCCGGCGCATTTGGCCATCGCGTCAATCTTGCGCAGCGGCTTGCCGATTACTGAAAGTTTTTTCTTAGTCATCTTTTCATCCGTACTACCATGCTGCAAAATTTGCGCAGATCGAGTAAATCCTGCTCGGAAATTCCTCTCGCCAAGGCGCCAAGTTCGGAAGGGGGAGAGTCCTTGTCATTTCGACCGACGGGAGAAATCTTTCTTAGATCCCTCGAATTCTCTCGGGATGACGAGCCCGGCCCGTCACCTTTGCGCCTTAGCGCTCCTTCGACGTTGCTCAGGACATGCTTTGCGAGAGATATTCCGATTTCTTTTTTTGTGCTCTTTGCGCCCTTTGCGGTTAATTCCTCCGGTTCCGGCTCTTTGGTTGCGGCTCTGCCGCGCGGGATCTTCGTGGTGAACAAAGTCATTCCGTAATTTCCTTCGCAGCGAGCTCCACCGCTTGTAATATTTTCGTGTAGCCGGTGCAGCGGCAAAGATTTCCCGACAACGCTTGGCGGATTTCGTCCCGAGTCGGATGCGGATTCTCATTCAACAGCGCTTTGGCGGTGAGCAAGATTCCAGGGATGCAATAACCGCACTGCGCCGCGCCCAAGTCGGCGAAGGCTTTTTGCAAACGATGCGGTTTGCCATCTTGCATCATGCCTTCGACGGTGACGATCTCGGTATCGACCGCTTCAATGCCGAGCATCAGACAGGAAAGCACCGGCTTGCCGTCAACCAGCACGGCGCAAGTGCCGCACTCGCCCAGCTCGCAGCCATGCTTGGTGCCGGTGAGCGCCATGTCTTCGCGCAAGACCTCCAGCAAAGTCTTGTTGATCTCCGTGGCGACTTCACGAGTCTCGCCGTTGACGTGGAGGCGCAGGAGCATTTTGGATGGCTTGTTGTGGCTGTTGATCTTTCTCATGGGGTTTTCTAGTAGCAGGGTGCTAAAAAACTCTCTCGGAGTCCTTCGACAGGCTCAGGACGAGCGGAATATGAGTTAGAATAATTCAGGAATTTCCGTTCATGCTGAGCTCGTCGAAGCATTCTTTGCCTTTTTCAGCATCCCTCACTATAGCTTGAAGAACCTTTTAGCCTTCAAATCAAATCTAGGCAAGGTGCCGGGCGCGACCAATTCGACGAGCGGTCGAAGGGCAATGCGTTCCCGCATGCGCTCGCCGACGTTTTCTGCTAACCCCTGGGTCGAGCTTAGATCGGCACGTGGCTCCAAGACGACCTTGATTTCTTTCAGCGCTTGGCGCTCAAAAATTTCCACGCGAAACTCTTCAATCTCGGCAAACTCCCTGAGCACATTCTCAATCGCGCTCGGGAATACGTTCACGCCGCGGACAACGATCATATCGTCGGCCCGGCCGAGCACGCCGCCGTCCAATAGAATAAACGGCCGGCCGCAGGGACAGGGTTGGAGGCGCGGCTGCACCAGATCACCGGTTTTGTAACGAATGAGCGGGCTGCCGATTCGGCCCAAGTTGGTAATCACCAGTTCGCCCTTTTCTCCTGACCGCGCCGGTGTGCCGGTATTCGGATCGATAACCTCGGCGATGAATTCATCTTCGTTGACGTGAATGGCGCCGGGTTGGGGTTGGCATTCAAATCCGAAAGCGCCCACTTCGGTGGCGCCCGCATGGTCATAACATTTCGCGCCCCACGACTCTTCGATGATTTTTTTTGTGCTGGGGATGCTCGCCCCCGGCTCGCCGGCATGGATCGTGATGCGAACGCTGGAGCCGCGCGCGAGATCGATGGCTGATCTTCTTGCTTCGGACGCCAAATGGAGCGCGTAGGTAGGAGTGCAAACGAGCACCGTGGCGCCGTACTCGATGATTGAGTTAAGCCGCTGAGCAGTGGACTGACCGCCGCCCGAGACGGCCATCGCGCCGAGACTTCGCGCGCCTTCCCAACCCGACCAGAAACCGATAAACGGACCGAAGGAAAAAGCAAAATAGATCCGATCACCGGGACCGACTCCGGCGGCCTCGAAAACCACCTTCCAGGTTGCCGCCCACCACTGCCACGACTCCTCGGTGTCGAGCCAATAAAGCGGTTTTCCGGTTGTCCCCGAAGTTTGATGGATACGAATGTAGCGGTCTAAGGGAAATGTCAGATCGCTGCCGAACGGTGGATGCTCTTGCTGATCCGCGACGAGTTCAGTTTTGGTTGTGAATGGTAAATTCCGAAACAGCTCTAGCGAATCGATCTGATCGACATCGGTGAGCGCAAATTTACGCCGGTAAAAATCATTGGCCGGTAAAATCCTGCCCAGCATCCGGCGCAGGCGCTCGACTTGCTCCGCCTCGATCGTTTCGCGGTTGCTTACCGGTCCCATGAAATCTTTGGTCGCGTGCGGGGTTAATACCCCGTACGCGAAATGCCCCGTTTATTGATGAATTGTTGCCTTAACGGAATCTATTCTCCGGAGGTGAGAACTGCAAGCTAGCCTCGCGACTGAACTTGGACCGAAAGGGTTGGCCGCGGAACCGAAGTTTTCCTGCTTGACGCTCTTAACCACCTGACATAAGAGTCAGCGAGCGCCATCTCGGTCTATCTTATGGCTTCCACGACAAAGAAAGGTTCCCGGAAAACAAAGGCAAAGCCGCGCCGCTCTGCGGTAAAGAAGTCTCAGTCTGAACAAGCGGAAAATATTCAGACATTGCGGCGCGAGCGCGACGAGTCACTCGAACAGCTCACTGCGGCTAGCGATATCTTGCGGATGATTGCCCGCTCGCCGGGTGATCTTCAATCAGTGCTCGAGGCGATTGCCGGCCGAGCGGCAAAACTCTGTGATGCGGCGGACGCTGCGGTATATCGCGTCGACGGCGATTTCTTTCGGCATGTCGCCCACTTTGGACCGATTCCCATGTCACGTGCTGCGGACGAGGCCCGCGTTATCGATCGTGGCACGCCCCCTGGTCGAGCGATTGTCGACCGCCAAACGATCCATGTCCATGACCTGCGTGCGGCCGTAGCTGAATTTCCGGGTGCCAAGACCACGGGGATAGCATCGGGTGTCCGCACCGCGCTCTCGACGCCGTTGCTTCGCGAAGGCGTGGCCATCGGGGCTATTCATATTCGCAGACGCGAGGTTAGTCCTTTCTCCGACAGGCAAATCAAGCTGCTCGAAACCTTCGCCGATCAGGCGGTGATCGCGATCGAGAACGCACGGCTTATTCACGAGCAACAGGCGCGCAATCGTGATCTCACCGAAGC
>CAYZJE010000149.1:0-5242 GCA_964478485.1 uncultured Syntrophobacter sp. | reverse complement strand
TTTTTTCATTGACGGACCTCCTTAGTTTCTTTGCTCGCTTTGTTTGAAACTCCTAATCGATTCTTCCCTGAGCGCGCCCCAGACTTGCGCCACCAATTTGCCGAAGCGGTCGGTAGAGATGATCGATGAGTCGCGCGGCTGCGGCAAGTCGATGGCGACGATTTCTTTTACCCTGCCCGGCCGCGCGGTCATGATCATGACCCGGTCGGAGAGCTGCACGGACTCGTTAATGTTATGCGTGACTAAAATAATCGTCTGCTTGAGCTGATCGCGAATTTTTAGCAGCTCTTCGCCGAGAATGATTCGCGTCTGTTCGTCGAGTGCGCCGAAGGGTTCGTCCATCAGCAGGATCTTTGGTTCGAGCACCAGCGCGCGGGCGATCGCGACGCGCTGCTTCATGCCGCCGGATAGTTCCGACGGATAACGATCTTCGAATCCCGACAAGCCGACCAGACGGATCATTTCTCGCGCCTTTGCTCGGCGTTCTTCTGAACCCACGCCGCGCATCTCAAGGCCAAACTCGACATTCCCCAACGTCGTGCGCCAGGGAAAGGTCGACTCTTCCTGAAACACCATGCCAAGCCAAGGATGCGGGCCCGTGACCCGTTCTGTGCCCACGGTCAATTCGCCGGAAGTTGCCGGAAGGAGGCCGCCGATGATTCTGAGCAGCGTCGACTTACCGCAACCCGACGGCCCGATGATCGAAAAGAACTCGCCGGATTGGACATCCAGCGAAACATCGCTCATCGCCGTGATCAGCACCGCGCCGTTGTCGGCGTCGCCGAAGACTTTGCTGACGTTGCGCAGGGTTAGGATGGACATCGATTCGCGTCACCTGGGCGCGCTAAATCGCGCCCCTACATAATATGATCCGTCAAAGGTGGCTTAAAATAGGCAGAAACTTAGGGTGCGTCAAGGAGAAATGTCGCCGCTGTCGACGAATTATAAACCGATTTGCCAGCCCTAACCTCAGCCATTTTGGTTCAATGATTTGTGCGTTAGACTGAGCGTTATGGAAAAACCATACAACCTCATTGAACCGGATAACGGCGTGCCCATCAAAGCTTGGACTAAAGGGGTTGCTGTCGAAGCGTTGGCGGAGAAGCAACTGCGCAATGTCGCTTCGATGCCATTCATCTACAAATGGGTGGCGGCGATGCCGGATGTGCATTGGGGGATCGGTGCGACAGTGGGGAGCGTGATCCCGACACAGGGCGCGATCATTCCTGCCGCCGTCGGTGTCGATATTGGCTGCGGCATGATGGCAGTGCAGACGACACTGAACGCCAACCATTTACCGGACAATTTGAAACCGCTGCGCACGGCGATTGAAAAAGCCGTGCCGCATGGGCGGACCGAGAATGGGCGCAAAGGCGACCGCGGCGCGTGGGGCGAGATTCCCAAGCGGCAGATCGGCGTTTGGCGCCAGCTTGAGCGAGGCTACAAAGCGATCACCGACAAATATCCCAATCTCAACCGGGGTAACGACGTAAACCATCTCGGCACTTTGGGCACCGGCAATCATTTCATCGAAGTGTGCCTGGACGAGAGCGATCAAGTTTGGTTTATGCTCCACAGCGGCTCGCGCGGTGTCGGCAACCGCATCGGCACGTTCTTCATCGAGCTGGCGAGAAAAGACATGCGCCAGCATATCAAGAATCTGCCGGATCGCGATCTTGCCTACTTCGAGGAGGGCAGCGAACACTTCGGAGACTACATTGGCGCGGTCGGCTGGGCGCAGGAGTTCGCCATGTACAACCGCAAGCTGATGATGGAGCAACTGATCGAGGCGGCTTCCAACCGCGGCGATTTGGCGCCATTCTCCCTGACCGAGACGGCGGTCAATTGCCACCACAATTACGTCGCGCGCGAAGAACACTACGGCCAGGCGGTCTTGGTCACGCGCAAAGGCGCGGTGCGCGCGGGCAAGGGCGACCTGGGCATCATTCCCGGCAGCATGGGCGCGCGCTCCTACATCGTGCGCGGGCTCGGCAACGACGAGAGTTTTCACTCGTGCAGCCACGGCGCCGGGCGTCTGATGTCGCGCAATGAGGCGAAGCGTCGCTTTAGTCTCGATGACCACATTAAAGCGACAGCCGGCATCGAATGCCGCAAAGATTCGGACGTGATTGACGAAACGCCGATGGCCTACAAGCCGATCGACGACGTCATGAACGCGCAAAAGGATTTGGTCGAGATTGTGCACACGCTCAGGCAGGTGGTGTGCGTGAAGGGATAAGGGGAATGGAGTGATGGAGTGTTGGAGTAATGGAGTATTGGGTTTTTCCGACCACCCACCACTCCACCACTCCCATACTCCATCACTCCAGTCCCGGATTTTCCATGAACACAGATGTTGCAAGCTTCTGCTTAGTCTCCGGATGGCGCATGGTCCGCTTCAAGACGAAGTCGAAAAGCAGAGGATTGTAGTTGTAGATCTCATTGAGCGCGGTTCTTTCTTCGCTGGTGATGAAGCCGTCGCTGGCAAGGGAGCGGGTGCGGATGAGTGCATTGATCGCCGGCAATGGATAGTCGCTGCCGTTGACTAGCCGCGCGTGCAAATCTTGACGCTTGAGCAAGGTTGCGAAGGGCACTGGCATGCGGTTGAACTGGAGCATCGCCGAAATTTCGCCGAACAGGAGACCGGCATACTTGGTTTCGTCCATTAAGCGCAGGAATAGATCGAAGCAGTTAGCATTCTTTGCTGCACGGCTATCGAGATCCTCGCAAGTGCCGAGACTGGCGGCGTGGGCAATGATCACACGCACGCCCATGTCCAAAGGTTTGCGCAAACGCAGCGGATTGCCGAGTCGCTGATCCTCTTCCGCCTCCACCGCTTGTTCCTCGCCGCCGTGGGACAAGAGAATCATGTTGTGCTCTTTCATCTTGCGATAGAACGGTTCAACTTGTTTGCTCGCCGGGTCCATGCCCATGGCATTGGGCAGCCATTTTACATATTTCGCGCCAGCCTTCGCCCACTTGTCGAGTTCCTCGAGCGCGTCAGGACGGTAGGGATGAAGCGAAATCACCGGCAGAAATATATCCGGATGTTGCCGTGCCAGATCGATCACGTAATGATTGGGAACGTACATGTTGGTCTTGGCGAGATTTGCCGAACCGTCGAGATTATAGTGTTTGTCGAATGCAAGTATACGAAATTTCCCGTGACGCTTTTGACCGCGGGCCAAGCGCGCTAGCCGTTCGACGTATTCGCGATCGGCATTGTCGATGTTCTTGATATCCGCCGCGCTGCCGTAGATGAGAAACTTAAACCGTTCGAGATTAATGCCGCTGCGCATTTTAGGATTAATGAAAGCGTCAAGAACGCTCGTGCCGAGCGCAATGACATGGGTGTGGAAGTCGACGAGGCGGTCAGGATTGACGCCCTCGAAAGCTTGGTCGATGAGTTTTTTTGCCGCGGCCGACGCCTGTTGCTCCAACTCCTCCGGCTGTTTGGTAAATGCGCCGCCGATCTGGTCGATCAGGCAAGCTGACAAGAGCAGCGGTCCGATGATCAGCAAGAGTGAATGGGCGGCATGATTGGGTTGCATTAGCAAAAAGTGCAAAAAAGCGACCGGTCGCAATTTTTGTAATATGATAATAGTGTCGGGGGCAGAAAACGAGCGGCTTGACAGAATTCCACGCGGTTTGTATTGAACAGACGGGACCGGGGTAAAGCCGGAGGAGGATTCCATGGATCTGCAAGAACTTAGTCAGTGGATGAAAGAGCGAAATCTAAAGGGCCACTGGGAGCACTCGGAGTGGTCGCAGAGCGTCAAGCCCTATTTGTGGAAGGGCGAAGAAATCATGCAGGCGCTCAACTGGTCGGGCGAGTTGATCACCACGGGCGAAGCTGGGCGGCGCACGATTCAGATGCGCAATCCGGGATTGTCCGCGGGCATGACCAACACCGTGCATATTTCCGTGCAATTGGTTAAGCCCGGCGAAGTCGCCGCGGCACACCGGCACACCGCCGCGGCGATCCGTTTTATCGTCAAAGGCACGCCCAACGCTTACACAATCGTCGAAGGCGAGCGCTTTCCGATGTTCGAGGGCGATTTCATCACCACACCGAACTGGACTTGGCATGATCACTTCAACGGCGCTACCGAGCCGGTCATGTGGTTGGACGGATTAGACGTTCGCTTGGTGACTCATTTAGGCGCGATGATCCAGGAGAATTTCAAAGCGGCCCAACAGCCGGTGGAGAAGCCGGAGAGTTATTCATCGAAAGTGTTCTCTCACGCCCGCCCGTCATGGATCAAAAATTCTTTCCAGGCGCCGCCGTACCGCTATCCCTGGGAAGAGACCAACGCGACGCTGCAGGGATTGAAAGAAAGTGCCGGCGATCCGTACGATGGTATATTGTTGGAGTATACCAATCCGGTGGACGGCGGCCACACGCTGCCGACCTGTTCTTGCTCGATCCAGTTATTGCGGCCCAAGGAAAAAACCAAATCGCACCGCCACACCAGCACGACCGTTTATTATTCTTTCCGCGGCCGCGGCTTGACCAAGGTGTCGGCCAATGAATTGAACTGGGGCAAGGGTGATATCTTCGTCGTGCCGTCTTGGCAGTGGCACGCGCACGAAAACCTGACTAACGATGACGCGATTCTTTTTTCGATCAGCGACCGGTCGGCGACTGAGGCGCTGGGTTTGTATCGGGAAGAGGCCGAAGGCGCTTGAGCGCGCCGCTTCAAGATTCGTCGAGGATGGAGGATAGAGGATCGAGGATGGTAAAATTCAATCCCGCGATGTTCCATCCTCTATCCTCCATCCTCTATCCTCGACCGTCGCTCAGCTCTCGCGTGACTGCCAGTTCGGCTGCTGTGTTTGTAACGTAATCTAAACTGCGAAGTTCGAAACCCTCAGTACGGCTCGAAGTCGCGCAGCGCGGGGAGAACTTCGCTGCCGAACAGTTTGATTGAGCGCATGAGATCGACTTCTTCGATGGCGCCGATATTGAACTCCGCCATCACGGTGTTGAACAAACCTTCCGCGGCGGCGCTCTTGATCTGCTCGATCACGGTCTTTGGCGAGCCGACGAAGGCGAGATTGCGCCCACGCAGAAATTCCACATCGATGGCGTGACGGGCGATCTCGGCGCCGCCCGGATTGCCGCGCCTGGCGTGGTTTTCCGCCAACCTCAAATAGCCGATGCCGCCGTCGGCTCTGGTGCCGAAAACATGGGTGAAGCAATGTTCGAAATAAGGTTTCGCTTTCGCCACGGCTTTCTCGT
>CAYZJE010000148.1:0-2805 GCA_964478485.1 uncultured Syntrophobacter sp. | reverse complement strand
CGCTGGCGATCGCCAAGCAGGCGCTCAAGAAAATCAAAGTCGTCTACGAGCCGCTGCCGGTGGTGATCGACCAGGAAGAGGCGATGAAGCCGGACGCGCCGACGTTGCACGAAGACATGCCGCTGCCGAAAAATATCCCCGAAGGCGTCAAGGTGAAAAACGTCTGCGGCTTCACCCAGGTTCATGTCGGCGATCCTGACAAAGCGATGGCCGAAGCCGACTTGGTCGTCGATGAAGTTTACGAAACCAAGATGATCCATCCGCAGTATTTGGAACCGCGCAACGCCGCGGCGCAGATGGAACCGAACGGCCGGCTCACCATCTGGGCCAACGCTCAAGCACCCTTTGGGGTGCGCACCGAGGTGGCCAAGACGCTCGGCATCCCGCTCAACAACGTGCGGGTGATTTCCGCCGAGTTGGGCGGCGGTTTCGGCGGCAAGGGCAGCGGCATCACCTCGGGCGCCGCCATCGAACCGATTTGCGCGCTGTTGGCGATCAAAGCCAAGCGGGCGGTGATGATCGTCCTCGACAAGGCCGAAGAAACCATCTCGACGACGATTCGCTCCGGCGCGCGCATGTACATCAAGACCGGCGTGAAAAAAGACGGCACCATCGTCGCCCGCACCGGCAAGGTGATTTATGACGCTGGCGGCTACTCCGGCTTCGGCGCCATGGCCGGTGGGCGCTGCACCAACATGCTCGGCGGCTGGTATCTGATGCCGAATTGCCACATCGACGGCTATGTCGTCTACACCAACAAACAAGTGTGCGGTCCGGTGCGCGGCCCCGGCGGCCCGCAAGCGGCATTCGCCGTCGAATCGCACATGGACTCGATCGCCGCCAAGCTCGGCATGGACCCCGTCGAATTTCGTTTGAAAAATACGCCCAAGGCCGGCGACAAGATCGTCGGCGTGCCCAAGCTGCGCGATGTTTCTTTGGGTGAAACGATCCGCACGGCGGCAGAAAAAATCGGATTCAAACAGGTAGGGGCGCAATTCATTGCGCCCGCTCTCGGCAAGAACCAAGGCATCGGCCTCGCCACCGGCTCGTGGATCGAAAGCGCCGGCCCCGGCGGCGGCGCCATCGTGAAAGTGAATGAAGACGGCTCGGTGACGGTCCACATCGGCAAGATCGACATGGGCACCGCGCCGAGATTCGGCATCCCGGTCATCGTTGCCGAAGAGTTAGGCGTGCCGGTCGAAGATGTCACGGTGGTCAACGTCGACACCGACGCCAGTCCATGGGACGCCGGCACCGTCGGCAGCCGGGCGATTCTAGTTTCCGGCACGGCGAGCCAGCGCGCCGCCATCGACGCGCGCAATCAGTTATTCAAAATGGCCGCGCGCCAGCTCGAAGCGAGCCCGGAGGATTTGGAAATCGTCGACAGGCAGATCCGCGTCAAAGGCACGCCGTCGAAGTCAGTGTCGCTGGCGACCGTCGCCACCAACGCGCACACCGTCATCGGCGAAGTCATCGGCCGCGGCTACTGCGACAATCTGGAACTCATGGCCGAGGAAAAAGCCCACGGCAGCTCGCAGCCATTCACCGCGCACGCTTGCATCGTCGAAGTCGACACCATGACCGGCAACGTGAAGATTTTGAAATACGTCGCCGTCCACGACATCGGCCAGCCCATTCATATGGCCGCCGTTGAAGGCCAAATCGAAGGCGCCACGGCGATGAGCATCGGCCAAGCGCTCTGCGAGCAAGTCGTCTTCGACAAAGACGGCCGCACCATGAACCCAAGCTTCGTCGATTATTTAATGCCGACCATCAACATGATGCCGCGCATCGAGACAACTTTGGTCCGCGGCTACCCCGGCGCCGGCCCCTACGGCGCCAAAGGCGCCGGCGAAATCGCCTGCGTCCCGCCCATGGCCGCCATCGCCAACGCGATCTACAACGCTACCGGCGTACGCATCAAAACATTGCCGCTCAGTCCGGAGAATGTGCTGAGAGGATTGAAGGCGGCGGGGAAGGCGTAGCATAACAAAAACAAAGGGGCGACCGGCTGGTCGCCCCCTTTTTTTAGATTAGGGTCGCGGGGATCGGGGTCGCATCTTTACTTTTGACGTTCGCGTTTCTCAATCGCAATTCATGAACGCTGTTTCAACCAGATTCTACGCGACGCCGGCGCGATCCACAACACAACCGGCGTGCCCGTCACTTGTGATAGCAGTGTCAGGTGCACCAAACATTCGTGCGATTGACGACTCGCCGGTTCGGCAATATGGCTCCGGTCAGCGAAAGGCTGTTTAAAGTTCCTATTGGTTCGTTCCTGCGGGCTTGACATTCACGACATCTGTACACACCCTGTCCATGTACTATACTACGTTAGTTCAGGAGCAATGATTATGGCCGCTGCCGTTGAACGAATAGTCGTGCAAGCAACCCCGCAAGATAAAAAAGCAATCGCCGCCAAAGCGAAGAAACTCGATTTGCCCATTTCGGAGCTGATGCGTCGCGGGGCGTTCGCATACGAAACCAGCGAAGCGGATGGCGAGTTAAGCGCACTCGCGGATGCCGCGAAGCTTGCGGCAATTCGCGCTGGAGCATCGATTGACGACGCGCTTGACTTCATCGCGGCGAGCAACAAACGTATCGCGGCGATGGAAGCGAATGCGGCCAAGCGGCCTGTTCGCAAGGCACGGTAATGGCAATGGGCGTGACCGAAAAGATTTGGCGCGCGCCGACCTCCATGATTAAGCTGGAGGATAAGGTCCACAGGCAGTCCGAAGCAATGAAGGCACAGCAGGCGAAGATCGAGGATCTGACGGGTCGCGTTATTCGCTTGGAAACTCAGTT
>CAYZJE010000147.1:0-8777 GCA_964478485.1 uncultured Syntrophobacter sp. | reverse complement strand
ATTACGGAATTTTGTAACCCATTTCTTTGGCGACTTCTGTGGCTAGTCGGTCGTCGGCGATTTCATTGAATGCAACTTTGCGGTCGACGTGGCGGCCTTGGGATTGCACCGACTTCACCAGGACTTCCATGCCGATGCGTGTGGGAATGCCGCTTGGGCTGAGTGTGGTTAAGAATTGATCGTAGGTTTCGTTTGCCGCTTCCCGGTCCATTCTGAGCAGCTTGATGATTAGCTCGATGGTTCTTGGCTTGGCCTTGCGAATTTCCTCTTTGGCGACTTGGAGCGAGCGAATCACGCGCTTGGTTTCGACGGGCCGCTCCTGAATCGTTTTTGCCAAAGCCGTTAAACCGCCGCCGGGCATCTCGACCATGGCGCCGACATCGAGAATTTTACTAAAGCCTTTTTTCTGCGCGCCGAAGGTAACCGGCGGGGACAAGACCGCGGCGTCGACGTAGCCGGCTTCCAAGGAAATCAGTTGTTGAATCTGTTGTCCGCCGATCGACACCAAAACGAAATCTCTCGGATTGGCGCCGGCTTTTTCCACGGCCATACTGAATGCCACGTGCACCGTGCCGCCGAGGCCGGTCACCGCGACTTTTTTTTGCTTGAGGCTTTCAAGAGTTTTGTACTGCGGCCGCGCCATCAGCCAGTAGGAGATGCGGTCGGAAGAAAACCAAATCGCCCGGGTAGCGAAACCGCTCATGGTCGCATTCACCGACGCCGGGCCGACGCCGGCTTGATAATCGATATCGCCTTGGGTCAACGCCGGCGGCACCAAGGCGGACTGCATGAGAATCACTTCCATGTCCAAATTGTTAGCGTTGAAGATGCCCCATTCCTTGGCGGCGAGCAGCGGCAAGGCGGTGATGGTGAAACCGGCGTTGGAAATGCGCGTCTTGCCGCGCCGTTCTTGCGCCGCGCCGGTGGCGGCAAAGAGTAAAATGAAACCGAGCAGGATGATCGCGAAGGTAGGGGCGATTTTTTTTTCGTCTCTACAAAACCTCCTTTGAAAATATAGGGCATAGGTTTGTAGGATGTGGTGACCAAAGGGAACCGCATCGTTGGTAAGTCGCACTCGCTCGATGCGGTTCGCGGACTCACCACATCCTACGGGTTTCGCCATTTTGGTTGCCCGTAGGTGTGCGTAAGCACATGAAACACTTCGCGGCGAATATTCTTTCACACTAACCGCGGAACAACCAAAAACTGTTAGCCACTGCGCCATCTTTTGCTCCATGTTCGTGAACGACTCTTGCTGAAATCTCACACCGCTCTCGTGCCGATGCCGGAGCGCTGGGCGACGATCCAGTAGAGCGCGATAATCGGCACTAAAATACAAAGCATGACCGTGGTCAACGCGGCCGCTTGGCCGAAGCCGCCGTTCAGCCAAATGCTCCAGACGACTACCGGCAGCGTGGTGTTTTCGGCGCGCGAAAGCAAGACGGCGAGGGTGAGCTCGCGATAGGTGAGCAGCGCGATCCAGAGCCAGCCGTAAAGAATCGGCGGCGTCAGGATCGGCACGAGAATGCGCCGGACCACGTTCCAGGTGCTGCCACCGCTGACGTAGGCGGCTTCTTCGAGCTCTCGGTGGATTTGGATCAGCGAGCTGTTCATCATGCGCGTGCCGTAGCTCAGGCGCACGATGATGTAGAGCAAGAGCAAGAGCCAGATCGTGCCGTAGAGCGGAATGAAATTGGGCAAGACGAAGAGCGCCAGCAGCACCGCGCCGATGGCAAATATAATGTTAGGCACGGCGTGGGGCAAGAAGGCCAAAAAGTCGAAGACGAATCGGCCGCGGATTTTTGAACGGAGCACGACCCAGGCAAAAATTAGGCTGAGAACCACCGTGATCGTCGGCGTGAGCAGCATTAAGAGCGAGGTGTTGGCGGCGCCGCGCAGGACGAGATCCCAAGGCAGGCCGACATAGTTTTGCCATGACGCGCGCGCGAAAGCTTGCGCTGACGGCATCTCGAAATATCTTAACAGCGAGGCCCAGAGCAACATGGCGAGCGGAATGAGTTTGCTTAAGACGAGATACAGACCGACGAACAGCCAGGCGAGGACCGCGCGCCGGCCGAGCTTAATAATTTTTGGCTGATAGGCTTTGCCGGTGATGATTTCATATTGATGACTGCGCTTTTGCACTCGGGCGTACCACCAGCCCAAGCCGGCGGCCAGGAGGATGCCCAAGATGCTAAAAGTCGCGCTCAAGCCGTAGCGCGGCAAACCTTCTTGCGGACTGACGAGCAAATACATGTAGGTGCTGAAAGTGAATATGCGGTTGGACCAACCGATAATCGCCGGCACGTCGAAGGCGGAAAGACCGACGGTGAAAATATAAATCCCCGCAGCGAGTATGCCCGGCCAGATGAGCGGTATGGTCACGCTCCAGATCATCCGCGCGGTGCCGGCGCCGCTGGTCTCGGCGGCCTCTTCGAGCTTGGGGTCCATGGCGCGAAAAGCGCCGGCGGTCATGATGAACGCCACCGGCGTTAAGTTCAGCCCTTGCACCCAGCCCATGCCGGTGATCGTCGTGATGCTGAGCGGCGCGTCAATGAAACCAAAGGCATCTTGCAGCCACTGATTGACGATGCCGATGCGCGGGTGAAGCAAGAACAGCCAGCCCATCGCGACGGCGAAGCCGGGGATGAGCAAACCGACCGTCATGAACGTCAGCAAGACGGTTTTCCCCGGAAAGTCGGTGCGTTCAACCAACCACGCGGTAGGCAAGCCGAAGAAAAAAGAAACGGCGAGGGCGACGAACGAGAAACCGGTGGTGTTCCAGAGAACTTTGTAAGTGAACGGCTCGGCGAAAACCGTCAGGTAGTTTTTCAAAGAGTATTTAGTGATCGGATCGATCGGTGAGCCGTCAAAAAAACTCAACCAGAGCACCACGGCCAACGGCGCGAGTATGAGCAGGCTGACGAAAGTCGCCACACCAACCATCAACACGGCCCAAGGGTCGGCTTGGCCAAGACAGCTGGATAATTTTCGGCGGTGGTATTTAGACACGATAAGATAGTTGTTGACCTTGCAAACACGGTGCGGACGCAAGAAAAACAAATCCAAAGTTAGAGCTTATCGGTGTTGGTGTCACCCTGAGCCTTAGTGAAGGGTCTCGGCTTCGGTCGAGATTCTTCGCCTCCGCTTCGCTGCGGCTCAGAATGACAGCCAGCGAATGCCCCGCTGCGTAGCATCAAGATCCCTCGCTTCTGCTCGGGATGCCCTCGCTTCTGCTCGGGATGCCCTCGCTTCGCGAGGTCACTTTTGCGTCACGATCTTGACCATTTCTTCCGAGATTTTTTCGATCTCGGGATTGTTCGCCACCCACTCCAGCGTCGGCACGAAGAACTTTACGCCCTGCTTCTCAAGCGCTCGGACCTTTTGTCCCAACTGCGATTCGGGGAACAGGTAGAGATCGGAGAAGTCGCTTTCCCAGAGCAGTTTCTGCGCTTCCTTGGTGAGCATGAAAGTGGTGAAGAGCTTGGCGGCGTTGGGGTTCTCCGCGTTCTTGGGAACGTTCAAATAAAAGTGGCGCACCATCGCGGCGTCGCTGGCAACGACATGCTCCAGCGGCGCGCCCTGGGCTTGCAGCTCAAAAGTTCGCGCGCCGTTACAATCCATCACCAGGGCGAGGAACTCGCCGGTGACCACTCGGTCCATCTCATTGCAGCGAATCAGGCCGGCAACCTGTTTGGAGAACTGTTTGACGTAATCGAGGGCGACTTCCCGTCCCCAGAGTTCTTTGGCGGCGAGCAGGTTTAAACCGGTGACATAGGGAGTCGAAGCGATCTTGCCTTTCCAGAATGGCTTCAAGAAATCTTTGAGCGTTTTGGGCGTTTCAGTCTTCGGCACACGGGATTTGTTATACGGCGTGCCCGGCAGACCTGAGAAAACGCGCAAGCTCTGGCCGTCGCCTTCGACCATCTGATTGGTAATCCGGCCGGGCATAAGCTTTTGCCACTCGACTTGCTGAAAGATTTTCCGGTTGACCAGCGGCACGAGATAACTTTCGGCGCCGATGTAAACGTCGCTGGCGGCGGGCTGACCGGCGGCGAGCTCGGTGGCGATCTGGCTGCCCATCGCCGGCATAGACACCCCGGGAGTGAAACCGATCTTGACAGTGCTACCGAACATTTTGTTCATCAGCTGTTCGTAGAGCGCCATGCGCTTGGTGCCGCCCAAAGTGCCCTCGCCCCAGCTGAGCTTGAGCTTGCCTTCCTTGTTGGCGTCTTGAATCACCTTGGTGAGCGCCGGCGACCACTGGGCCGCTGGCGCGGCCGCGGCGGTTTGTGGGGCTATGACGACTAGGACGAATGCGACTAAATAGAGTGCAAATGTTTGTCTCATGGGGTCTCCTTGTGAAAGATTCCTAGTTAACCATTTGCTGAAATACTCTCCCGGAGTCCTTCGACAGGCTCAGGACGAACGGAGGGCGGTTGAAATCATTGCTGACTTTCCGTTCATGCTGACCTAGTCGAAGCATTCATAGGGTTTTTCAGCAGAATCAGGCTTTGTGCTCTATACCTGCCTGGATTGGCAGCTGTCAACCAAACAAAAGCGGCGATTGCTTGACAACTTTTTGGTTCCTTGAAAGGATCGCGAAATTGTCACATGGCCATTCGCACGGATATAATTTTGCTGAAAAACCTTTCGTTCATCCTTCGAGGGCCTCAGGACGAACGGGCAGAGGATTAATAACGTTAAGAATTTTCCGTTCTACTGAGCCCGTCGAAGTATGAGCCTGTCGAAGCATTCCTAGGGGGTTTTCAGCAGAATCACTGATATGAGCTCCATCCCCGCACCGCAAGCGTCCGAGACGGCCCCAGTCGATCCGATCACTTTGGAAGTGATCCGCCATGGCATCATCTCGATTTGCGATCAGATCGACGCCAACATGACGCGCACGGCGTTTAGCCCCTATATTTACGAATATAAGGACTACGCCGTCGGCTTCGTCAGTGCGACCGGTGAGTTGTTGGCACAGTCCACCGGCGGCATGCCCGTGTTCGTCGCCGACTCGGTCGGTATGGCGGTAAGAGACGGTTTGGCGATCTATGGTCGTAAGAATTTGCACAAGGGCGACGTCATCGTGTGCAATCACGCCGCGGTGCAAGGCCAGCATTTGAACAACACCGTCATGTACACGCCGGTGCTAGCGGGAGCGCAGGGCGATGAGCTGATCGGCTTTTTCGCGGTCAATTGCCACTGGATCGACATCGGCGGCTCAGCGATCGGCTCGGTGTCGTATAGTTCCACCGACATTTTCATGGAAGGGCTGCAGTTGCGCTCGATCAAGCTTTGGTCCAAGGGCGAGCCCATCGAAGAGGTTTACCGGATCATCGAGAACAACACGCGCTTCCCGTTGGAATTGCTCGGCGATATCGAGGCGCAGTTGGGCGGCTGTTTCTTAGGCCGCGATCTTACTCAACTGATGGCCGACAAGTACGGTCCAAAAGTATTTCTCGGCACCCTCGATACGATACTCGACCAGTGCGAAGCGGCGACCCGGGAAAAGATTCGCGCCATCCCCGACGGGGTTTACCAACACGAGGCGTTTCTCGACAACGACGGCGTGCGCGCTGAAAAGATTCCGATTCGCGTCAAAGTCATCGTCACCGGCGATGAACTGACCGTCGATTTCTCGGAAATGTCGGAGCAAGTCAAAGGCTGCATTAATTCCGGATACTACGGCGGCGGGCGCACCTGCGTGCGGGTCGCGTTTAAATATTTGATCGCCACCGGCGAGCCGGCTAACGAGGGAACTTTTCGGCCGGTGAAAATGATTCTGCCCGAGGGCAAGCTGATCAGCGCCGAAGCGACCGCGGCGATGGGTTTGTACAGTATTCCTTTCCCCACGGTGATCGATTGCATCATCAAGGCTTTGGAGCCGGCGCTACCTGAACAAGTCACCGGCGCGCATTTCGGTACGTTTTCTTCCTTGAGCTTCGCCGGCAAGCGGCAGGACAGCGGCGCGGTGTTCAAGGCCAACGACAGCGGCCACGGCGGCTGGGGCGCCTGTGCAACGCACGACGGCGCGGGACCGTTTCGTACCATGGCGCACGGCGACACGCGGCTGATTCCCATCGAGCTGCAAGAGTCGATGTATCCGTTCCGCGTCGAAGAATTTCGTCTGCGCCAAGATTCCGGCGGCGCGGGCAAATGGCGCGGCGGTTTGGGCTTCGACAAGCAATATGTATTGCTCGCGCCCTGCGAGCTTTGGGCCAACTTCGACCGCATCGGTTGCCCGCCTTGGGGCGTGCAAGGGGCGAAAGAAGGCAAGTCAGGCCAGGTGCTGATCTACAAGAACGGCGCCAGCGAACCTGAGCTGCTTTACAAAACTGAGAATCGCCCCTTGCAGGCCGGCGACCGCGTGCGCATGTCGACCGGCGGTGGCGGTGGCTACGGCGATCCGCGGGAGCGGCCAACGGAACTCGTCGCGCGGGACGTCATTCGCGGATTTGTTTCGCGCGAAAGTGCCGAGAAGGATTACGGCGTACGCTTTGATGCTGACGGTAAAGCGCGCCGAGAATAAAATTTCGCGTCTCGCGTCTAGGGTCTAGGGTTTTGAGTTCAGCCCAAGTCCCAAACGCAAGACGCTAGACTCTAAACCCAAGACAGGAATTTTAGATGAGCTACGCCATCGCCGTCGACATTGGCGGCACGTTTACCGATCTGGTCGCTTTCGATCACGCGACGCAGAAAGTCATCTATTCCAAAAGTCCGACGACTTACGATAATCTGGTTGACGGTATCCTCGCGTGTTTCAATAAAGCCAAGATCAAGCCGGCCGAGGCGTCGCTGGTCAATCACGGCACGACGCTGGTGATCAACTCCCTGATCCAGCGCAAGGGCGCCAAGACCGCGCTGGTGACCAGCAAAGGCTTTCGGGACATTCTCGAAATCGCCCGCGGCAACCGGCCCGATCCGTTCGACCTACACTACCAGCGCGACGAACCATTGATTGCGCGCGAGCTGCGTCTCGAAGTTCCCGAGCGCATGGGCAGCAAAGGTGAAGTGGTCACGCCGCTCGATACGCCGGCATTGGAAAAACTCGCCGGCGAGATCAAAAAGCTTGGCGCCGAGTCGGTGGCGATCTTTTTCATGAACTCTTACATCAATTCGGCGCATGAAGAAGCGGCTGCCGAGATTTTACGAGAACTCTTGCCCGATACCTACGTCACCTTCAGCACCGAGCTGACGCGCGAGTGGTATGAGTACGAGCGTTGCTCGACGGTGGCGGCCAACGCGTTTATCGGGCCGCAGGTGAGCACCTACATTCGCCGCTTGGACGGCGATTTGAAGCGGCAGGGCTTCAGCGGATCGCTATTTATGATGGGTTCCAACGGTGGACTGCTGTCTACCGATCGCACTTGCCGCCAGCCCATCGGTCTGGTCGAATCCGGCCCCATCGGCGGCTGCATTGGCGCTGGCGCCTACGCCGAAAAACTCGGATATAAAAACCTCGTCGCCTTCGACATGGGCGGCACCACGGCGAAATGCGCGCTAGTGGAAAACGGCCGCTTCTCGGTGAATTCCCTCTACTACGCCAACGGCTACGTCAAAGGCTTTCCAATTAAATCAGCTGTCATCGACATCGTCGAGGTCGGCTCGGGCGGCGGCTCGATTGCCTGGCTCGATTCGCAGAAGCGTCTCCACGTCGGGCCGCAGAGCGCGGGTTCGACGCCCGGTCCGGTGTGTTACGGCCGCGGCGGCTTAGAGCCCACCATCACCGACGCCAATCTAGTTCTCGGCCGGCTCAATCCGGCGAATTTTCTCGGCGGTGAGATGGCGCTCGACGTGAGCGCGGCGCAAAGGGCGATCGCCGAGCGCATCGCCACGCCGCTCGGATACGCGGGGGAAAGCGGCATGGTGCAGATGGCCGATGGAATTATTTCGATCGCCACCGTGATCATGAGCGGCGCGATCCGGAAAATTTCCGTCGAACATGGTCTCGATCCGCGCGACTTTATTCTGTTCAGCTACGGCGGCGGCGGACCGCTGCATGCCTGTGCGTTGGCCCATGAGCTGTCGATTCCGAACGTCGTCATTCCCCCCGAGCCGGGAAATTTTTCCGCCGTCGGCATGCTCCTAGCCGACGCGCGCATCGACACTTCGAAAACCTTCGTCGGTGTTCTCGACGCTATGTCGGCACCGAATATGGCCGAGACTTTCGCAACGCTCGAGAAAGAGGCCGCAGTCGCCCTCGCCAGCGAGTTTGGCACCAGCGATGTGTTCTTCGAACGACACGCCGAGATGCGTTACCGCGGCCAGCGCCACAATATTAAAGTTCCAGTGTCCGGCTTGACGGACCAATCCTCGATCCGCGAGGCATTCGAGCGTGACTACAAGCGACGCTATGGACACGCCGACGCCAAGGCGCCAGCGGAGTTTCAAGCGTTGCACTTATCCGCCTTCGCGCGTTTGCAGCAGCCCGACATCGCGCGCTTGCCACGCGCCGCCACTGCCGCGGAAACGGCGCAAATTAGAAAAGTCTACATCGGCAACGCCGGCGGCTGGCTCGATGCGAAGATTTACCGCCGCGACGGGTTGCAACCGGGATTTACCGCGGCGGGGCCCGCGGTGATCGAGGAATACGGCTCGACGACGTTGATTTGGCCTAGCGATAAGTTTGAGATCGGCGCGCTGCGGGAAATTAGAATTTCCTGCGCGGCAAAATAGTGCTGGTTATTCTGGGTTTGTTGTGAAGAATCATTCACCACGAAGGACCTAGCGCGGCTACACCGCAACCGAATCTCGGAATATCTCCCGCAAAG
>CAYZJE010000146.1:0-26397 GCA_964478485.1 uncultured Syntrophobacter sp. | reverse complement strand
TCGCTTTGTCTGCCGCACTTGCCTTGGCCGGCTGCTCTTATAGCGTCCAACCGCTTTCCACGAAAGCGGTGAATATGTACTCTGCCTCACTAGTGTCCGGACGTTTGGTAGTCTGAAATCTGTAATTGTCTGATTTGAAATAAATAACTCATGATTTTTCTTGGTCTCGATTTGAATTTCGGACCCTCTTTTTGCGATCCTGCGAGGAACTCTCTCGCAGGAGGTTCGAATGAACACAGGCCAGCTGGTGTTCGCCCAAGTCACAAAATATCTGCCACGGGACGTTATGATACGCCACCTGCCTTCGCCTCGCTGGTGCCCAAACACTCATCCACGACAATCCGGGCAAGCTCCAATCCCCAAATCTCGGCAAGTTCGTGCATCTCGAACGTTTCGCCGGGGTCCCGTATGCGACCCACTTCAACCACGGAGCTGCCGCGTCCCGACCGCAGCACGGTGCCCATTGCTTCCCAATACGTCGTGTCGGGTGGGCCAGGAACCGCGCTTCCTGAAATCCAATAGCCGTTGTGGTGCTGCATCATCGGTTCTTATCCTTCTACCGGCGCGATGCAGTTGGGCGCGTCGTATTTGGGATTGTTGATCCGTTTTGAAATTTCATGCGCTGCCATCAGATGAGACGGGAATGGTTTGAGCAGCGATTGCACCTTATCGAAGGGAGTAGCGGAGCAATCAAGCCATTCTCCTTCATCCTCGCGGTGGAGAATCACGGGCATCCGTCTGTGAACGGTACGCATAAGCTCGTTCGGCTCTGTCGTGATGATGGTGAACGATTCGAGAAGGTTTCCATCGGGCTTTTCCCAGGTGTCCCACAAGCCAGCGAGGCCAAATGGCTCTTCGCTTTTCAAATAAATGTAGAAAGGTGTCTTCGGCGGCTTTACTCCCTGCCATTCGTAGAATCCGTCCACTGGAATTAGGCACCTCCGCTTGCTGACTAGCCGCTTGTAAGTGACGCTTTCGATCAGCCTTTCAGTGGTGGCGTTAGAAGTGCTGTACTTGAGCCTCATCTCCTTTGCGAAGGATGGAATCAAGGGCCAGTACATCAAGCGGCCTTCATTTCCTACCTCGCTGCGAACAACCGTGAGTATGTCGCCACGATCAGGCGCGATGTTGTGGGACGGCTTGAATTCCGGCAGATCGTTGAAAAGGTTCCACCGAATCTTTGTTTCTCGAAACTCGAATGACGCTCTGACTCGGTTGCACATGGGCAGGAAATAACGCCGACTCATGGGCGTGTCAATTGCTTCAGCTTGGTGCCGTACGATATGGCGTTGTAAACTAGGTCATTTCTATTATCGAGTTATTGCCAAATGGGTACTAAACGAGCTATATTACGACACGATATTTGTGCATCGCGCACAGGTATTCGTGAAAATTGTCTTTATATATTAAATACTATCCATTGATATACAATGAGACAAGGTGTACAAGTCGTACTAAGTGAGGTACCTATGAATAGCACAAGACCGTATGTCCAAACACAGTCCAGACAGGACACGCTGCGCACCTTACGGAATGACGCTCGATTAGCGGATGTAACAAATGACGATAAGTTCCGAGCGATTATTTGCGCCTGTCGGTACGTCCTTGAAATGTCGGATGCGGAGATCGGAGATGCGCTCCACGTGAGTCGACCGACTGTGAACCGCTGGATAAGTGGCAAAAACATACCGCACCCTGCGATGCGGAAACCGATCTTCAGTTGGATTGGTGCTCAAGCCACGAGAAAATTGAGAATCATTGAGGCCGAGGAAGACGGAAGCTCGGGAGCGCTTATCGAGAACTACGGTGTTGCGATGGTAGCAAAACGGAGCTAAGAAAACTCTTTTTCTAGGGCATCCACAGGTGTACCATCGATCCTTGTGGCAGCACCAAAGCAATCATTCCGTCTAGCACAAGTCAGATCACACGAGGCAGAAGAAGCGTATAGCTTCCATCAAGCCAGCGCTGCGGACGACTCGCATATTTGGCCTCGAACAGCGGCGGAATTGAAAGCGCTTGCTCACGACGGATGCGTATTTGCTGCGTGGCGTGCATCTCGTGAGATAGTAGCGCTTGTCTACATGAAGTTGGACGGAAATGAATGGGAGTTAGGCGGTCTTGCTGTAGATAGCTCCCTTCAGCAAAATGGACTTGGCACCGTGCTTGCCCGATTCGCGCTTGCTCATACAATCGTCTACGAGCAACCGTGGCAAAACGGTCAGGAAGTCATAGCGCACGTGCATGAAGCTAATCAGAGCCCAAGAAAGCTTTTAGCAAGAATTGGTTTTGAGCACGCAAAGCCAGTCGAAATTCCGGGGGACGTTGCACCTGCTTCGATGAAGCGTAATGCTGCTGGCAATGTAGTCGGCGATCAATTCCGATTTACACAGGTTGGCCTTCGAAGTCTTTCGCGGTGGTTTAATGTCGAGTTTGACGGGACGCTGGGGCGGACCGGTGATGTCGTTGAGTTTGATCTTGCCCCCGCTACCATCGACGATCTTAAACAAGCGCTTGCCGAGATCGCGCAAGCTGTGCCGCCAGCCCCAACATCTTAAGCGGTTTTCTATCTCTCCCTTCTGTTACCCCGTGTCCGCAGGACGACGTGTCCGGGAACTGGACGAGACCCTGCATGCAAGAGGGGCAGCGACGAGAACTCGAATAAGCTCCACCCACGATTTTTGACGGGCGATGTCCAGCCAGAAGCCAAGGCCAGCTTAGACCGAGCGAGTTGGCGCAGGCGGTAGCGGAGCACAACGAGCGAAGGTCGTGCGTTAACCCAACCTAAGTGCATGCCCGGTGATGCAATCCCGTAGCTGTTGTAATGGTGCGAGGAGCGGGATTTGAACCCGCACGCCGTTTCCGGCACTAGCCCCTCAAACTAGCGCGTCTGCCGATTCCGCCACCCTCGCGATTGAACGTCTTAAGGTTTGGTTGGCTGCGTTTGTTCGGTTTTCGCCGCGGGCGCGGTTTGCGAACCGGCTGCGGGTGCGCTCGGTTGCTGCACCGGCGCGGATTGTTGTGCCGGTGCTTTCTGTTCGGTTACCGGAGCGCGGTTATCGAAAATAGTCGCCGTCGGTTTCTTGCCGGCAAAGTATCCGAGTGTTAACGATGTCATCATGAAGACGATCGCCATGCCGGTGGTCAAACGGGTCAAAAAATTACCCGCGCCGCTGCTGCCGAAGATCGTCGCGCTCGAGCCGCCGAATACTGCGCCGACTTCGGCGCCTTTGCCGGTTTGTAGAAGCACAACTAGAATCAATCCGACGCTGACGATTACATGGAGTATAGTGATCGCGATAATCATAATTTCACTTTACAGCCGCCGAGAACGCCTGGACGATCGATACGAACGACTCGGCATTCAAGCTGGCGCCACCGACGAGCAGGCCATTGACTTCATCGATTGCCGCCAGCGTCGAAGCGTTCTCCGGTTTCACGCTGCCGCCGTAGAGAATCCGCACCGCCTTGCCTTTGGCACTGCCGAACGAGCTTTTTAGATAGGCTCGAATGCTCGAATGAACCTGCTCGACCTGTTCCGGTGTGGCGTTTTCTCCCGTGCCGATTGCCCACACGGGCTCATAGGCGATTTCGAGTTTGTCTATAACACCTTTCGCCAGCCCCTTCAACGCGGAGTCCAACTGTGCCGTCACTACGTTGATGGTCTTTTTGCGCCGCCGTTGGCTCAAGGTCTCACCGACACAAAGAATCGGCCGCATGCCGTGGGCGAGCACCGGCGCGAGCTTGCGCGCGATCAATTCGTCGCTCTCTTGAAACAGATGGCGCCGCTCGGAGTGGCCGAGGATGACATAATGGCAGCCGATTTCGGCGAGCATCGGCGCGCTCACTTCACCGGTGAAGGCGCCGCTCTCGGCCCAGTGGCTGTGTTGCGCGGCGAGTTTGACCGCACTATTGCGTAACACTTGTCCGACGGAGGCTAGCGCGGTGAATGGCGGTGCGAGCACGACTTCCGCTTGCGCGGTGTGGTTCTTAAGCTGCCGACAAATTTGCCGGGCAAGTCCGACGCACTCGGCTTGGCTGCCGTTCATCTTCCAGTTGCCGACCACGAGTGGCGCGATCATTGATCATCCTCAAGCGCTTTGATACCTGGCAGAATGCGGCCTTCGAGAAATTCGAGGGTCGCGCCGCCGCCGGTGGATAAATGGGTGAGCTTGTCTGCTACGCCCGCGGCGGTTACCGCAGCCACGGTATCGCCGCCAGCGATGATGCTAATCAGCCGCGGATAGTTGTCCGCCAAAGCCTGGGCAAGGGTTCGACTGCCTCGGTCGTAGGGCGGCACTTCGAAGAGCCCAACCGGACCGTTCCACAGCACCATCTTCGCTTTGCCGATCTCGGCCGCGAACTGCGCCGCGGTTTTCGGTCCGATATCGAGGCCCATGCGCTGGGCGGGTATTTGGCTATCCACAGTGTTGGGATTTTTCTTATCCAGATCTCCAGTCACATGGTCGATGGGCAAAATGAGCGGCACATTTTGCGCCGCGGCTTCATTGAGCAAATCCCTGGCGAGGCTGAGTTTGTCATGCTCGACCAGCGATTTGCCAATTTCCATCCCCTGGGACTTAAGAAATGTGTAGGCCATGCCGCCACCGACGAGCAGGGTGCTGACTTTGGGAAGCAGGTTTCTGATCACAGCAATTTTATCGGACACTTTCGCGCCGCCCAAAATCGTTACGAACGGTTTCGGCGGATCGGCAAGGATCGGCGATAGATAATCGAGCTCTTTTTGTAACAGCAGGCCGGCGGCTTTGAGTTTAAAAAATTCGGCCATGGCCGCGATCGAGGCATGAGCGCGGTGCGCCGCGCCAAATGCATCGTTGACATAAATCTCGCCAAGCGATGCCAGCGCCTGGGCAAACCGGCGGTCATTGTTTTCTTCTTCTTTATGAAAGCGCAAGTTCTCTAACAACACGATCCGATTGGTCGGGTCGTTGACTAAGCGCTCGACTTCGTGGCCGATACAATCCGGCGCGAGCGTTACCGGCTGACCAAGCGCCTTTTCCAAATGCTCGCGCACGGGCGCGAGGCTGTACTTCGCCGCGAACTTGCCGTCCGGGCGGCCCAAGTGTGACGCGATGACGACTTTCTTGGCGCGTTCTAGAATCAGGCGAATGGTTGGCAAGGCGCTGTCGATACGATGGGGTTCGGTGACCTTGCCCTGATCGAGCGGGACATTGAAATCGACGCGCAGGAAAACCGTTTTGTCATGGCACTCAAGGTCGGCGAGTTTTCGAATCATGAGTATCTTCCGCTGGCGAAATTGTTCGATAAATTGTATTTCTCAATTGACTAATTATAAGGCTTGTAATATTTCTTTTAAATAGCCGCACACTGATTAGTGATGTTTTCTTCCTGGTTTCCACAATTACTGTTGCAAAACGGTCTTCCGACGCCACAACCCCAGAGCATACTAGATCTCGTGCGTGGGTCGGGGCTGGTCGTGCAGGGGATCCTTTATTTATTGGTGCTGTTTTCCGTGGTCAGCTGGGGGATCATCGCGCAGAAATTCCGCCAGCTCAGGCGCGCTAAGATCGAATCGGAAAAATTCATCGAAATTTTTTGGGAACGGCGCAACCTTTCGGCGATCCACGAAGCCAGCCGCGAGCTGAGCGCAAGTCCGGTCGGCCAAGTGTTCCGATCGGGTTACGAAGAACTGATCAGAGTCTCGCGTTCGAAGAAAGAACAAGCCGCCGGCGAAAACTTGACGACGGAGCTTGGCGGGATCGAAAATGTCTCGCGGGCGATGAAGCGGGCGACCAGCGTCGAAATCACCAAGCTGGAAAAGCATTGCTCGTTTCTCGCCACCACGGCGAGCTGCGCGCCGTTCGTCGGCCTCTTCGGTACGGTCTGGGGCATCATGGATGCATTTCGCGGTCTCAGTGTGACCCACACATCGAGCATTCAAGCGGTCGCCCCAGGCATCGCCGAAGCCTTGATCGCGACCGCCGTGGGGTTGGCGGCGGCGATCCCGGCGTTGATAGCTTATAATCATTTCGTTCAACAAATTAAGGTGCTCGCGGTCGAGATGGACAACTTTTGTCAAGAATTTCTCAATATCGCCGAACGTCACTTCTTCAAGTAATCAAATAAAAGCGTATAATCGATGCATGATCGTCATGTGGTTTGGGTTGGCGTCGCGATCGGGGGATCGCGCCGCGGAGCGCTTCATGACTGAGAAAAATTCGGCTTCGCCGACGTGCCGTCCGGTAGTGTCATTTGAAATTCTAACGTTGGCGCACCTTTTTCGTTCGAATAATTGAGAGGTACTCATGGCCATGGACGCCTCGTCCCGACGCGAAGGGACGACCATCGCGCAGATCAACGTAACACCGCTGGTGGATGTCATGCTGGTACTGTTGGTGATATTCATGGTGACCGCACCGATCATCCAGCAGGGCGTGCAAGTCAATTTGCCGCAGGCGAAAGCCAACGCGATTCCCGGCACCGAAGCACCGTTGATCGTGACCGTCGCCAAGAATGGCAAAATCTATCTCAACGATAATGCCGTGAGCCTCGCCGAATTGGGCCAGAAGCTGCGTGCCATCAAGAAACTCCAGGCTGATAAACAGGTTTACCTGCGAGCGGATCAAGATGTGCGCTATGGCGCCGTGATGAAAACTATTGCTGAAATCAAACAAGCAGGGATCGAGAAATTGGGCATGGTGACCCGTCCGCCGTCCGAAGAAGGATCATAACGAATGGCCGACGAGACTTCAGCGCCGACGATCCGCTTGCGCGAGCGGACGCTCGCCCTAGTCAGCGCGGAAGAACAATTGCCGAAATGGCTAACGGTGTCGTTTGCGTTGCACGGCCTACTGATCGCCGTCATGTTTGCCGTATCCTTCGTGCCGAATCCGCGCGCGCCGGCGCCGCCGGTTTACGTCGTTGACTTGATCGGTGGCGAAAGGATCGGGCGGACCAACTTCGGTACCGAGATCGCCCCCGCACAAAAACAGCCGACCAAGCGGGCGCAACCGGCAGAACCGGTGGCGCCGGAGGCAACGAAAGAAAAGAACGAAAAATTCAAAATCACCGAGAAAAAAGCCGTCGCCGAAGAAAAACTTGCGCTCAAAGAAAAACCTACTAAAGATGTGGCAAAGTCTGAATCGACGAGGGAGTCAAAGAGCCAAGCGAAGTCTGAGCCGTCAGCTGACAACGTGCGCGAACGGCTCATTCAAGCGGCCGCGGAACGAGCCAAGGCGCGTACAGAAGGCGCGCAAAAGGTGTCAACAAAAGGAGAGAATTTAAGTGCTGGTGCGGGTGAGGGAGATGGCGCGGCGGCGCTCGGCGCGGGCGGGCGCGGCGGTCCGGGTGTGCTTAAAGGAATGGACTTCGTCATCTATCAAAACCGGATGTTGAGCACGATCAAGGAGAATTGGGCTTGGGTTGGACAGCGCACCAATCTGAAGGTGGTTGTCCAGTTCAGCATCAAAGACAACGGCGAAATCACCGGCTTAAAAGTGGTGCAACCCTCTGGAGATTCGACCTACGATGAGTCAGTGCTGCGCGCGGTTAAAAAATCCAGTCCTTTACCGGCGCCGCCCAATGCCTATCGGAAAGATTTTGCCGAGGTCGAGCTAACCTTTCGGCCGCGGGATTTGGGAGCATAATAGCAATGATACGCAAATTACCCTGCTTCTTGGTTTTTGCAGTTTGGCTGGCGCATGCGAATTTGACTCACGGCGCGGTTACCGGCGAGATCGTTGGCCAGGGTGGACAAAAATTTCCCATTGCGGTGTCGCCGCTGAAAGTTTTGAGCGCAGTTTCCAGCGAGGTGGCGCGCCTTTCAACGGGCATCGCCGATGCGATGGTGCACGATTTGGAACTCTCCGGTTGGTTTAAAGTTCTCGACCGCAGCGCTTACATCGAAGAGGCGCAAAAAACCGGCATCACCCTGGGCGCCTTCGATTTCAAAGACTGGTCGACCATCGGCGCCGAAGGTTTGGTGAAGGGCGGCTTCTCGGTGCAGGGTGAAGATATTACCGTCGAACTCCGCCTATTTGATGTCTATCAGAACAAGGAGCGCATCGGAAAACGTTACACCGGACGAGTACGGGATTTTCGCCGCATCGCGCACAAGTTTGTCGACGAGATCATCAATCAGTTCACCGGTATTCCCGGGGTTTTTAACACTAGGATCGCCTACGTCTCCAACGGCGGCGGCCGATTCAAAGAAATCTATGTGTCGCACTTGGACGGCAGCGAGAAGTTTCAGGTGACCGATAATCACACGATCAACTTATCGCCGTCGTGGAGCGCGGATGGACGATCGATTCTCTATTCGTCGTTTAAGGAACGCAACCAGACGCTCTATCTGTTCGAGTTGTTTAGCGGCAAAGAGATAAAATTTACGCCCCGGGGTTCAGCAAAATATCTCAGCGGAAAACTGTCACCGGACGGCCAGACCGTGGTGGCGACATTGGAGTCGGCGGGCAACAGTAATCTTTATCTTCTGGATCGGAACGGCAACGTGATCCGCCGTTTGACCGAAGATGCGGGCATCGAAGTATCGCCTTCTTGGTCGGCGGACGGCAAACAGATCGTGTTTGTCTCGGATCGCGGCGGATCGCCGCAGTTGTATATTCTCGATCTGTCTAGCGGCAACACGCGCCGGCTCACTTACAACGGCAGTTACAACACTTCGCCGGAATGGTCGCCCAAAGGCGATCGGATCGTTTACACCGGCCGAGTGGGCAGTCGCTTTGCGATCTTTTCGATTTCCGTGGACGGCGGTGAACCGCGTAAGCTCACCGCCGAATCCGCCGATAGTGAAGATCCGACTTGGTCGCCGGACGGCAGATTCATCGCTTTCTCGTCCAATCGCGCGGGCAAGTACCATCTCTATGTCATGCAAGCGAGCGGTGAGAACCAGCGTAGATTGACAGGTTCGGGAGGGGATGATACAAAACCGAACTGGTCCCCTCGACTCGATTAGATTTCTTCAATCCATGCCAGCTCCGTCATATCTTTAAGTGAGTGTTGGAGGAATCCATGAAATTTCACGGTAAAATTGCCGCTTCCCTCATGCTTATGAGCTTGGCGATCATCGGCCAGGCATGCGCTCCATCGGCTACCTCAAAACCGACAAGTTCGTTGCCTGCGCCGCCCGCCGCGGATAGCTCGCGCTCGGCAGCTGCTGGCGAGGGACAACGTGGACTAACCAATGAGTCCGCGGTCGGCAAATCAAGCTTGGACGATTTAAAGAGCGGCAAAGCGCCGGTAACGCCACCATCGGGTCCATTGAAAGATGTTCTTTTTGATTTTGACCGCTACGATCTTTCCGCCGATGCGCGCGCGGTACTGCGCGCCAACGCCGATTGGTTGAAAACTAATCCCGCCGTTCGCGTCGAAGTCGAAGGCCATTGCGACGAACGCGGCACTAACGAATACAATCTCGCCCTCGGCGCCAAACGGGCGCAAGCGGCGCGCGAGTATTTGGCCACCCTCGGAGTAGCCTCGGAGCGGCTTTCAACCACGAGCTTTGGCGAAGAGATACCCGTGTGCAGGGAATCCAACGAGAGTTGCTGGAAACAGAATCGGCGCGCGCGTTTCGTCATTGCGCCGAGTCGCCCGGCTTGATGAGGCATGGAGGATTAGCCGTGGAGTTCCAAATGCCCAATAAACTCGCCTTTGGCTGGAGGGTGCTGGCGATCGCAATCTGGCTATCGGCCTGCGTCAACCCACAGCAAGTCGATGTGCTCGAACGGGACCAAAGACGACTGCGTGCCGACATAGGCAATTTGCAAGGCGATGTCGACGGCTTTCGCGCCACGCTAGCCGATACCCGGGCGAATATTCAGCAGATGCAGCGGGATCTAAGCGCGATTAAAGAACGCATCGACGAGACTCGGGTGCAAGTCGGGCGGCAGATCGGTCAAACCAGCCGGGATGGCGATCAACGGGTAAAGACTTTGGAATCGCGGTTAGCTAAGTTAGAGGAAGACAGCAAGGCTCAGGCACAATTGCTCAAGAGCCGGGAAGACGAACTGAAACAGCTTCGCGACGCAGCGCAAGCCGCCGAACAGCGCCCGATCGTTTACGATGGTTTCGCCGACATTGCCCTGGGCGAGACCGAAACGGTTAGAAAAGATTATGAGGGCGCTTGGCGTAGCTTCGAGAAAAAAGACTACCAAGCCGCCGTCAGCCGGTTTCGCGAGTTCCTCAAAAAGAACCCGAAAAGTAGGTTAGCCGCCGCCGCGCAGTTTTGGCTCGGTGAAAGCCACTTCGCTCTGAAAGAGTTTGACAAGGCGATCGTGGCGTACGACGAAGTGCGGCGCTTCGCGCAGACCGACAAGGTTGCCGCGGCGCTGTTGCGGCAAGGATTTGCTTTTGCCGAGCTCGGCGAAAAGCTCAACGCGCGTTTGGTATTGCAGGAGTTGGTCGAGAAGTATCCCCAGTCCGCCGAAGCGCCCCGGGCCAAGCAGCGGCTTAAAGCTCTCGAGTCATAGGCAGCCGTATGCCGCGCTTTTGAATTCCAACTTTGCCGCTGATAAAGCTGTACCCACTCAAGCAGCGTCGCCCTGCGGCACCGCTGTTTGAGCTGCTCTTCTAGAATTATGCAGATTGTTCGCCATTTCGATGATCCGGGCCCCTCATTGACGGGATCGGTGGTCACGCTCGGCAATTTCGACGGCATTCATTTGGGCCACCAGGCTTTAATTGGCGGTGCCGTCGCCGAAGCCCAAAAGTTGGCCATCCCTTCGGTGGTGCTAACTTTCGAGCCGCACCCGTTAAAAGTTCTTGCGCCTGAGCGCGCGCCCAAGATGCTGCTCGCGCATAAAGACAAAATGCAGCTGCTCCAAGCTCTCGGTGTCGACGTGGTGGTGATTCAGCACTTCGACCTATCGTTCGCCAAATTAGCCGCCGACGAGTTCGTTCGGGGGATACTCGTCGACCGGCTCAAAGCGCGCAAGATCTGGGTCGGTCGCGATCTCCGCTTCGGCCAAGGGCGGCAAGGTAGCGTCGCCGAGCTTGAGCGCTGGGGCAGCGAGTTGGGATTCGGCGTGGCGAGCGTCGATGCGATCATGGTCGATGGCGCGCGGGTCAGTAGTTCACGCGTCCGACAATTGGTCATGGACGGTCAAGTCGATGCGGTGGCGCCGATGTTGGGACGTTACCATTTTGTCTCCGGACGCGTGGTGGCGGGGCACCGCCGCGGCAGGAAGATCGGTTTTCCGACGGCCAATATTTCCACCCGCACCGAAGTGCTGCCGCGGGACGGCATCTATGCGACGCTTTTTCAATTGGGCGAGCGCCGCCTGCTGAGCGTCAGCAGCGTGGGCGTCAATCCTACTTTCGGCGACGGTCCGCGTACCGTCGAGAGCTACATCCTCAGCTTTTCCGACGACATCTACGGTGAAGCGGTGCAGTTGTCGTTCGTGAGCAGGATTCGAAATGAAATGAAGTTCGCTTCCGTCGACGCGTTAATTGGGCAAATCCGCCAAGACATTGGCAGCGCGGAAGCGATTTTCCGCGAGCTAAAATTGCTCCGCTAAGCTTGCCGCACCGCCATGACGACAGTTGGACCGTTGTCAATCGACAAAAGTTTCGCCGGCATGCGGTTGGATGTTTTTCTCGCCGGCCGGTTTGCCGAAGCCGGGCCAGAGAGCGCTCTTAGCCGGGCCGAAATCCAGCGGCTCATCGCCGAGGGTCAGATCACGTTGAACGGCGCGATGACTAAATCCAGTGCCAAGATAAAAACCAACGATCGTGTCGAGATTCGCTCTATGCCGGCGCGTGAGACCAGTCTCAAACCGGAAGCGCTGCCATTGGAAATTCTTTACGAAGATGGCGATTGCCTGGTGATCAACAAAGCGCCAGGTATGGTCGTTCATCCGGCCGCAGGGTGGGCCAGCGGCACGTTGGTCAATGCGCTCCTACACCATTGCAAGGATCTAGCAGGGATCGGTGGTGAACGCCGGCCAGGAATCGTCCATCGGCTGGACAAGGATACTTCCGGCGTGATGATTGTCGCGAAAAACATGTTGGCGTTTCATCAGCTCGTCGCTCAGTTCAAAAACCGTCAAGTGCGCAAGGAGTACTTGGCGATAGCCTGGGGTAAGATCGTCCCAGCCGAAGGACGCATCGATCGGCCGATCGGCCGCCATCGTTCGAATCGCAAGCGGATGTCGAGCCTCCATGTACTCAACAAAGCCCGGCCGGCGCTGACTGAATGGCGGGTCCTTGAATATTTTTTTTGGGACCGGCAAAAATCGCTCGGCGCGGTGAGTTTCGTGCGTTTGTTGCCACGCACCGGCCGCACCCATCAACTGCGCGTCCATCTCGCCGACCTGGGTTTCCCGTTGATCGGCGATAAAGTCTACGGCCACAAACGGCCAAGCGCCGAGCGAAGTTTCGGCAACCATGCGCTCCTTGAAGGCTTTCCGCGCCAAGCCTTGCATGCCGAGAAGTTGGCGATCGATCATGTGCGCACCGGCAAGCGTATGGAGTTCCATGCACCGTTGGCAACGGACATGGAGGCCCTTTTGATGACTTTACGCCAATCGAACGCTGGCTGGGTAGCGCCCTCCGCTGAATTATCGCGCCGAAGGGGTTGACAAGATTGCCGCGTTAAAATACTATTCGTGAAAGACACAATTCAATTCAGCAGATTCTTTGAATCAATCCCCGCAGTGAAAACGAAGTCACGCAAAGTTTAGCATTCAAAAATTTGGTTCGTCTTGCGAAAGAAAGATTTGTTTCAGCGTCTTGATGCTCGTCACACCGACAGGGTTATTCGAGTAGCCACCGCCAGCGCGCTGGTGATTGCGGTATTTGCCGCGATAGCTGATTTTGCGTGACTGGCAGCAGGGGATATTGATTCCCATTTCTATGCGCATTCCACAGATAGTCGGTGGGTTAGCAACGGGCTGGTTTAGTGAAAGGAGAAATATAGTGTATGGTTCGTGGTAGAACTCGCTCCGCCGAGCCGGAGGCCGTCGAAGATAACGGATTAAACTTAAAGGCTCTCAAGGAGAAGAAAATCAGTGATCTCGCGCTGATCGGCAAGAACTTCAACATTGAGGGCGCCGCCAATATGCGCAAGCAAGAATTGATCTTCGCGATCTTGCAGGCGCAGACGGAACAAAATGGCCATATCTACGGCGACGGGGTCTTGGAAACGCTGCCAGACGGTTTTGGCTTTCTGCGCGCGCCGGATTACAACTACCTGCCTGGACCCGACGATATTTATGTCTCGCCGAGCCAAATACGCCGCTTCAATCTGCGCACTGGCGATATCATTTCTGGCCATATTCGCCCGCCCAAAGAGGGTGAACGGTATTTCGCGTTGCTCAAGGTTGAAACGATCAACTATGAAGATCCCGAGCGCGCGCGCGAAAAGATTCTCTTCGATAACCTGACGCCGCTTTACCCCAACGAACGCTTGCGTCTTGAAGCCCAACCCGACGACTACACGACCCGCATTGTTGACTTGTTAACGCCCATCGGCAAGGGTCAGCGTGGTCTGATCGTCGCCGCGCCGCGCACCGGTAAGACGATGATGCTGCAGCATATCGCCAAGGCGATCGCGTATAATCATCAGGAAGTCATTCTGATCGTGCTGCTGATCGACGAGCGGCCCGAAGAAGTTACCGATATGCAGAGGTCGGTGGACGGCGAAGTCATCAGCTCGACCTTCGACGAGCCGGCCACGCGCCATGTGCAAGTGGCCGAAATGGTCATCGAGAAAGCCAAGCGATTGGTCGAGCATGGCAAAGACGTGGTTATTTTGCTTGACAGCATTACCCGCTTGGCGCGCGCCTATAACACCGTGGTGCCGCCGAGCGGCAAGATTCTTTCCGGCGGCGTAGACTCCAATGCCTTGCATAAGCCGAAGAAGTTTTTCGGCGCCGCCCGTAATATCGAAGACGGCGGCAGTCTCACAATCATCGCCACCGCTTTGATCGATACCGGCAGCCGGATGGACGAAGTGATTTTCGAAGAGTTCAAGGGCACGGGTAACATGGAAGTTCATTTGGACCGCCGCTTGATGGACAAACGAGTGTTTCCAGCCATCGACATCAACAAGTCCGGGACCCGCAAGGAAGAACTGCTCATCGCGCGGGAGGATTTGAACCGGATCTGGATTCTGCGCAAGGTGCTATCGCAGCTGAGCGTCGTCGACGCTATGGAATTCCTGCTTGACAAGATGCGCGGTTCCAAAACGAATAAAGACTTTCTCGAATCGATGAACCAGTAAGCTTTCCGATATTCTGCATAATCTTGCGTAGTTCGGCGATCTCTGTTAAATACCCAAGGTCAACGAAGCCATAACGGATTTGGGTTTTCCGCGCGCGTTTCGTGGCACGGCCTACCGGGCGATAGCGCGGGTTATTTCAAATATTTCACACCCCTTCCGATTCCCGCCGCGGTGCCTTAGGGTACGACGGGAAAATGACGAAGGGGGAGGATCAAACCGAAGGAGACAAGCATGGGCGATATTTCGATGAAACAATTACTGGAGGCGGGGGTTCACTTCGGCCATCAAACCAGCCGGTGGAATCCCAAGATGAAGCCGTATATTTTCGGCGCGCGCAATGGCATTCACATAATTGATCTCCAGCAAACCGTCACAATGTTCAAGAATTTGGAAGCCGTGGTGCGTGACTTGGCCGCCACCGGCGGTCATATTTTATTTGTCGGCACGAAAAAACAGGCCCAGGACGCGATCAAAGAGGAGGCTGCACGCTGCGGCATGTTTAATGTGCATAACCGTTGGCTAGGCGGCACGTTGACCAACTTTACGACGATCCGGCAGAGCATCGATCGCCTGCGCAAAATTGAAGAGATGGAAAACGACCCTAAAATCGTCGACGCATTGACCAAAAAAGAAATGCTCGGGCTCAAGCGCGAGAAAGACAAACTGGAACAATGCCTCGGCGGCATCAAGACCATGCGCAAGCTGCCCGACGCGATCTTCGTGATCGATCCCAAACAAGAAGAGATCGCCGTCAAGGAAGCGCGCAAACTGGGTATTCCGGTAATCGCCGTGATCGATAGCAACTGCGACCCCGATATGGTGGACTATAAGGTGCCGGGAAACGACGACGCAATTCGCGCGATTCGGCTGTTTTGCGCCTCAATCGCCGATGCTGTGATCGAAGGCAAGACGCTCTACGAGCAGTCCCTCCTCAAGGGCAAGGAAGACGAGAAAGCGGCGGCGGAAAGCGCAGCCGCCGCCGCGGAAGGCGCCGCCGTAGGAGTTTAGTTTCGATGGAAGTCACTGCGAACATGGTCAAGGAGCTCCGAGAAAAATCCGGAGCGGGCATGATGGACTGCAAGAAAGCGCTCGGCGAAACCGGCGGTGACATGCAAAAAGCGTTTGATTTTCTGCGCCAAAAGGGACTGGCCGCGGCGGCGAAGAAAGCCGATCGCGTCGCTAGCGACGGCGCGGTGGGCGCCTACGTTCACGCCGGCGGTAAGATTGGTGTGCTGGTCGAAATCAATTGTGAAACCGACTTTGTCGCCCGCACCACTGAATTTCAAACCTTACTCAAAGATATCGCCATGCAGATAGCGGCGGCCAATCCAAGCTGCGTGCGGCGTGAAGAAGTGACCGTGGCGGATTTGGACAAAGAAAAAGCGATCTACCGCCAGCAGGCGCTTGATTCGGGCAAACCGGAAAAAGTCGTCAACAAGATCGTCGAGGGCAAAATCGATAAGTATTACTCAGAGGTCTGCCTGCTTGACCAGGCTTTCATTAAAGACCAAGACAAAAAGGTCGCGGATGTGATCACCGACGCGATCGCCCGGCTGGGCGAGAATATCCAGGTGCGCCGGTTTGCCCGCTATAATCTCGGCGAGGGCGCCACTAAAGACTAACGTAGCGATGGCGATCGATGAATTACGGAGCGCTTAAGTATAAACGTATCCTCCTCAAAGTGACCGGCGAAGTGTTTGCCGGGCCGCAAAATTTTGGCATCGATGGCAAGACCATCAAAGCCTTCGCCGAAGAGATCAAAGAGGTCAAAGAAATGGGTTGCGACCTCGCCATGGTGGTCGGGGGTGGGAATATCTTCCGCGGCGCAGTGGCGAGCGAAATCGGTATGGACCGCGCCAGCGCTGACACCATGGGCATGTTGGCGACCGTGATCAATAGTCTGGCGCTGCAAGATGCGCTGGAACATTTGGGTGTGTCAACGCGGGTTTTGTCGGCCATTGAGATGCGTCAAGTCGCCGAGCCCTATATCCGGCGGCGCGCGACGCGCCATCTCGAGAAGGGGCGCGTGGTTATTTTCGCCGGCGGTACCGGCAACCCCTACTTCACCACGGATACCACCGCGAGCTTGCGCGCCATGGAAGTCGGCGCGGAAGTGATTCTCAAAGCCACCAAGGTCGAAGGGGTTTTCGATGCCGACCCATTCAAGCACGCGGGCGCGACCAAGTTCGAGGAGTTGACCTATATCGAGGTGCTCAACCGTGAGCTCAAGGTCATGGACTCCACGGCGATCTCGCTCTGCATGGATAATGATTTGCCGATTATCGTTTTCAATCTCATGGAGAAGGGCAATATCAAACGAGTGGTTTTGGGCGAATCGATCGGCACCCTCGTCAGCGGAGGAAAGCGATGAACGATGCGATTTTCACTCAGCTGCAAAAAGAGATGGACGGTTCCGTCGGAGCGTTACGTAAAGAGCTTGCCAAACTGCGCACCGGGCGAGCTTCGACGTCATTGCTGGAAAACATCATGGTCGAATACTATGGCGCGACTACGCCGCTCAACCAATTGTCGACCTTGGGCGCGCCAGAGCCCAGGCTGTTGGTGATCCAGCCGTTCGATCGCAGCGCCATGGTGGAGATCGAGAAAGCGATTCTCAAGTCAGACCTTGGCCTGACGCCGAACAACGATGGCAAGGTCATCCGGATTCCGATTCCTCAGCTGACCGAAGAGCGGCGCAAGGAACTGGTCAAACATGTGAAGAAAGTCGCCGAAGAGTACCGGGTATCCGTGCGCAACCACCGACGCATCGCTATCGAGCACTTGAAAGAAGCGGAAAAGAAGAAAGAGATTACCGCCGACGATGCCAAGCATGGCCAGGATCGGGTGCAAAAAATCACCGACGATTTCATCGGCCGAATCGACAAAGTCGTCAAGGCCAAAGAAGAAGAGGTCATGGAGGTTTAAGCCAAGCTGTCTTTCGAAGCCAATCTTCCCTTCCCGCCGTCCGTCAAGGGGTAGTTCCAGCGTTTGTCTTGCACTATCGTTGCTCTGAACCATGAAATCAAATCAGCTTAGAACGCGATGGAGTTAGACGGTTTAGACAAAAACCGCTTGCCCCAGCATGTTGCGATCATCATGGATGGCAATGGCCGCTGGGCGACGGCGCGCGGCAAGAGCCGCATCGAGGGACACCGGCGCGGCAAGACTTCCGTGCGGGTGATCGTCGAAATGAGCCGTAAAATCGGCATCCGCTTTCTGTCTTTGTACGCTTTCTCCACGGAAAATTGGTTTCGCCCTGACGCTGAAGTGGGCGCACTGATGGCACTGCTGGAGCATTATCTGGCGGCTGAGCAAGCCAAAATGATGCGTTACGGGATTCGTCTCCTGGCGGTGGGCGATCGTGATCGTCTGCCGCCGAACGTGCGCCGCGCCTTGGAAAAGGTCATCGAGCTAACCCGCGGTAACCAGCGCATGACCGTGGTGTTGGCGCTCAGCTACAGCGGCCGAGACGATATCCTGCGCATGGTGAAGAAACTGGCGCTGGAGGTGCATGAGCGCAAATGCGATCCTCAAAGCATCGACCAGCAAACCATTGCCGCGTATCTCGACACCGCGGGGATTCCCGATCCGGATCTGTTGATCCGCACCAGCGGGGAAATGCGGGTGAGCAATTTTTTTCTCTGGCAGATCGCCTATAGCGAGTTGTATGTGACGCCGACCTTATGGCCGGAATTTCGCGAGAAGGAATATCTGCAAGCGCTGCTCGAATATCAACGGCGCCGGCGCCGCTTTGGCCGGACCGACGAGCAGCTTGACGAACTGGCCGAACCCGCGTTGGAGGCCGGTGGACGCCAATCTTAAGGCGAGGATAGCGACGGCTGCAGTCGGCATTCCGGTGCTCGTCTGGCTCATCGCTTGGGGCCCGCCCTGGTTGTTCGCGACGTGTTTTTTCATGCTCACCGTGGGCGCCTTGTATGAATACTTCGCCATGACGTTTCCACAGGCATGGCCACAACGGCTTGCCGGCAATGCTTTCGGCGTGGCCTTGGCCCTCGCGGTGGTCCTGTCCGGTCAATCCGCGGCGGTCGAGTATTCTGGTGTCACGCTGGTATTGTTATTTTCCGCCAGTCTCTTTTTTCGTGAAAAATTTCCCGCACAGGCAAATCCATTATTGAGGACGTTGTTTGGCGGCTTGTATGTTGGTTACCTAACACCGTTTGTCGTGCTGTTGTTCCGCCGGCCGGACGGCCGAGCGTGGATGGGTTGGCTCTTGTTTGTGGTCATGGCTGGCGACAGCGCGGCTTACTTCATCGGGCGGCGCTTTGGTAAGCGCAAGCTCGCGCCGACGCTCAGTCCAGGGAAGACCGTTGCCGGCGCGTGGGGCTATCTTTTCGGTGCGGTGATTGTCGGTCTCGCCGGCGCCGCCTTGTTGCTGAAAGAATTCTCATGGCTAGAAATTTTGCTGCTCTCCTCGGCACTCGCCGGGCTCGGACAGGCCGGCGATTTATTTGAGTCATGGATCAAGCGGCTTTCGGCGGTGAAAGACTCCGGCAGCCTACTACCGGGGCATGGCGGTCTGCTCGACCGCATCGATAGTTTGATTTTTCCGGCGGTGTTTGCGACCGCCTATCTGAGGATGTTTCATTCATGAGGACCATCGCACTGCTCGGTTCGACTGGCTCCATCGGTGTTAACACTTTGCGTTTGGTGCGCGAGTTCCCGCATCGCTTTCGAATCCACGGCATGGTGGCCGGAAAAAACCTCAGCCGCTTGGCGCGGCAAATCAAAGCGTTTCGGCCCAAGTGCGTGGCGATCCAGAATGATGCCGATGTGCCGCGGTTGCGCAAGCTAATTGGTCGAACCAAAATGGAGATTCTATCTGGCGAAGCCGGCGCATCGGCGGTCGCCACCGCCGCGGAAGTCGATGTGGTGTTGGCGGCGATTGTCGGCGGCGCGGGACTCATGCCGACGTTCAAAGGACTGCTCGCCGGCAAAGAAATCGCTCTGGCCAACAAAGAAGCATTGGTGATGGCTGGTGAGATCTTCGTTAAGGCGGCGAAGCAAAGGGGCGTGCGCTTGCTGCCCGTCGATAGCGAACATAGCGCGATCTTCCAGTGTCTTCAGGGAAACCAGCGTAGCGAAGTCGACAAAATAATTCTGACCGCCTCCGGCGGGCCGTTCCTGCGCGCGCCGCTGGGTGGGTTGGGAAAAGTCACGGTGGCCGAGGCGCTCAAGCATCCCAATTGGAAAATGGGTCAGAAGATTACCATCGACTCGGCGACCATGATGAACAAGGGGCTTGAGGTCATCGAAGCCCATTGGGAATTTGACATGGCGCCGAGCGGCATCCAAGTCGTCATTCATCCGCAGAGCGTGGTGCATTCGATGGTGCGCTATCAAGATGGCGCGGTCATGGCCCAGTTGGGCATCGCCGACATGCGCATTCCAATCGCCTACGCGCTGTCCTACCCGCACCGGTTAAATGGCAGTTGGCCCCCCTTAAACCTTACCCAGCATGGCGAGTTAAACTTTCTGCCGGTTGAGCGTAAGCGTTTCCCAGCCCTCGGGTTGGCTTATGCGGCGCTCAAAGAAGGTGGTACAATGCCAACGGTGTTGAACGGCGCCAATGAAGTCGCCGTGGCGGCATTTTTGGGCGGTAGGATAGGATTTCGTGAAATTCATCGTATAATCGAAAAGACGATGCAGCGCCACCGGAACTTTCGGGCGAGAGAAATTGGCGCGGTGCTCGAAGTCGATCGTTGGGCCCGACAAAAGGCGGGCTCGTTAATTGGCTGACCGCCGATGCTCACCAAAGGAGTTTTGTGAATGGAAAATTTCGTTTATTCGATTGTCGCAGCGGTCATCGGTCTCGGGGTCTTGATCGTCTTTCATGAGTTCGGCCATTTCTTGCTGGCGAAGTTATCCGGTGTCGGGGTTTTGACCTTTTCAGTTGGCTTTGGGCCTAAGCTTTGGGTCAAGAAAAGCGGCGACACCGAATATGCTTTAAGCGCGTTTCCCCTCGGTGGCTACGTCAAAATGGTCGGTGAGAATCCCGACGAGGAAGTGCCGGAGGCCGACATCGAGAAATCCTTCGCGCATAAGAGCCTGCTCAAACGCATCGCCATCGTCGTGGCCGGACCGGGATTCAATCTGCTCTTGGCGGTGTTTTTGTTCATGGTGGTGTTCACCTTCTACGGCGTGCCGGTCATGTCGACGCTGGTCAGCGATGTTTCGTCGGGATCGCCCGCGGAAAAAGCCGGAATCGTCCAGGGCGATCGGATCGCGGCGATCGACGGTAAACCGGTCAGCGAGTGGAGTGAACTTTCCGAAACGATCAAAGCGAGCGGCGGTAAGCCGCTTAAACTAGAGATACGCCGTGGCAAGGAGGCCGTTAGCTTGACGGTGCAGCCAAACCGCAAGGAAGGCCGCAACGTTTTCGGCGAACGCAGAGACGAATGGTTGATTGGCATCAGCAGCCAAGTAACCATTGAGAAGGGCAACGCCGGCCGATCGATCACCCGAGCCTTCTCCCAGACTTACGATATTTCTAAATTGACACTGCAAGCGTTTTACAAAATGTTACTTGGCGACGTGTCGCCGCGTAACATCGGCGGTCCGATCATGATCGCTCAGATGGCCGGCCAACAGGCCCAGGAAGGGGTTGGCAGCTTCCTGGCATTCTTGGCGGTTCTGAGCATCAATCTGGGGGTGCTCAATTTATTGCCGGTCCCGGTTCTCGACGGCGGCCATCTATTGTTCTTCATGGTTGAGGCAGTGATTCGTAAGCCGGTGGCGATCAAGTATCGGGAAATGGCCCAGCAAGTCGGAATTTGTCTACTGGGGTTGCTCATGGTCTATGCTTTTTACAACGACATCGTGAGATTCTTTGAAAAACAGGTCGGTGGATGATCATTCTTGGTCTGGACACCGCAACCCCCACCGCAAGCGTCGCATTAGTTGAAGATGGCGAGTTGGTCGCCGAGGAACTTCACGACAAGCATAGAAACCCGGAGCAACGCTCACTTACTCACCCCAAGGGCAATCACAGCGAAATCGTTCTACCGTTAATCCAGTCAATTCTCGCTCGAGGAAAAATTTCTCTTACGGCTCTTTCCGGCCTCGCCGTATCGATCGGTCCGGGATCATTCACCGGACTGCGCATCGCTTTGGCGACGGTAAAAGGCATCGCTTATGAGTGGGGACTGCCGGTGGTGGGCGTGTCCACGCTCCAGGCCAACGCGGCGCGGGTTAAGGACCACGAGGGCATTATTTGTTCCTTGTTGGACGCGCGTAAGCAGGAAGTTTACGCCGCGATTTTTCATCGCCAAGGTGGTACTCTGACGGCGCTTTCCGAGGAGCGCGTTTGCTCTATCGCAGCGGCCATCGAGTCGCTTCGTCAAGCTGGCGAAGCCAGCCCGGTCGTGATTGGCGATGGCGCTAAAGCCTATGAGCCATTGCTTATCAACGCGTTCGGCGCGTCGGTTCGAATTAGCGCAGGCGATGAGTTTGGCTCGGTGGCGGCGCAAGTGGCGGCGCTCTCCTGGCGCCGGTTCGCTGACCATGGGAGCGATGATTTGGCCAGTTTGGTGCCGGTCTATTTGCGCTCCTCGGAGGCCGAAAATAGACCAGCCGCACAAATCAATTGAAATCGCGAGTGGGGTTCAAACCCCGCGGTCTATTAAAATTTTTGCATAGGGGATGCTCACCCCCTTTGGAAACCCCATTTAATTGCGCCCGCCTCAAGTGGCGGGGTTAAATGGAATCTAACTTGTTGAAAAGCGGGGCAAACTACGTTGACAAAGATTTGGCCGTAAGTTACATTGGCGACGCTAAAATTTTCCCAAGAAAAAAGGAGGCCATTGTAATGGAAAGTCGCGAAGAGCAGGCGATCGTCTCCCTATTGGACAGAGATCCGGAACTGAAGAAATTTTACGACGAGCATCAAGAGCTGGAAAAACAGCTTGCGGTTTTTCAACACAAACATCACCTCTCACCAGAAGAAGAGGTGGAAATGAAACGGATTCAGAAGCTCAAGCTGGTCGGCAAGGACCGCATGATGGAGATTATCGGTCGGTACCGTTAGGTCGGTGGCCGGCATTCGGGAGTGAGAATGAAAATTACCGGCGCGGAAATTTTCTGTGAGTCGCTGAAGCGCGAAGGCGTGAAAACCATTTTTGGCCTGCCCGGCGGTGTCGTGCTGAAGATTTTCGATGTACTTTGCCAACGCAAAGACATCGAATTCGTATTGACCCGCCATGAGCAGGGGGCGGCTCACATGGCGGAGGGTTACGCCAAGGCGACCGGTAAAGCGGGCGTCGTACTGGTGACCTCCGGTCCCGGCATGACCAACATCGTCACCGGATTGGCCGACGCCTATATGGATTCCGTTCCGCTGGTGGCGTTCACCGGCCAGGTTTCCACGGATTTGATCGGCAATGACGCATTTCAAGAAGCGGACAACGTCGGCATCAGCCGGCCCTGCACCAAGCACAATGTGCTGGTGAAGGACGTGAATGATCTTGCCCAGGCGGTCAAAGAAGCATTCTATATCGCCACCAGTGGCCGGCCAGGTCCGGTGTTGGTCGATATACCGAAAGACGTGAGCATCGCCAAAGCCGATTTTAAATACCCCGATAAAGTGAACCTGCGTGGCTACAAACCGACCGTCGGCGGCAACAAACAGAATATTAGGCAAGCCGCCGAAGAGATCATGAAAGCTAGAAAGCCGATAATCTACGTCGGCGGCGGCGCGGTGTTTTCCGATGCCGCCGATGAGATTCGCGAACTGGCCGAGATCATGCAGATTCCCGTCACCATGACTTTAATGGGGCTCGGCAGTTTTCCTGGTAATCATCCACTGTCGCTCGGGATGCTGGGCATGCACGGCGGCTACTGGACCAACATGGCGATGCACTACTCGGATCTTTTGATCGCGGTCGGCGCGCGCTTCGATGACCGTGTCACCGGTAAGCTCTCCGAGTTTTGCCCGGACGCGCGGGTGATTCATATCGACATCGATCCAACCTCGATCAAGAAAACTTTTCACGCCCATATTCCGATCGTCGGCGATGTCAAAGCCGTGCTGCGCCAGCTGAATGTGATTCTGAGTTCGATGGACGGCAATCCGGCGAAGATGAAAGCGCTGCGTGCGCCATGGCTCAAACAAGTCAATGACTGGAAAAAAGCCCATCCTTTGACTTACAAGCAGGACGATAAAATCACCAAGCCGCAGTACGTCATCGAGAAGCTCTACAATATGGCTAAGCAGGACGCGATCATCGCCACCGATGTCGGACAGCACCAAATGTTTGCGGCGCAGTATTTCAAAGGCCACAAGCCGCGCACCTGGTTAACGTCCGGCGGTTTGGGCACCATGGGATTCGGCTTTCCCGCCGCCATCGGCGCGCAGTTCGCCTATCCCGATCGGCAAGTGCTCTGCATCACCAGCGAAGGCAGCTTTCAAATGAATTTGCAGGAGTTGGTCGTGGCGGCGCTGCATAAGATGCCGGTGAAGATCGTGCTGCTCAACAATGGCGTGCACGGCATGGTGCGCCAATGGCAAGATTTGTTTTATGAAGGGCGCTACTCGGCGAGCGTGCTCGGCAAGACGCCGGATTACGTCAAGCTCGCCGACGCCTACGGCATTGTCGGCCTGCGCGCGCTCAAACCGAGTGAAGTTGAGCCGGTGCTTAAAGCGGGGCTCAAACACAAAGGCCCGGTACTGATGGATATTCATACCGACCCGTATGAAAACTGCTACCCGATGATTCCCGCCGGCGGGGCGCAGCACGAGATGATGCTGGAAGATCCGCCGGAGCTTAGGTTGGCGAAAAAAGGCGGAGCACATAAAAGAAAGGTGGATGAAGGCGAAGGTGAGCTTCCTGCCTGATTTTTTCGCGGATGGAACATATCATATCGATTCTCGTTGAGAATAAGTTTGGTGTTTTAGCTAGAGTTGCCGGTCTATTCAGTGCCCGTGGTTATAACATCGAGAGCTTGTCGGTCGCTCCCACGTTAGATCCGACAGCGTCGGCGATCACGATTGTCACCGTCGGCGACGACCGCATCATCGAACAGATCATGAAGCAGCTCAACAAAGTGATCGAGGTGTTAACAGTCGTCGATCTCACCGAGACCCATTTCCTCGACCGAGAAACCGCGCTCATCAAAGTTCACACCAAGCCCGAGCACCGCGATGAGGCGATCCGCATCGCGTCGATCTTCCGCGCCAACATCGTCGACTCGTCGCCGACGACCTATACGATCGAGATCACCGGCGACGTCGAAAAGGTCGAAGCGATGATCAACATGCTCAAACCCCTCGGCATCAAAGATTTGATCCGCACCGGGCGTATCGCGATCTCCAGGGAAACCACCCGCACGGCGTCGCCGCGGCGCGAACCGGCGTTGTTGAAGACCTAAAGGGAAATTCCGCTTTTACTGATTTTTCCGGGTAGATTCGGGCGGTCATCGTTTCAACTTCAAGCCAGCGCGTGGGGATAGTTTCGTTTCGGTCATCAACCACTCCTTCTCTAGGACGCGCTCGATCCACTTGTTTATCAACTCCCTTTAACTCAATCACGTTGACGTGCTCAGAAGTTTTGGTCTAAGGTAAGCTATCTTGAATTTAACTGCGGAGGACGCGCATATGGCACAGATTCGACACATCGCGATCAGCTCGGACGACACTGAAAAGCTGGCTCGCTTTTACAAAGAAGTATTTGGCTTTCGGCAATCTCGTCCAACACCAGAAGGACTAAAGACCATTTATTTGACCGACGGTCACGTGGAGCTGGCGATTCTGGAGAACACGAACCAGCAGAATGGCAACGGCCTGCACCATTTCGGTATTCAAACCGACGAGCTGGAAGAGACCGTGCGTCGTATTGAAAAGATCCAGCCGGGAAAGCCCGTTGTCAGGCCAGAATCCGACGCGCCGGGACAGGCGTGGCTCTCGGACGCATCAGGGAACCACATCTATCTCTCGGTTAACGGCACGCTCGATTATCAGCCGGTCGAAAAATATTCCTATCTCAAGAAAAAATGATTAATCCGGTAGTTATCACTGTTGGCATTGAAAACGAATAGAGGCGCTTAACGAATAAGGAAAGGAATCGCACATGAACCAGCTTCGTCATTTGGCGATACGAACCGAGGAACCCGAGAAACTCGTCGCTTTTTATAAAGAGGCCTTTGGCTTTCGCGAAGTCAGAGAAGGTTTGCCACCCGCACAAGTTCAGGGAAGTAGAAGTTTTCATTTGACCGACGGCTACTTCGAGCTGGCCATTTTAGGCAACGTGCCCAACCAGAGCCCAAACGGTTTGTATCACTTTGGTATTAAAGTAGACGACATGGATGAGACCGCCCGTAAGCTAGAAAGTTTTCAAAAGCACGTCCAGCGCAGGCCGGCGGATACGTCCTTTGCGGAATTGCGGGTGTCGGATATCGATGGAAATCTCATGGATCTTTCGGTTCACGGCTTCCTGGAATATCAGCCGGTGAAATCGGCCAAGGAATGAAATGATGATGCGGTGGTTCTCGGCGGGGGTTTTCATGAGGGAATTTCTTTTTCTGCGCAAGCTCTCAGTCTACACGCTTCTCCTTCTGAGCCTGATGACAGCGCGAGTTATCCCGGCAGTCATCGCCGCAGAGAAGCCTGGCTGGCAAGCGGAGTGGGACAGGGCTATTGCCGGCGCCAAGAAAGAAGGCGCGGTGTACTTATGGGGTGACATGGAGATTACTCACCCTGATATCGTGGCCGCGTTTGCGAAAGAATTTTCTTTCATCAAACCGATCACAGTGACCGGACGGGTAGGCGATCTGACGATGCGCATTCTGTCTGAGCGTAGAGCCGGGAAATACTTGGCCGACCTTTACAGCGGCGTCATGGGCGGCGCGGCATTCTATGAGTTCTATCGTACCGGAGTGCTGGACTCGGTCAAATCCGCTTTCGTTCTCCCCAAGATCAAGGATGAAACCAAGTGGCTTGGCGGCAAGCATCATTACGTTGACCCCGAGACCCAACAGATCATCCTTTACGAGGGAAATGTCGCCGGCACGAGCGTCTTTTATAACACCGAGTCCGTCAAACCCAATGATTTCAGCTCTTATTGGGATCTTCTTGATCCGAAGTGGAAGGGTAAGATCGCCATGTTCGAGCGGGTCGGCTCCGGTTTTCCGAGTCTGACGCCGGTCTATTACAATCCCCGCCTCGGACCTGA
>CAYZJE010000145.1:0-8621 GCA_964478485.1 uncultured Syntrophobacter sp. | reverse complement strand
CACGATCAAGCCAACAAAAGTCGCCACGCCGCTGACGATCTTTGGGTCCGTGGAGCCAAACAACCAGCCGAGATCCTGGCGGCGAAAATCACCAAACACGCGTAGCGATTTGAGGCCGATAATCCAGCCGGCGTGCAGGCCGATGGACAAATACAACTTGCCGGTTCTCACGAGCGCGTAGCTGAGCACGATGCCGATCAGAAATAGGCCGAATATCCCGGGCAGAATTGACAGCGGGTCGAGAAACGGCGCGAAGGTTGTGAACAGGTGACGGAACCCGGCCAGGGGCTCGAGGCCGGCGAGAAAATACGCTTGGCCCGGTCTGACGAAGTGGAGCGCAGAGAAAAATAGATTGGCCGATAGATAGGCGCGCAGAGGACGCCCCACGTCATAGAGACCCTTGAACAGCAAGCCGCGAAAGAAGACTTCTTCCAATACACCGGCAAAGATTCCTGCGCTGACGGCGCTAGCGAGTGTGCCAAGCGCTTCCGCCAGCGACATGCGAAAGAATGGCGAGAAGACATCGCCGGCTGTCATCGCCGCGGCCAACACAACCATCGAGCCGATCGCTAAGCCCAGCCCGGTGAATAAATCGCGGCAGCCGATGCCGAATTCCGTGACCAACAGCTGCTGCCACTGAGCGCCGGCGAATAGCCGCCGGCAAAAAATGAATAGGGCGATCCCCGAGATCATGAACGCGCGATTGAAAATGCGCGAAAAAGGAATGGATTCGGGAATAAGCTTCGGCCAGCCCGCCGCAACCCAGTCGGCGCCGACGGCGAGCCATGGACTGATCACGCAGGTAAGCGCCAAGACGGCGAGCAAAAAGAAACTGAGTCGTCGCGGATAGTTTGGCATTGCGGTTAGCGAATGGCTAGGTTTCATGGCTGGTTTGACTATGTTATAGCGACCTAGCGATGGCAAGTAGCGCGGACAAGATATTACTCGGCAAGGTCGCGCTGATAACCGGTGGCAGCCGTGGTATCGGACGGGCGATCGCGGCGGCCTATGCAATGGCCGGCGCGCGCGTATTCATCTGCGGGCGAAACTCCGCCGATGTCGATGATGCGCTTTGCGAAATTCGCGCCCAAGGTGGATCGATCGACGGAGTAGCCGGCGATATTTCTCGCGCGCGAGATGCTCAGCGCATCGTCCGTGCGGCGCTTGAGCGCTTTGGCGTCATCGATGTGCTGGTCAACAACGCCAGCATACTCGGGCCGCGTGAAGCGATCGCCGAGTATCCGCTTGAAGCGTGGGAAGAAGTGATTCGCATCAACTTGACCGGACTCTTCTTGATGACCCACGAAGTGCTGCCGGCGATGTTAGCGCGGCGCGCCGGCTCGATTATTAATTTGACTTCCGGAGTTGGGCGGGCCGGAAAGGCTAAATGGGGCGCCTACGCGGTGTCCAAAGCCGGGCTTGAGGGCTTTACACAGGTGCTCGCAGAGGAGGTCAAATCAGCAGGCATCCGGGTGAATGCGGTCAATCCGGCGGCAACCCGCACCCAGATGCGGGCGCAAGCTTATCCGGCAGAAGATCCGACAACCCTGCCCGCGCCAGATAAAATCGTGCCGATATTCGTGCATCTCGCGGCTGACGCTTCGAAGGAAATCACCGGTCAGTCGTTGAACGCGCGCGATTGGCTTGGCAAAATCGTTTGACTAAGGGGGGGTGTTTCAGGTAAAAAATCCCATTATGCCATGGACAAAACGTAACGCCCCTTCGTTTCGCTTCTATTGGATTCTCGCCGCCGTCGCGTCGGTCATCGTCGGCGTCAGCGCGGGTTACTCGTGGTGGGGCGACACTGCGTCCGTGGTGACGATCGTCGAACAAGAGTTGGCCAATTCCCAAGCCCAAGTGCGCATGTTGGAAAGACGCGTCAAGGCGCTTGAAACCAAGGTTGGAATCGATAGCGAGAGCGCAGCGGTAGCCGATCCAAGGATCAAAGCGTACTGAGCCAAACATTTCCGCGTAATCCTCACAGCGCAACCGCCCCCTTCACAACGGGGTCATCTATGTTGAAATCTGCGATCGTTTTATTTTTCGCTCTATTCATCGGTAGCGCCGATGGGCAAGAGTTGAGAAAAATAAAAATCGGCTACCCGGCGATTTCGTACAATCAAATTCACATCTGGATCGCCAAAGATGCCGGCATTTACCGCAAACATGGCCTGGACGCCGAAGTGATCTTCTTCCGCGGCGGCCAGATGGCCACCCAAGCGTTGGTCGCCGGCGATCCGCCGATCGTCAACATCGGCACGGTCGTACAACCCGGCCTGCAAGGACATGATGTCGTGCTGATCGCGTCATCCGAGTCGTCGTACAATTATTCTTTGGTCGCGCGCCCCGGCATCAGCCGAGTCGAGCAGCTCAAAGGCAAACGGCTGGGCGTGAGCGGTTTCGGTTCGGCATCGCACAACGCCTCGCTCATTCTGCTCAAGAAATTTAATCTTGAAGTTAACAAGGATGTTTCACTGGTGGTGGCGGGGCCGACCATGGAACGGTTGAGCGCGGTGGATTCCGGCCGCATCGAAGCGACGATTCTCACGCCGTCCGAACTGCCGCGCGCGCGCCGTCAAGGATTGGTCGAAGTCTACGATATGCTCGAGCTCGGCATCGAAGTGCAGGGCAATGGTTTTGCCACTTCGAGAAGTTTCATTCGCAGCCAGCGAGACACGGTGTTAGGCGCGCTGCGGTCCTACGTCGAAGCGATTTATTTCATCGGCAAGAATCGCGAGGAGGCGAAACGGATCGCCGGCAAGTACATGCGCAGCAATGAGCAAGATGTCTTGGACGCAACCGTCGACTGGTTTATCAAGCGGGTTTCGAAACGTCCTTATCCGACGTTGAAGGGGATACAGTATCTGCTCGATGAAGTCGCGGCGAAGATACCCCAGGCGAAAAGCGCCAAGCCGGAGCAGTTCACCGATTTGTCCTTGCTGCAGCAGCTGGAAAAAGAAGGCTTCTTTGCCGAGATGGCGAAACGTTATCCGTAACTTAATGCTATAGTTGGATGCCAAGCTGTGACGGAGGTGCGACCATGAACTTAAAGATCGGTCAAAAGTTTCCCGACATCGAGTTGCCGGATCACGAAGGCCAGCTAGTCAAACTTTCTGAACTGGTCGGCAAGTTTCCGTTCATCTTGACCTTTTATCGTGGCTACTGGTGAGGAAAATGCCAGGTGCAGTTGCGCCGCTACGTTGAACTTCAAGAAGAGCTAGCGATCAATTATTGCAAACTGGCGGTGGTTAGCGTCGATTCACCGGAAGTGAATGACGCTTTTCGTACCGGCCTCGGCGCCACTTTTCCGTTCTTGAGCGATCACGAGCGCAAGGTGGTCAAGATGCTCGACATGACGGAGACCTCCAAGAGCAAAGGGGTGACCGCCATGCCGCACACTTTTTCCCTGATGCCGGATCTGACGATTCACAATCTCTACAACGGTTACTGGTATCTAGGCCGGCCGACGCTGGACGAATTGCGGGCCGATTTGCGCGCCATGCTGCGCAAAGTAAGGCCCGATTTTTTGGGGCCAGTTGGATAGACGAGCGGTGTGAATTTTATAGCAGTTGAAAGGGCCGCGCCGAACCGGTAAGCTTTTTTCATGATCAGCCCGGATGAAATAAAGTCGACGTTATCGCAGGCGCTGCCGGTCTCGGTGATCGAAACCCAGGATCTCACCGGCGGTGGCGATCACTGGCAGGTGATCATCGTGTCGGCGGCATTTGAAGGCAAAGGTTTGGTGGAGCAGCATCGCATGGTCAACGAAGTGCTCAAGGAGCCGTTGGCCGATCAGCGCATTCACGCCTTGTCGCTCAAGACTTACAGTCCGGCCCAATGGGAGAAGCTCGGTGCGTAAAAACCTAGAGGCAACCTCTAAAAGGAGAACTATTTATGGCAGATGATGTTTTGAGCCAGATCGACGAGAAGGTTAAGAACAACAAAGTCATGCTCTACATGAAGGGCACGCCGGATTTTCCCCAGTGCGGCTTTTCGGCGCACACCATCGAAATTCTCAAATCCTACGGCTTCCCGTTCGCGACCGACGACGTGCTGGCCAATGCGGCGGTGCGGGAGGGCATCAAGCGCTATTCCAACTGGCCGACGATCCCGCAGGTCTACGTCGACGGAAAATTTGTCGGCGGCTGCGACATCGTGCAAGAGCTGCATGAGCGCGGTGAGCTCGAGCCGATACTCAAAGCGGCTTTCGAAAAGTAACAAAAATGGCCCCGGGTCGCTAAGATTCGGGGCCTTTTTGCGTCTAACGCTTGGGAGGGTCGAAGCGCCATGAAGAAGCAATTAATTGCCGTCTATTTCACTCTCGTATTGGCGTTGGTCAGCTCCTGCGCTTCGCTCGGCCGCTTTGGCGTGGGGCGCGATAATTTTGAGCTCGGCATGGCGCTATTTAACCAGGGCCGCTTTGCCGCGGCGATTCCCTATTTTGAGCAGGCGACGCGCGATGATCCCAATTCCGCCCAGGCCTATCTCTATCTTGGCCGCGCTCATCTAAGCCAAAGCAACTGGCGCGCCGCGATTCAGCCATTGCGCACGGCGTTTAGGTTAGCCCCGACCGAGGCCCAACAGGAGATCGTCAATCTGATCATCGACGCGGGATTCGCCGCGGCGTTAAATGAGTTTAGGTTGGGCGACATGCTAAACCCGCCGAGCCGGCCCAAAGAAATTCTATAGCAACTGCCGCCAGCACAGCTTTGCGGTGCGTGGCGATTCCGTCCACACAGCAGAGCAAATCGAAGGAGATATCATGAAGAGATTATGGGTGACGATCGTGTTTTTAGTGCTGGCGGCGAGTCCCGCGTCGGCGCAGTTCGACAAGATTTTGCAGGGCTTGGGCAATCTGCCCAGCGGCGGCGGCGGTTTGAGCGACGCCAAGATCGGCTCCGGCCTGCAAGAGGCGTTGAAAGTCGGTACTGAAAACGCGGTTGGACAGACCAGCGCCGTGGACGGCTTCTTGCTCAACAAGGCGATCAAGATTCTCATGCCCAAAACTTTGCAGAATATCGAGAAGCCGCTTCGTTTGGTCGGCTATGGACCGCAGATCGATGAGTTCGTCGTCGGCATGAACCGCGCCGCGGAAAAATCGGTGCCGTTCGCCAAGGAGATTTTCTGGAACGCCATCGGCCAGATGTCCTTCGACGATGTGAAAAAGATTCTCAACGGTGGCGACACCGCGGCGACCGACTATTTCAAGTCAAAGACCACCAAGGACTTGCAGGCGGCGTTTTTACCGTCGGTGACCGACGTGATGAATCAAGTGGGTGTCAACCGACAGTACAACGATCTAATCGGCAAATACAAAGACGTGCCGTTCTCCAAGAATATCGTCTTCGATGTCAATCAGTATGTAACCGAGAAGGCCACCGATGGAATTTTTTACGTTGTCGGCCAGGAAGAGAAAAAGATTCGCACCAACCCGGCGGCGCGGCTGACGGATCTGTTGAAAGAAGTGTTTGGCAGTCGAAAGTAACCAGAGGTCAGTGGTCAATCACAACTCCAAGGGCGAGCAGACTTACCTGGTCGCCCTTGGCATTTGATGTTGTTAAATCGAGTTCAATTTTTCAGAGACGCCATCAGCTTCCCGAATCCGGTCACCTCGTGCTTCACTTTCGCCATCTTCAACGCGTGCCAGATGTAGGCTTGGCAACTCGTAACCACCGGCTTGCCGATTTCGTTCTCTAACAAATCAACGTCGGTGATCGTCGGCCAGCGCGGGCAGGGGACGAAGATGCCGTCGGCGTCGGGCGCTTGTTCGTAGAGCCGCTTGGCGATCTTGTAGGCGGCGTGCTCGTCCATGTCGGTCAAGTCGGCGTTTTTGCGTACGCCGTAACCTTGGATTTTCAACACTTTAAACCCCGAGGCTTCGAGAAAAACCTTCATGCGCTCGTTGAGCGTGTCTTCGTGCGGCGTGGCGACGACGAGTTTGTTGAGGCCGAGCGACCTGAGCGCTTCGATTTCGCCGGTGATTCCCGGCGAGACCGGCACGCCGTATTTATCGCTTAGGCGCTTGCCCATCTCGATATCGCTGCCGTAGCCGAGCTTGGTGAACAGCGGCGAGCCGCCGATGATCACCGAGTCGCATTTGTTGTCGACCAGATCGGCGGCCGCTTCTTCGATGCGCTGGAGCTGCCGTTCGAGATCGGCATCGACGAGTTGTCGGATCGTTCCCGTGCTGTTCAGTATCATGAAGCCCGCCGGCATCATCTGATAAAACTCGTAAACCAAAGTGTCGCCCCGCGACGGGGCCACATGGCCAATTCTTACGCGCCATCCGTACATTCTCTTTCCTCCCTTATGATTCCAATCAAGTCTAGCGTCTGGAGTCTTAGGTCTAGCGTTAGATTCGACGCGAGACGCTGGACTCTAGACACCAGACGGTGAATTATTTTACCAATTCAACCACGCGCCGTTGACGTGGATTGTCTGGCCGGTGATGTAGTTGTTTTCATCTTGGACTAAGAAGATCGCCGCGCTGGCAATATTTTCTGGCTTGCCGGCATGGCCCATGGGGATTTGCGCTTCGGCCTCGGCCCAGGCTTCGTCGGAGTAGTGGCCGCGCACCCGATCCTCATGGAATGGACAATCTAGGCAAAATGGTTCGAGGCGTCAACCGCAGCGCGGTACACCCGCAACCAAAGGGGAAAAGGATTTCACCGCGGAGACACGGAGTTCGCAGAGTTCGGAGTATATCTTGATCAAAAAATTCCTTACTCGGCGTCCTCTGCGCCTCCGCGGTGAGCCTTCCGATAACTCTTTTCGTGGACGGCGCGATTAGATTCGTTTGACTGTCGGTGGCACACTTGGATAGTGTCCAGGCTGAACCGAGTGAGGTGTCGGAAACGCCAATTAAATTAATGGAGGAAAGCAAAATGATATCGCAGATTCGCATTTACACGATCAACAAAGGCGAGATGGATAACTTTCTCAAGCACTTCAAGGACGACATCATCCCCATCCATGAGAGGATCGGCGTGCCCATCGTCGGCACATGGGTGAACCGCGCGCAAAACGAATTCATCTGGGTGAGGAGTTACAAGGACAAAGCCGACATCGAAGCAAAGGGCAAGGCGTTCCAAGCCGAGGTCGCCAAGGCCGGAGTCAAGCTCGGCGGCAACGTCGCTAAGATGGAAGTGCGCGAGGTCGAGTCGGCGTTTGCTTAGAAGCGGGTCTGATGCGGGTTGCTTGATTACTAAGCCGAACACTGGGGTCAAATCTTTATTTTTGACATTACGACTAGGGCTAAGATTTTTCCCGGACGCAGAATCCTGTGGATGTCAAAAATAAAGATTTGACCCCCTTTCTCTGACAGTGATTGGGGTCGCATCTTTACTTTTGACACTCGTAAATTGAGGTTCGATGAATGTCACAAGTAAAGATTTGACACCATCTCGCAAGTTCGCGGACTTCGTCACCCAAGAAAACCCGTTCCGGCGTCACATAGTCTGCGCCGCGCATGAGCAAAAGCTGCTCTTCGTAGTACGCGACAGCGGCGATGATCGCGCAATGTGTGCTCCATAAGGCTTGGCGGACAGGACTCTGCGCTGGTGCGCGAGGCACTATGAGTTTCAGTTTAATCGAGCGTGTCGGCATAACGAGGGTGTTTCGCCCACCGTTTAGAGCAAATATTTTGGTTACGCAATTTGTGTGTTCTCTATCCAACAAATCCCGTGAGATTTGACCGTTGCGTCTATAGCGTTCAATCTCAGATAATGGTGATGTACGGAAACAACTTTCAGCATTTGTGGGGTCGACTTTTAAACGTTTCGTTACAAGTTCTTGTTTCAGCTGTAAAAGCGGTTAAGATCGAATCCTATGAGCCGTGCTATACGGAAGTTATAGGGTTCTATACGGAACCAGATACTATTGGTTACCCGCTCCAAATTGCATGAAAACAAACGAGCTAATATTTGAATCTCTCGATCAGACGGCTGACGCCACAGTCGCGGGTCTGGCGCGGGCTGCCGTCGGTGCCGCATTCGAGCTGTGTCGCGACAAACGATTCCGTCGGCTGGCAGCGATCGAGCAGTTGAATCAACCCGAGCAGGACCGGATCGTCAATGAGCTGGTTGTCGCGTCTTTAGTGCTGATCATGCTTCTGCTCGAAGCACCCGATCTTCGTGTAGCCGGAGACTTCCAGCGCTATCTCGCCGGTCTGAGCAAAAAAATCCCCAGGGCCTTCCTGGACCACTTAGGGACCTTGGGTGTCGAAACCAACCCTCTTCAAGACTGGAAAAAGCTCATCGCCATGCGCTATGAGGAATATGCCCGGGACAGGCACGGTGTGCGCGCGGCTGCGATGCAGATTGAGTCAGCGGAGAGAGGTTTGGATTTGGACGGTCTTTCGAGGATCCAAATGCTCGTGCCGCTTCAAGCCGTTGCCCTTGGTTGCCACGACCATATCTGTCGCGGCGACATGGAGGGGAGGGATGACCTGTTCAAATTGACGCTGGATTCATTATCCAAGTTCTACGTGGAGATCAGAGTTCGGGTCGAGGGCGGCACGATCACTCCTCTAACCCGCATGCGGGCGGTGTTGAAGGAAATGCTTTACCGCATAAAGCGACGCGCGCAGTAACAAAAGAATGGTGCCACCAGAAAACATTCCT
>CAYZJE010000144.1:0-10534 GCA_964478485.1 uncultured Syntrophobacter sp. | reverse complement strand
AAGCGCACCGGCGGCATCACCGAGTTCGTGCCGCTCAGTTTCGTCTACGAAGAAGCGCCGATGTCGCATCGAAACGCGCTGCCCGAACTGCGCCATGGCGCCACCGGCGCGGAAGTGATGAAGATGTACGCCGTGTCGCGGTTGATGCTGAACAACTGGATTCCGAACTTGCAGGTCTCCTGGGTCAAAGAAGGACCCAAGTTGTCGCAGATCGCCTTGCTCGCCGGCGCCAACGATTTTGGCGGCACACTGATCAACGAAAGCATCTCCACCGCCGCCGGCGCCGCCTATGGCCAGCTGATGAAGCCATCGCAGTTCCGCGGCATGGTCCGCGAGATGGGGCGCATCCCGGCGGAACGCTCGACGACCTATCAAAAAGTCCGCGTCTTCGAGACCGAAAACAACCACCGCGACCTGCTCGATGAGGTCAATGACCCGGCGCAGCGCTTCGGCTCCTATCAAAATCTTATCCATCTGAAGGAGTATCGTTTCCGCGATTTCTACATGGAACAGAGAAGCCACAAGCAGTAGGCGTTCGGTCCTTGCGCCACGCAATACTGATCCCCAGCGATGATCGGCGATCCAGCTCAATTCGAAGCCATCGGTAATCGCCTGGGCTTCCGTATCGTCGACGAGACCCCAGAAAAACTGACATTACTCTGGCAGGGCGCCCGCTTCCCGGCGTTTCTTTGTCTGGGCATCGCCCTGCTACTGCTCTTCATATCGGTTCCAATCGTTCAAGCCCTGCTCCTGCGCGGTTTCGTCGGCCCGGCCGGGTCACTTTGGTATTTTCCCTTAATGAACTTAGTGCTATTCGGCATTTCGTTTTTTCTGCTAACTCAACGGCGCATGATTGAGATTGACGGCCCAAGCCGCGCAGTCACTCTAAGGCGCCTGAGCCTGTACCGCTCAACGATGCTAAAGGTAAACTTTGAGGAGATAGAGCGAGTGACGCTCAGCAATGACCAGGTCTCCAGCGGCTTTGCCGTCGGCGGATCGACGGCGGCTCAGGCTTTCCCAGTCCCCGCTTTACGGCTGATTTTTACTGACGGTGAGAATGTTTTGCTAGATCGCGGCAGTTTGCGCAGACTTCGAGACTTCGCCAAGCTCGTCAGCGGCCGTGTCAGCAAACCGTTGGAAATCGATCCGCTATTGAACAATTCGGCGAGTGCCAACCCGTTACCAACAAGGCCGGCCTAAGACGGCGGGCCGCGCGCGATGATCTGATGCAGCTGGCCGACCGCCTTCTTGACTCCATCCTGGGCAAGCTGGTCGGCGCTCAGCCAACGCACGCCGCGTTCGCTGATATCGCCAATGGCGAAAATATTTTCGCTTAGCGACTTTTGCGTCTCATCGAAACTCGCCGACCAGATGACGTCGCCGCGCCGCACATCAACCAAGTCCAAAACGAACGCCACCGACGCCGGGCTTTTGGCGCCCCACTCATCGCCGACCCGCTCACGGTAACGCTGCACTCGGCCGGTGAGCACCGCATCGGCGTAGACCATCTCGCCAATCTGTCGAAGCCGACTACCGGCGGCGCTGGCTGGCAGCGACTGACCAACTTCCCGTACTTCGCTTTCTGAAACGATCTGCCAGTTCGGTAACGACGCCAACGCTAGATAGGCAAACCGAGCGAGACTCTCCGGCGCCTCGCGCTCGCTGCTGCGTGGCTCTGGCGCCGTGCCAAAGGGAATCTTCGGCGCCGGCGGGTCGGCCATCATTGCCGGCGGCACTACCGCGATGCGGTGAATTTTGCGCCCTTCGAGATCAGTGGAATGGCGGCTTTGCAGATTGCTCGGGGCGAAACTGCAACCAGATAGAAGGAATAACAGCAGGGAAAGCGTCAACATCATCGTAGAGTTGAAATTAGCAGAAGTGCGGCGACCTCTCAAGAAGAAGTTGGCAGGAAGCAGTCAGCAGTAATCAGTGGGAGAGCTGATAGATCGATTACGTTTTCCCCTGATCTGAGTGCTGCGAACCGCCACCTGCCTACTTCTCCGGCCCGCTCACCCGAATCCCGAGCTCGCGCAACTGGCGTTCATCGACGCTCGACGGAGCTTCGGTGAGCATGCAAACGGCACGCTGGCTTTTGGGGAAAGCGATGACATCGCGCAGCGACTTGGCGCCGCTCAAGAGCATCGCCAAGCGATCGATGCCGAACGCAATGCCGCCGTGCGGCGGCGCGCCAAAACTGAGCGCTTCCAGAAAAAACCCGAATTTCGCGTCCGCCTCTGCCGCGCCGATGCCCATCAGAGCGAGAATTTTTCTTTGCAACTCGACTTGGTGAATCCGGATGCTGCCGCCGCCAATCTCGACGCCGTTCAAAGCCAGGTCATAAGCCTTCGAGCGCGACTTCGCCGGCTCGCTATCGAGCAACGGCAAGTCCTCATCGAGCGGCGCCGTGAACGGATGGTGCAGCGCGACATAGCGCTTTTCTTGCGGGTCAAACTCCATCAACGGAAAATCGACGACCCAGACCAGCGCGTAGTCTTTCGACGGGATCAAGCCGAGCTTTTCACCCAAGCGCAAGCGCAAATTGCCCAGCGCGACGTGCACGATCTTCGCCGTGTCAGCGGAGAACAGAACAACGTCGTCAACCTGCGCTTCAGAAATTCTTTCGATCTCTTTTTGTTCCGCCTCGGACAGAAACTTGGCGATGGGCGACTGCCAACCTGCCGCGGTGATTTTCGCCCAAGCGATACCCTTGGCGCCAAACGTCGCCACGAACGGGGTCATGTCGTCCAAATCCTTGCGCGACATTTCGCCGCCCTTGGGGATGCGTAGGCCTTTGACCACGCCGCCTTTTTGGATCGCCCCGGCGAACACCTTGGCTTGACAATTGCGCAGCGCGTCGGTGAAGTCGCGAAGCTCCAAGCCAAAGCGCATGTCCGGTTTATCCGAACCAAAGCGATTCATCGCTTCTTGGTAGGTCAAACGCGCGAATGGACGCTTGACCTCAATCCCTTTCAGCTCTTTGAAGAGCAGCGAAATCATGCCCTCGACCACCGCCATGACGTCTTCCGGTTGCACGAACGACAACTCCATATCGAGTTGAGTGAACTCCGGCTGGCGGTCCGCGCGCAAATCTTCGTCGCGAAAACATTTAACGATTTGAAAATAACGGTCGAGGCCGCCGACCATGAGTATCTGTTTAAATAGCTGGGGGGACTGGGGCAACGCGTAAAACTTGCCGTGATAGATGCGGCTCGGCACCAGATAATCGCGCGCCCCTTCCGGCGTGCTCTTAGTGAGAATCGGCGTCTCAACATCGATAAAGCCTAAACCGTCGAGATAGTCGCGAATCAATTTGGTCATGCGGTAACGTAGCAACAGATGGCCGAGACTCTGCGGCCGGCGCAAATCCAGATAGCGGTACTTGAGCCGGGTATTTTCGTTGGCGTCGGTTTCGTCTTCGATGATAAAGGGCGGCACCGCGGAGGCGTTGAGCAGCCTGAGTTCAGCGCTTTTAAGCTCGACTTCGCCGGTGGCGAGCTCGGCATTGATGGTTTCGGCCGAGCGCTTGGCCAACACACCGCGCACCGCGATCACGTCTTCGGCGCGAAGCTGCTTCGCCTTCTCATGGGACGGCGGATCGACTTCGGGATTGAATACCACTTGGCAAAGGCCGCTGCGGTCGCGCAGATCGACGAAGATAACTCCGCCATGGTCGCGCCGGCTGTGCACCCAGCCGGTTAAAATCAATTCTTTGCCCACCGAAGCCGGTCGCGCTTCGCCGCAATAGCAACTGCGTTTCCAATCGCCCAACTGATCGCTAAAAACCCGCTCCGCCATTAACTTACCTTCCTCGCCGCTAATTCTGATTCGATATCGTGCAAGGCAATCTGTCGCTGTTGCTTACTCGCCATATCGCGCAACACCGCCGTGCCCGTGGTTAATTCGTCTGCACCGACGATGAGCACGGCAGCCGCTTTAAACTTATCGGCGCGGCGCATCTGGCTTTTCATGCTGCGTGGCTCGCCTTCCATTTCGACGTTGAGTCCGGCGCGGCGCAATCGATGCACCACGGGAAATGCCCAGTCGCGCGCCTTGTCACCGATCCAAACGATGTAGAGGGCCGGCCCCTGCGCAGCGACGCTTTCTTGCAAGCGCAAGAGCATCGTCAACCGCTCCACGCCCATGGCGAAGCCCACGCCGGCAATCGCCGGGCCGCCGAGCTTTTCGACCAAACCGTCGTAGCGCCCGCCCGCCGCCACCGCGCTCTGGGAACCCAGTAATCCGGTCGTCCACTCGAATGTCGTGCGGCAGTAATAATCGAGGCCGCGCACCATGCGCGGATTGAGCGCGAACTTCACCCGCGTTTCATTGAGCAACCGCTGCACCGTGGCGAAATGATCTCGGCAGCCGTCGCACAGTGAATCGACAATCGACGGCGCGTCTTTGGTCGCGTGAATGCAGCCCAGCTCCTTGCAATCCAAAGCGCGCAGCGGATTACGCTCGATGCGCCGCTGGCAGTTGGCGCATAATTCGCCCTGGCACTGCCCTAAAAATTTTAAAAGGCTTTCTCGATACTTCGGCCGGCACTCGGAACAGCCGAGGGAATTGATCTGCAACGACGGCTCGTTCAAGCTGAGCGAATTAAAGAAATCGCTGAGCAGCAACAAAATCTCCGCATCGATCAACGGATCGGCGCGCCCCAAGGCCTCGGCGCCGATCTGATGGAACTGGCGCATGCGACCTTTTTGCGGCCGCTCGCGGCGAAACATCGGCCCCAAGTAAAAAAGCTTGCGAACCGGCTCGACCTTGTACATTTCGGCTTCGACGTAAGCGCGCACGACTCCCGCCGTGCCCTCTGGGCGCAGCGTGAGCTTGGTGCTCTCGCCGGTTTCTTGAGCGCGGCTGTCGCGGTCTTCGAACGTGTACATTTCCTTCTCGACGATATCCGTGGTTTCGCCGATGGAGCGGCTGAACAGCTCGGTCTTCTCCAAGATGGGAATGCGAATTTCGGCGAAGTTATAGACATTGAACACCTGGCGCGCCTTGGCTTCGACCAATTGCCAAGTCTCCACATCGCCGGGAACGATGTCAGCAAAACCTTTAATGCTAGTGATCTTCATTTTGAATCTAATAATTCCCGCAGCTTGCTGCGGGGGCCATTCAAATGGGGAATCCAAAGGGGGCGAGCATCCCCTTTGCCAAATTGCAATTGGCGGCGGGGGTCATACCCCGTACGCGAATTGTCCTGTTTATTTAGAGCGTCCCAACAAGACACCATAAGAGCTTTGAGAGTTCAAGTTGCGCGCATAAACCGAATAGCTCAGCGCGCGTTGTAGCGGTACAACCGGCTGCGCCGCGTCGTGCCGTGCAGCTCAGCGAACAAAAAGCCGCGCAGGGTCATGAAATAAGCCAGACCGATTCCGATGACAAACGCGTAGAGAAATAGCGCTACATAGGCCGGCAAGCTGAAAATCAAAGACTCCAACAGGTCGAGGAGAAAGTATCCGGCAACGGCGCATAAAAGATTGGGAATCAGCCACTCAAGCCAATTTTCGACGATAAAGTTGTAGCTGGCGCCGATCAGTTCAAGTCCTGACGTTCGGCTTTGATAAATCAACTCCGGCACGGCGTTGAGGAGCACGTACAAGCCCAGCCGAAGTAGAAAAAAGAGCAACGCGCCATTGGGGACCGACGACAGACCCATCGCCGCCACGCGCATGGGAATCCATAAGATAAACGAAATCGTGATCACATCCCAAATATAAACGGTGAAACCGTTGAGGAAATCATTGAAGTTAGCCTTGCCGCTCTCGACCAAATTTTTGATCAAGTAGAGACCGGAACTGGCACAGGCGGCGCTTACCAACGAGTAAATGAAACCGCCGACGATCCCCAGCGGCGCGACTATACTGACGACGATGGATAAAATAATGCCGTAAACCACCGGCGCAAAACTCACCACCCAGTTCTTGCGCACCGATTGCCAAGACCGCTGGAAAGCCGTCCGGTAAATCCAAAGGGTCAACTGGAGAATCTTCATTGACGCTTTTATAGCAGAAAAACCGATCGGATGCCGATAGGCGTCGAGCCTGAACGCGCCGTGGCGCGTTTTATCTTTCTGACATCTCGCAAAGCGACTTGGCTACAGTAAACCAGTGAAACTAACCTAGCGGTCGAAGCGGTAAGCGGCGGAACTCAACAGGAGTAAATATGGACTTCGTCTTCCTCGATGCGGCGACCGCGGGTGATCAGCATGACCAAGCTACAAACGTTGCGCGACACATCGCCAAGATTGGCCGCCGGAAAACCATCGTCCAAATAGCGGCCGATGACCTTTTCATCGCGTAAGCTGACGATCTGCAAATAGTTACCGCTGATGCCGTCGAAATACTGCTTCACTCCCGGCACCGGGCTGTCCAAATCATTCTGCAGCGCTTTGGTGACTTTGATACCGACAAACAGTCGGTTGGCCGTCTCGCTCATCACGTCTCTCCTTGTTCGTGAAAGCATAACACACCATACGGCCAACGACCACCCACTTTCCGCAAAGTTTCTCAGCTTTCGACCCGAATCGTCATCAATTAAACGAAGCCACTTCGCGGGCGGGGATTTAACCCCGCCGCTATTGAAATATCGCAAAGGGGATGCTCGCCCCCTTTGGAAACCCCATTTAGTTGTGCCCGCCTCAAGAGGCGGGGTTAACATAGAATCTAATTGCCCAAAGGCTGAAGGGCAGAACTTGGAATCTAACGCGCTGTCAGCCTGATTCGCTTGCTCTCTAGGCGAACACCAAATTGCCGTCCTTATCGCGAATTAAACCTCTACCATCAGCCGACGAAGGCATATTCTCCGGGCCGATTTTTAGATCGCCGAGTTTGACATGGCCGTGAAAGGTGTCGACCTCGACCATAACTTTGGACTGGCGCTCGACGCCCTTGGGATCTCTGCCTTCGGCGACGTCCGCCATCGCCTTGTGCCAAATGCGCCGCAACATGATGACGCCGCGGTCTGAGGTCGCCAAATGTTCCAGCCGGCGCTCGGGAATTGCTCCTTGGGACTCTTGCAAGACCAGATCTTCCAAAGCGGGAATGCCTTCCCAGCCCTTGTAGCGCCGTTTGTCGTAAGCTTTTTCCTCCGCCGTGCCTTTAAGATCTTTCGGCAGCCCAAACATCCAGCCGCCGGTGAAATTGCCTTGGCGCGTCAGACTGTAGCGAATCAGCTCGAAGTGGCTGTCGTCGATAATGCGAATCATGCCGCCGCCTTCCTGGCGCTCATCGGTAAAATCCGGCGGAAAACCCGAGCGAAGCCCCGAGAAACGCCAATGAATCGGCATCGCCAGCGCCCAGGTGTTGACGAATTTCACTTCTGGATCGCCCGTGTCGAGCACCGAAACGGTCTTCATGCCGTAGTCGGTCTCGACATGCTCGATGGGCAGCGGCGACCAGCTCTTGATGCTCGGATCGCTAAATGGTTTGAGCTCGGCCGGCAAATCGCGCACCACCAGGCCGTGCAGAATCGTCGCGTGGCCCATGTCGGCGAAGTTCTCCATCCAGTTGAGATAGTTATAATTGCGAAAATCGCCGTCGACCAGCTTCACGACCCCATCCGCGCGCGCCAACACGTCGATTTTCGGCAGCGGCGGCGGACTATCTTTCTCGGGACCCATGTAGGTCCAAATCACCCCGCCCCATTCTTCGATCGGATACCAGAGATGGCGGATGTTATTTTTGAGATTGCTGTCGCGCGGCTCTAGCGGCGTGTCGATACAATGTCCGCGCGCGTCGTATTTCCAGCCATGGTAGGAACACATCAAGCCGTCCTCGCACACCTGGCCGTATTCCAAAGACGCCAGGCGATGGGGACAGCGAATGCCCAACAATCCCGGACGTCCCTGGCCGTCGCGGAACGCGACCAAGTCTTCGCCCAACACGCGCACGGCGATGGGAATGTCTCTGAGGCTCGCCGACAAACAGACCGGATGCCAATAGCGCCTGAGCATCTCTCCCGCTTTGGTTCCCGGCCCGGTGCGAGGTAGTTCGTCGAGCATCTGTTGATATCCACCGGGCGCCGCGCTGCCACTCTCAACTGTGCCGTTTGACATGGTTCGATCCTCCGTCTTGCTTGCGCGCTAGCTACTCGTAATAGGGTCTTCAGGCTTTCCTGTGAGGCACCGCTCGGAGATTGCACCGCCGAGGCGCTGAGGGCGCAGAGTAAAGAGTTTATGATTACGAAATTCTCCGAACTCTGCGAACTCTGTGCCTCTGTGGTGAATTTCTCTTCACAGGAAACCCGGAACTACCTCTCTTAAGGAAACATCTATAAACCGCTGGCGCTTGCTGTCAATATCTCTGCGATTGTATTAAGTTCGACAGGGCCACAACAAGAGCAATTATCCGAAAGAAATACTCATAGCAATGAAAAAATCGATCGTGTCACTCCTTTTGCTGGTTTTGAGCGCAAGCGACGGCCACGCCGGCGTGACCGCTGACGCGGTCGTGAAGAAAGGTTTCATTCAGTGCGGCGTGAACACCGGTCTTGCCGGCTTCTCGCAGCCGGATAGCAACGGCGAATGGCGCGGCATCGACGTGGATCTGTGCCGGGCGGTCGCCGCGGCCCTGTTTGGCGACGCGAAAAAAGTTCGCTTCACGCCGCTCACCGCGCAACAACGCTTTACCGCCTTGCAGTCGGGCGAGGTCGACCTGCTGTCGCGCAATACCACTTGGACGATTACCCGCGATACTCGTCTAGGCCTCAACTTCGTCGGCGTCAACTTCTATGACGGCCAGGGCTTCATGGTAAGCAAAAAACGCAACGTAAAAAGCGCCAAACAACTGGGTGGCGCGGCGGTGTGCGTCCAGCCCGGCACCACGACAGAACTCAATCTGGCCGACTATTTCCGCGCCAACGACATGAAGTTCAAACCGGTGGTGATCGAAAAGTTGGAAGAAGTGCTGAGCGCCTATTTTGCTGGACGCTGCGATGTCTACACCACTGACGTGTCGGGACTGGTCGTCGTGCGTTCATCGCGCGCGGCCAATGGCGCCGATCATGTGATCTTGCCAGAGATCATTTCCAAAGAGCCCTTCGGCCCGGTGGTGCGCCATGGCGACGATCACTGGTTCGACGTGGTCAAATGGTCGCTCTATGCGATGATCGACGGCGAGGAGATCGGCCTCACGTCGAAGAACATCGAAGCACAGGCCAAGAGCGCCAACCCGGTGATTCAGCGTTTCGTCGGCGCCACCGGCGATATCGGCAAGATGCTCGGCCTAGACAACCGCTGGGCCTACAACATCATCAAGCAGGTGGGCAACTACGGCGAGAGCTTCGAACGAAATCTCACGCCGCTGGGTCTCGACCGCGGCCTCAACAAGCTGTGGAATCGTGGCGGCCTAATGTTCGCGCCGCCACTGCGATGAGTTTGCCGCTTGTTTGATTCGATCTAACCCCGCCTCTTGGGGCGGGCACTGTTAACTGGGGTTTCCAAAGGGGGCAAGCATCCCCTTTGCCAAATTGCAATTGGCGGCGGGGTTCAAAGCCCGCACGCGATTTAACTTGATTTGCCATGGCCGCCGAGACTACCGGCAAAAATCAATCCGCGCGGCAGATATTTGCGCCGCGCCATCGCGCTTTTGTCTATCAAGCGCTGTTAGCGGCCGCGCTTGTGCTAGCCGCTTGGTATTTCATTTCGAATGCTATCGAGAATCTCCTCGCCCGCCGTATCGCCAGCGGGTTCGGTTTTCTTAGCCGGGAAGCGGGCTTTGAAATTGGCGAGACCACGCTGCTGGCGTACAGCGCCAGCGACAGCTATCTAAGAGCGCTCGCCATTGGCCTCTTGAACACCCTTCGCATCGCACTGCCGGCGATTTTATTTTCAAGCTTAATCGGCAGCGCCCTCGGCTTGGCGCGCCTAGCACCGAATTGGCTGCTGGCAAAGCTCGCTTCCGCCTACGTCGAAGTCATCCGTAACGTGCCGTTGATCGTGCAGTTGTTTTTTTGGTACGCCGTCATTACCGAAAGCCTACCGCCGCCGGCGCATGCGCTGCGGCCACTGCCGGGGGTATTTCTCAGCAACCGCGGTTTCGCCTTTCCCACGCTTATGGCGAAATTTCCAGTCGCGCTTGACTACCCGTCGCTCAGCGGTTTCAATTTTTCCGGCGGCGGCTCACTGTCGCCCGAATTCGCCGCGCTCTTTCTCGGTCTGACGCTCTACACGGCGGCGTTCATCGGTGAAATCGTCCGTGCCGGCATTTTATCCGTAGATCGCGGCCAGTTCGAGGCGGCTCGTTCGCTCGGCCTTAACGGCCGTCAAGTCATGCGCTTCGTTATTGTGCCCCAGGCCCTGCGGGTCATCGTGCCGCCGGTAACCAGTCAATACTTGAACTGCACCAAGAACAGCTCGCTTGCGGTCGCCATCGGCTATCCCGATCTGGTCGCCATTGCCAATACCACGATCAATCAAACCGGCCAAGCCATCGAGGGCGTCGCGATCATCATGCTCGTTTATCTCGCCATCAGCCTGGCGATTTCAGGGCTGATGAATTGGTATAACGCGCGCATCGCACTGAGGGGCGCT
>CAYZJE010000143.1:0-7882 GCA_964478485.1 uncultured Syntrophobacter sp. | reverse complement strand
TTCGTGCATCTCGTCGCGCCTGACGAGGTGGCGGCGGTGATCGTCGAGCCCATTCAGGGCGAGGGCGGCTATATCGTCCCGCCGCTTGCATTCCTGCAGGAACTGCGCGAGCTGACGACGAGGCACGGCATTCAGCTGATTGTCGATGAAGTGCAGTCGGGCATGGGGCGGACGGGGAAGATGTTCGCCGTCGAGCACAGCGGCGTCGAGCCCGACATCGTTACCATCGGCAAGGGGATCGCGTCAGGGCTTCCGCTTGGTGTGGCCACCGCGCGGGCCGAGGTGATGTCGTGGCCGGCGGGCACGCACGCCAGCACGTTTGGCGGAAACCCGGTCGCGTGCGCCGCGGCGCTGGCGACAATTGCGCTTCTCGAAGAAGGTTTGGTTGCCAATTCAGCAAAAGTCGGCGCGGTTTTGAAAGATCGATTAACGCAGGTCAAGCAAAGCCACGCCGTGATCGGCGACGTGCGCGGTTTGGGACTGATGATCGGGGTCGATTTCGAAGACGGCGGTCGCCAGCCGGACGGCCAATTGCGTGATCGCGTGATGCAACGATGTTTCGAGAAGGGTTTGCTGCTGCTTAGCTGCGGCGAGAGCACGCTGCGTTTTTGCCCGCCGTTGATTGTGACGGAGAAGGAAGTGGCGACGGCGGTGGAGATATTTGAAGCGGCGATCGGCGCGGTAGAGTAAGCTTTGCCGGCTACTGCAACTTAGCTGTTAGCTCCTCGACCAGCTGCGCCAGCTCGGTGTCGTCCGGATTGATGCTGAGCGAGCCGTTAAACTCCTCAATCGCTTTCTGGATCATCCCCTTGGTCAGATAGACTCGGCCCAAATTGATATAAGGAAAATGGCGCGGCTCGTAGCGTTTGGCGTTTTTGGCCCGTTCCAGCCAAGGGATCGCGTCGTCGAGTTTTTGCTGCTGCATCAAATAAACGCCGATGTCGTTGTAGGGATTGCCGAACTCGGGATCGAGGCGAATAGCGATCTCGCACTGCGCAATGGCTTCGTCCAATCGGCCTTTAAAACTGTACGCCCAGCCTAAGTAGGTATACGCATCGGCGGTGGGGTAAAGCGCGATGGACTGCTTGTACAACCGGATCGCCTGGTCGAACTCCTGCGCCATCTGATGCTGCATCGCTCGGCCGATCAGTTCGACAGCCCGTTCTTGATCTTTGTTGATGGCCATTAAGGTTTCGCTTGGATTATTCTCTTACGTTATCCCTTTGCCTTCAAGCTTTTTTCTCAAACACCCCAAGCGCCGCTGAGCTGTATGTTCGCGCCATTAACATAACGCGCTTGGTCGGACAATAGGTAGCGAACCGCGCCCACCGCGTCGTCGACACTGCCAACGTAGCCCGCCGGTATTGATTTTACCATCTTGTCGAGATCGACTTTGGATGAGCTGCCGGAATCGATGAAGCCCGGCGAGATGCAGTTCATGGTGATGCCATCCGGAGCAATTAATTTGGCGAAGGAGCGCGACAGGGCGAGTAGCCCGACTTTAGTAATGTAGTGCGCTGTTAGCTGCGGCTGGGCGATCAGCTGCTCGGCGTTGGCCATGCTGAAGCTAACGATACGGCCCCATTGCTGCGCTTTCATGATCGGGATGACCGCTTGAGTCAGATAGAATACCGGGTGCAGGTTGTTGTCGAACATCGCGTGCCAGCCGTCGTTGGTTTCTTTGAGCAAGGAAACGCGATGATAGGGGCCGGCGCAGTTGATCAGCGCGTCGACGCGGCCGTACTCTTGCCGCACGCGCTCGACTAAGTTCCTGGCGGCTGCGGGATTCGACACGTCGGATTCGACGGCGAGACCGGCAGCGCCATTCTTCCGAACTATGTCGATGACTTCAGCCGCTTCTTTGGCACTGGTTCGATAGCAAATCGCCACCGCCCAGCCTTGAGATGCTACGTCTAAGGCGACGGCTCGGCCAATGCCTTTGGCGCCACCAGTGATCAGTGCGACCCTTTCCGACATGTCCACCTTTCCCGTTTGCTAGCAGAGAGCTACGCTATTCTGAGGATAGATAATGGCGGATGGAGGAGCGCAATTCTCAATCATCAATCCTTGATCCTCCATCTTCCATCTTCAGAATCCCCTGTTGGTTGCCGTCAATCCATGGCCGAAACTTCTCGTACAGCTCTTTGAGCTTGGCTTTGTAATGCTCGACGTTCTCGTCCGGCTTGGCGGCGTCCCAGTCGGTTGCGAGTTTACAGTTTTCGCTGATCTTCACTTTCGCCTTGCTTCCGGTGACGTAGTAAGAAACCTGATCGCCCGGTTGGTACGGCCGCTCGGCTTTGAGCGCGAGTTCATAGGGCGCCGCAGCGTTACGCTTTTTGGCTTTCACCTTGGCCTGATAACTATCGAGGGAATCTTGCAGCGTCTCGGTCTTGGCGAGCCAAGAAATATCTCGTTTGTGTTGCTCAATGTCGCGCTGGTATTGGGCGTAAAGCTCGGCGATTTTTTCTTGCTTGCCTTTGAGTAGCAGCAAGAGCATCTCTTCCAGCCATTCGCGCTGGAACAATTCCAAGCCGCGTGAGCGCAGCCCCGAGCCTTTGATGCGCAGCCGGCCTTGCTCGTCGAGCAAAGCGTAGTTTTTCATCTTATAGCTGAACATCGCCGGATAACGGCCATCGAGTTCAAGCTCGATGCCTTTCGGTAGAATCTCTCCAAGATTCGCGATCAGCCGCTCCTCATCCGCCGCAGTTTTTACACTGTCCGGCGGGACGAAATAGATCCCATCGGTGTCGACTTCGATGATCTTGGCGTGCTTGTCCTTGAGCCAGGCGACCGCGGACTGGATCAACTCACGGCCCTTCGCGGTCACTTGGTTGGCGGCGTCGAAGTCGTTGAAGTGAGCCATGGAGAAACCGAGGTAGCCGTAAAACGAGTTGATGAGGATTTTAAACGTCGATTGCAGCGCATTGAAATAGAGGCGGCTTTCATCGTCTTTGGCGTCGCGCGCGAGATCCTTGGCTTTGACGCGAAAGCTGCGCAGGTCGCTCAACAGGCCGGGAAACACGCCGAGCTGGTCTTTCTTTGGCAGATATTTATAAACCAGCATGATCGACGGATAGAGCGAAGTCACGTCGCAGTGGAGCACCCGGTTGGCGGCGCCCTGAAATTCAATATCGGTGAAGCCGCCGACTACGTCGCGTCCGGCATCGGGATAGGGCACGGAGTGACGTTGGTACAGGTACTCGCGCAGGAACAGCGCGTCGATTTTGGTCGCGTTGCCGCGCAGTGGAATGTTTTGATAGCTGAAGGGAAAAATCTGCGCCTCGACGAAATAGCTGGGCGAGAGGATTGCCGAGATCGCCCGGGTTTCGCGCACGTCGTCCAGGGCGTAGCGAAACAAGGTGTCGGGATCGTGATCAAAATACCAGCTGGTCTTATCGCCCGGGACGTAGGTTCGGTCAACGCCGGCGATACCGAAGTGGCGCGCAATGTCCTTGAGGCCAAAGCTTGCCAATTCCCTGGTGGCGACGTCGTAGTGCTGCGCGAGAATCCAGGTGTCGATGATGTGGCGCCCAAAGATTTCGTATTTCCGATAGGTAATCGTCCGCTCGGCCATTTGCATGCGCGAGGCGTGGCCAGCCAAACGTGAGGCGTCGCGGCCGAAGTTCAACGCCACCTTGTGGCGCTTGGCGCGCGCCTCGATATATTCCAGGTCGAAGCGAAACAGATTGTGCCCTTCGATGACATCGGGATCACGGTGCTGAATTTCTTTGACCAATTCCTTGAGCATCTCCGCTTCGCCGAACTCCTTGCCGGAGATCAATCTTTCCCAGCCGGTAGAATCTGATAGCGCGATGGCGGTGATGCGGTCGGTGTCGCGCGCTGGGTTGGGAAATGAGAAGCCCGCTTGGCAATAGGTCTCGATATCGAGCTGCAAGCGCTTCAAATCGCGAAACGTCATGCCGATAAAATGGGTCTTGCCGGAGAGTAGGAAAAACTGCTGCAGCGGGTCGTTAAAATACCAGTAGGGCGCATCGCCGGCGGACGGCGTCTTGCCGGTTTTCTTTTGCAGATAGTTTTTGGCGTCATCGAGCTGTTTAAGATTCGGAAATAACCCGAGGCGGTTAAAAGCGCCAGCGCCGGCGAGTTTCTCGATTTTGGCCTCGCCGGTCCAGCCCGCGAGCGGTTCATCGCCTTCCAACAGCATGAGCGGTTGAAACGAAACGATTTCTATTTTTGTCGCGTCGCCGTCACGGGAGAAGAGTTTGACGCTGTTTTCGCCGGCGATTTCGCAGGCGATCAGAGCGGGCGTGCCGTCGTGGCCGAACAGCACTTCGTTTTTTTGAAACAGCGGCAGCAGATGATGCTTTTGCTCGTTCATGATCAATGCGGCCACTATAGCAAACCGGTTAGTGAAGTCCTAGCCGCATGATGGAAGCAATCATGCCGTCTTGGCACCGGCGTGAACAGATTCTCCGCGGTGTTTTCTCCGGTAGTGGTTCAGTTCGGCAAGATCCCTCACTTCGTTCGGGATGACAACCGCTCGAAGGATGTCATTTCGAGCGCAGCGAGAAATCTTTCCCACGCCATGCAGCCGAGCCACAATCAAACTGAAGCATCACCATTTTTTCACTAGAGCCGCGGGGTCGTGTTGTGCTACATTACTATCACCATGGATGCCCTTAGTTTCACCGACCGCCCAGCTTTGCGGAGTCCGATTTTGCTGCTCGCGTTTGCCGGTTGGAGCGACGCCGGCGCGGCGGCGACCACGGCGGTGCGCTATCTTGCCGATCAGCTGACCAGCAAAAAATTCGCCACCATCGATGCCGAAGAATTTTATGATTTTTACCGGCAGCGTCCGGTGGTGCGCATCAACGATAGCAAGATTCGCGAGATTCACTGGCCGTCTTACGATTTCTATACCGGGCCGGGCATGGGTATGGACAAGGATTATGTTCTCGGCATCGGCGCCGAGCCGCATCTGCGTTGGCGCACCTTCTCGGAAACCATGCTGCGCTTCGCGCGCGAGTGCCGGATCGAGATGGTGGTGACTTTAGGGGCCTATCTCGACGAAGTGCTCTATACCCGGCCGGTGCCGCTCACCGGTTTTTCCACCGATCCCAAACTAATGGAAGAACTCGAACTGTCGCCGTCGCGCTATCAAGGGCCAACCGGCATCGTCGGCGTTTTGACCGACGCGTGCCGCGTGGCCGGCATGCCGCATCTGAGTTTGTGGGCCTCGCTACCGCATTATCTTTCGGTGTCGCCCAATCCGCGCGGCACCCTGGCGCTGCTGCTGCGCTTGAATCAATGGCTCGGCCTGCGCGTCGATACCAGTCCTCTGGAGCACGCCGCCGCCGAATTTCAGGCGAAGATCAACGAGGCGGTCAGCGCCGATCCCCAACTCTCCGCCTTCGTGCGCGAGCTAAAGAAGCGCGAATTCGAACAGTGAAGCTTTCCGTCCTAGTGCCGGTCTACAACGAAGAGCGAACGCTGGCCGAAGTGGTGCGCCGTGTCTGCGCTTTTCCGATGGCCAAGGAGATCATTCTTGTCGACGACGGTTCGCAAGACCGCAGCCGCGAGATTCTCACGCGCCTCCAAGAAGAAAATCAGCGCGCTAACGATCCGCTCAATCAGCTCAAAGTTTTCTTTCAGCCGCAGAATCAAGGCAAGGGCGCCGCGCTCAAGACCGCGCTCAGCCATGTGACCGGCGATATCGTGTTGGTTCAGGACGCTGATCTGGAATACGACCCGGCGGATTATCCAACTCTGCTGGAACCGATCCAAAAAGGCTTGGCCGATGTCGTTTACGGCACGCGCTTCGCCGGCGGCGGCGCGCACCGGGTGTTCTTTTTTTGGCACTCGATGGGCAATCGAGTGCTAACGCTGCTGTCCAACATGCTGTCCAATTTGAATCTCTCCGATATGGAAGTCGGCTACAAAGTTTTTCGCGCGGAAATACTGCAAGGTATCGAGTTAAAATCGCGGCGCTTCGGTTTCGAACCGGAAATCACCATGAAACTGGCGAAGAAAGGCTGCCGGTTTTACGAGGTGCCGATCTCCTACCACGGCCGCACCTATGAAGAGGGCAAGAAGATCACCTGGAAGGACGGCGTGGCGGCGCTGTATTTTATGATTCGGTTCAAGTTCTCTGATTGAGCTAGCCGTTGCGGAATAAAAGGGCGCAGCATGCTGCGCCGCTACAAGTCAATCGATCGTTCTCAGTCGTTAGCCCCTGGATCCTTCGTTCCACAGCTCGTCCATGTAATCTCGTAGCGCTTCTTTGAGCGAAAATTTTGGCGCGTAGCCTAACTCCGCTTTGGACACGCTGAGGTCCATCGGTATGTTTCGGCTTTTTTCCGCTGTGGTTGAACCGCTGACTTTGACTTCGACTTTCGGTGCGACTTCGCGGACGACTTGGGCCAATTCTTCGGCGCCGTGGACAACGCCGGTGCCGGCGTTGTAGGTGCGCTGCTTGGGATTCTGCGCTTGGCAAGCGAGGAAGAGTGCCAGGCCGACATCTTTGCCGTAGACATATTCGTTGGGACCGTAGGTTTTTGCCTCAATCGTGATCGGCTCGCCTTTGATCATACTCAAGGCCAAGTCGCGCATGACTTTGCCGACGGTGGAGCCGCCGACGTAGAAACCGCGGCCAAACACGCCACCGGGACGGATGATCATCGTGTCGAGGTTGTACATGCTGGCGTAGGCATGGACCAAATGCTCCGAGCAAACTTTGGTGGTGGCGTAGAGATTGTGGCCGCCGATGGAGTGAGTTTCGCGGATGACGCTGTCGGAAATTTTCTCACGGTCGTAAACGCCGAAGGTGCTGACGTAAACCACCCGCCGTAATTTTCTTAGGCGGGCGGCTTCGAGCACATTGATCGTGCCAAGAATATTGTTGGTCGCCCCGGTGTAGGAATTCTCCTGAACGCGCCCGCCGATCAAACCCGCGGTGGACACCATCGTGTCGACGTTGAATCGCTCCAGCGCGGTCAGCAGCGCCGGCAAGTCGAGCATGTTGGCGGCGACGACATCGGCTTTGTCTTTGCCGACCACTTTGCCAATGTAGTCCCGGTTCGGCGACAGATCGAAGAGCACGACTTTGTGTCCGGCGTCGACCATTTGCCGCGCCGCGTGGCTGCCGATCAGACCGGCGCCGGTGATGAGAATGTTCATGATTAATCTCCTCCCTTTCCGCTGCTCACCTTAGTTGGCCGAAAAACGGCTGTCAATCACCGACATTTTCTCTTGCCTTGAGCACCGTTTGCAGCTAGATTTCGCTCACGGGACCGCTATCGACTCGACGGACAGCAGGCGTCGAGCGGACTGGAAAAAGGAGGCATTGGGTATGCTGACTCGGAACAGGCAGAGAATGCGATTGGTAATGATCGCCGTGGCTCTTTCTATCGCTGCGATCGAAGCGTCTCCCGCCCTTGGCCAAGGCGCCAAGATTAAAGTCGGCAGGACCGTCGGCGGGAGCGGCTTTCATATTCCATCTTACGTCGCCATGGATAAAGGCTTTTTCAAGGGCGAAGGATTCGACGCCGCCTTTATCGCCACCACGGGAGGGGTGCTGGTGCGCGCGGCGATCGCCAAGGAAATCGAGTTCGTGCCTATCCCCGCCGGCGGTTCGGAGGCGATACTTCAGGGAGCGCCGCTGATTTTTGTGGTGGGACAGTCGCTGATTTCACAGTGGACGCTGACGACGGCGCCGGAGATAAAACGCGTCGAGGATCTCAAGGGGAAGACCATCGGTCTCGGCCGGCCCGGCTCGGCTGACTACAGCGAGATCGTGGTCACGCTGGGGAAACACTTTAAAATGGAGCCGGGAAAAGATTATAAGGTGATCGCCTTTGGCGGCGAGCCCGACCGCATCGCGGCGATGGTTAACCGTTCGATTCAGGCGGGGGCTCTTTCTTTT
>CAYZJE010000142.1:0-7524 GCA_964478485.1 uncultured Syntrophobacter sp. | reverse complement strand
GCGCATCTCGCCGTCGGTGACAACTTCGAGGCCGACACTTTCCTGTAAAGCAATGGCGTCGTCGACGGCGCGATCTTCAATTTCATTAAATTGAGCGGCAGTGATCGCACCGGTAGCGAGTTGCTGTCGGGCGTCAAGCAGTTGGGCCGGTCGAAGCAGGCTTCCGACGATGTCGGCGTGGGCGGTGATCACGATTTATAGCGGCAAAGTTATGTGCCGTTCCCATTCGAGCGCCGCAATGTGAAATACGAAAAACTTCTTACAAGGCCGGCGCGTACAGATTGTCGGGTAAGCCGCAGATGTAGTCAATCGCTTCTTTGAGCGGGATCACGTCGGCGGATTTCATCGCCATATCGGGGAGGTTGATCTTGTGCGAGCCTTGTCCGCGGTCGAATATGCACAACTCGACCACGGCGACTTTCAGGTTGTAAGAGAAATCGTCGTTGAAGGTGTGCAATGTCTTGGTGTATGCTTGCGGTTGACGTGAAGATTATCAAGCCAGATAAAATCCGTGATTTGCGCTCGGTGCCGGCCTACGGGATCAATGAGGCGGCCCACTACCTCGGCGTTCCGAAAGCCACGCTGCGGTCCTGGGTGTTAGGGCGTCACTATCCCACCGGAACCGGAAAAAGTTTTTTTCGGCCGATCATCGAACTTCCGGATAAGGATCAACGACTTCTGTCCTTTGTAAATCTCGTCGAAGCTCACGTGCTGGACGCGATCAGGCGGGCACACGGGGTCGCCCTCTGGCGAGTACGAAAAGCTGCTGACTATTTGAAGAAGCAATTGGGCTCCTCACATCCTCTGGCGGAGCAGAAGTTTGTGACGGACAAAGTGGACCTTTTCGTGGAGATGTTTGGACAGTTGGTAAATATCTCTCAGGAAGGGCAGCTAGTCATCAAGGAGCTTATCGAGGCACACCTGCGGCGAATCGAGCGGGATACCACCGGTTTGCCGATAAGGCTTTACCCGTTTACGAGGGAGCGCAAGCCAGACGAGCCAAAGATAATCGCCATTGATCCCAACATTTCTTTTGGGCGGCCGGTTTTGGCAGGTACGGGAATCGCGACGACGATCATCGCCCAGCGTTACAAGGCGGGCGAGTCGATAGAAGAGTTAGCGGAGGACTATGGCCGCACCAGATCGGACATCGAGGAAGCGATCCGCTGCGAACTCTGGCTCGACGCCGCCTAAGTCTTCCCTGGTTTTTTTCATCGATCGTTCCTTGGGGCAAAAAATTATCGCGGATGAACTTCGCCGAAACGGCGTACAGGTAGAGATCCACGATGATCACTTTCCTCAGGACGCGTCGGATAAAGATTGGCTCTCGGAGGTTGGAAAACGCGGCTGGATAGTTCTTACCAAAGATGATCGAATTCGTTACCGACCCGTGGAACTGGAAGCGTATCGAAGCAATAAAGTGCGAGTCTATATCTTCGGCAGTGGTGAAATGAAGGCCCAGGAAATGGCCGACGCTTTTGTGAAAGCCCTCCCAAGGATTTTCCGTGTGGCTCTTCGACGGCAGGGGCCTTTCTTCGCCAGAATCTCAAGACGCGGACTGGTCTCTATTCTTTCCTGATGTTCATGTAATCTGGCAATTCGAGAAAACGCTCACAGCGCCGGCGCGTAGAGATTGTCCGGCAAGGCGCGGACGTATTCGACGGCCTCCTTGAGCGGGATTACGTCGGCGTACTTCATCGCCATGTCAAAGAGATTAATTTTATGCGAGGCTTGGCCGCGGTCGAAGACGCATTCTTCGACCACCGACACTTTCATGTTGTAAGAAAACGCGTCGATGACACTGGCGCGCACGCAGCCGCTGGTGGTGGTGCCGCAGACGAGCAAGCTGTCGGCATGCACTTCGGTGAGCATGCTCATCAGCGGCGTGCCGAAAAAAGCACTGGGCTTTTGTTTGTGCACAACGATGTCACCCGGCTGAGGAGCGATTTCCTCGACGATCTGATTGGCCTTCTCCCACTGATCGGTCATGTCTTCGGTGCTGCGATTACTCTTAGCCGCCCAGCCGCCAATCAACACCGTGCTATTGGCGCGATTTTCCTCGGCGGTGGTGTAAAACGTAGGCATGTGCTTCTTGCGCGTTTCGCTAAGCAGTTCGCGGATTTTATAAACCCCTTGCCAACCTTCTTCGCCGCAGCTGGTGCGAAAACGTTTGACCGATTGCAAGATCGGCTCGGGCTTATCGCCGGTAAAATTATAATTGACGTCAATGATGAGCAACGCCGGCCGCTGGCCCAAGCCGGCTTTCTTGCCGAAACCGGAGAGTTTGAATACTTCCTTGTCGCGGTCGGTGAGAATATTGTCCCAACTTGCCATGGTTTTTCCTCCGAGTGTCTGCGCCGTGATGCCGAATGTTCATAACAAACGGACCTTGATGTCAAGAACGTCCAGGACGTCAAGCCGCAAAAAGGGCCGTCGTTGTGGCTGGCTCTCGGGATACGAATCGCTTATAACGATTGAGTCGGCAAGAGACTCTGCTGAAAAATCCTCCGTTCATCCTTCGAGAGCCTCAGGACGAACGGGGACGGAATTGTTAACGTTAAGAATTATCCGTTCATGCTGAGCTTGTCGAAGCATTCCTAGGGGTTTTTCAGCAGAATCGCAAGAATAATTCGACAGGCGGACGACGATGAATCAGATTCTAAAAGGCTTGACGTTCAGTTTCATTTTGCTACTGGTTACCGGCTGCGGCTCGTCGGTTGCCGTGTGGACCGACGGTGAAGTTCCGTTCGTGCGCTCGACACCGGAGGTGATCGACCGCATGCTCGAAATGGCGCGGGTGAAACCGGGAGACTTAATTTACGATATCGGCAGCGGCGACGGCGCGATCATCATTGGCGCGGCGAAAAAATACGGCGTGCGCGGCGTCGGCATCGAAATCGATGAAGACTTAGTGCTCAAGGCGCGCAGCAACGCGTTTCGGGAAAAGGTCGAGCACTTGGTCGAATTTCGCGCCCAGGACGCCTTTACCGTCGATGTCTCGCCGGCAACGGTGGTGACGCTCTATATGCTGCCGGATTTCAACGCCAAGCTACGGCCGATCTTGGATCGCCAGCTCAAGCCCGGTACGCGGGTGATATCCCACGACTATCCGATTGAAGGTTGGGTGCCGGACCGAGTCGAAGATGTCAAAGGCACGTTTGTGCACGACCACAAGGTGATGCTGTTTGAGATTCGCTGAGACGCGAAGATCGGACGGGCGGGTTTGAAACCCGCCCCTACGGGATTTCTCGCACGGGATGTTCACCCATTAAAAAAGGTTTTTCCGGGTTTACTGTGAAGATGTTTTCACCACGAAGTGTGCCATGAGCTGCGCTCGTCCACAGAGCATGAAAATGGACGGATTCTTCCCCGCTTTGTAGGATGTGGTGAGTTCACGAACCGCATCGAGCGCATGCGGGTCACAACCGATGCGGTTCCCGTTGGTCACCGCATCCTACACCGTATTTTCAAAGGAGGACTTGGTTCGACTACGCTCACCACGGGCTATGAGCACGAAGTTCGGCCTGTCGCCCGAAGGCTTTAGGCCGAAGTTCGGAGTCTTAATTATCCGAAACCTTCGTGTCCTTCGCGCCTTCGTGGTGAAAATATCTTCCAAGAAAACCCGGCAGAACCTTATTTGTAAAGCGCGTCGATGAAACCGCTCGACTGCATCTGGCGGACAAAAGTGTCGTCGTAAAACCTTTTCGGGTCGGCGTCTTTGGCCTTCGGAATTCTTCCCGCCAGATCGTCGAGCACGGATTTCATCGCTTCGGCGGTGGTCAGCGGCACGCGCAACATATATTTCTGCACGTCGATGTCGTAGGACTCGGCGAGCGCGTTGGGATTGGCCGTGCGCAGATATTTGCCCATGACTTTGAGCGCGAGATTCTTATCGCGCTTGGCGCGGGCGATCGCCTCGGTTTGCGCCATCATGTAGCGGCGCACTAGATCGGGATCTTCTTTGATCAAGCGGCCGCGGGTCGTCATGCCAGTGAATGCGTAGGGGATTCCCAGCGAGGCTACGTCAAGCAGAACGCGATGACCGAGCTTCAACGCCTGGGTGATCGCCGGATAGGAAAGAATGCCCGCTTGAATGCGATTGGTCTGGAGCGCCGTGACCATCGATTCCATGCCGCCGACTTGGACGATGGCAACTTCTTTCTCCGGCACCAGACCGAAATGCTTGAGCGCCAAGCGCGCGCCGACGTCGATCGAAGTGCCAAAACGGGTGATGCCGACGGACTTACCTTTCAATTGTTCGGCTTTTTCAATCTCTGGCCGTGCCATCAGGCTTTGCACCAGCACGTCGAGCGTTGTGCCGACGACCATGACATCGGCGCCGCCCAACGCCGCGCTGGCGCTGGTGCCGCCGGAGATTTGCAGAAATTGCACTTCGCCGGCGATCAGCGCGTTCATGCCTTCGACGCCGGTAGGGGTGGCGATGACTTCGACATCCAAGCCGTGCTTATTGAAAATGCCAATCTCACGGGCGATCCAGGGCGGACACATGACCGATGACAGTGAGGTGAACGCCATGCGCACTTTGCGCAGGCTGCCAGATTCAGCGGCGTTTACGCAATCTGTCGCCAGCACGAATGTGCTCAGTGCGAATGTTAGAATCAGTCCAAGCGTGCTTCTCATCCTACTGCCACCCATAAAAGCGCTTGGCGTTGTCGCCTAACACACGACTCTTGGCTTGCTCCGAGATGTCCTTGCGACCACGGATGGTCGCGGTGACATAGGGAAACATGCCATCCCAGTGCGGATAGTCGGAGGCGAAGACGATTTTGTCGTCGCCGATGCGGTCGATCACGTAAGGCAGGGTTTCTTCTTCCGGTTCCGTGGCGAAGAACCAATTGCCCTGACTGATATATTCGCTGGGCTTGTGTTTACAGTGCGGCGCTTCCACTTTGCCGCGTTTTTCCCACTCTTCATCCATGCGTTCGATCCAGTAGGGCACCCAGCCGACGCCGCATTCGAGAAAGGAGATTCTTAGCTTGGGAAAACGCTCGGCGATGCCGCCGTACATTAAGCCGGCGAACTGAATAAAAGTTTCCACCGGCCGGCCGATGGTGTGCATGAAGATAAAACTATCGAAACGTTTCTCCCCCGCCGGTCCCTCGCGCCGGTTGTGCACGCAGAGCGGCGTATTCAAGCGCTGCAGCTCTTCATAGAGCGGCCAATAAATTTGCGAACCGAGATGATCTTTCATGCCTTGGGTGGCCACGGCGATGGCCGCCAGGCCCAACTTCGTCACCGCGCGGTTGGCTTCCTCGACCGCCGCGGCCGGATCTTGCATCGGCAACAGCGCAACGCCTTTCAAGCGCGGACTCGCCTGACAAACGTCGGAGATAAAATCATTGTACGCGCGCGCGTAGGCGACCGCGTAAGCGCGTTCCATGAAACCGGCGACGGCGAAGCTACTGGTGGGAAACAGCACCGACAGGTCGATGCCTTCTTTGTCCATGTCTTTGAGCCGGGTCGGAATATCATTGCCTTCCATGCCGCCGACTTGGCCGCCCATGCCGGTGTCCAAGCCGTCCGAGGGCAGTAGCGGCCCGCCGCGCTTGGAATAGGGTTCGGGCAAATATTTTCTGATGTCGATATCTTTCTCGACGATATGGCCATCGGCATCGATCGTTTTCATAACTAGTCCTCCGGGTATCGGCTAGGCTTGATTCAACGACCGGAGAATAGTCACTGGCGATGGATTCTGTCAATCGGAACAAGCTTGCGGGCTTTTGGGTAGCTGCTAGCCCGGGTTATTCACGCCAGGCCGCGATCGAGATGCAACCCTTCCGGAACGAAGGCAATGCAGTTGTGCCTTGATGAGGCAAGCGGGGCAAGTTATCTCTGAAATCACCCCTGGAAAGTTCAAGCATCGTGCCGAGCGCCGAGAATACGATGAAACATTTGCGCTGGTGCCTTCGCTCCTCCAGGGTCGCACCTCGATCGACACAGTGTAGTGAGTTTCCCTCGTAGTCCAGGCTAGTATTCCGTTCTCTGGCGCTGCAGACGCTGAATGTCTTGGCGCTGGCGATCGAGTTCGGCTTGATTGCGGTTGATTTGCTGCTGTTGTTGGTAGTTGGTGTTCTCGTGGCCTTGCAGCTGGTCGCCGACCAGCGCGCCAGCGCCTAAACCAAACGCGCCACCGATCGCCGCACCGGCTCCTGGGCGGCCCACCGCCGAGCCGATGATGCCTCCCGCCGCCGCGCCGCCGAGGGCGCCGATGCCGGCGCCTTTTTCACGGGTGCTGAGCGAACCACCCGAACAGCCTGCCAGTAAAACTGTTAGCGCTACGAGCGTCACTCCCGTGCCCATTAGAATGCATTTACTTCCCGTCATAGCTCCCCCTCCTCTGATTTATTGATTCTGCTGAAAAACCTTAGGAATGCTTCGACGGGCTCAGCATGAACGGAAAATTCTCAATCTTATCAATTCAATTTCCGTTCGCCCTGAGCTTTGTCGAAGGGTGAACGTGGTTTTTCAGCAGAATCATTATATTGAGTCAAAGCTTTTTCCCTTTATCGTTTGATCGGGCTCGGTTTTGATTGCGCCGCTTGTTTGCCGCTGGTTGATCATTCGCTCCCTGGGCTTCGTCGCCGCGTACCCAACCGCGCTCGGGATCGGCGGACCATCGCTGCTTGCCATGCGCCGAGCCTTTTGAGTTCATCTGCTGAGCCGCCTGACCGCCGCGCTGACCGGGCGAGTGCTTAGCCTGCGCGGCGCCGCCCGAGGTTGTGCCAATGCTCAAGAGGGCATTGAAAAGCACCAACAGCGCAACAACCTTAGCCGATTGCATCACCGCCCCCGTTAAGATCGAGAATTTACCGCAATGAGTCTTGCGAAATCGACCGTTCCATCGCCCGTCAGTCTCGAATCGAGCGGCCCGACGTGAACCTTGGCGATATTCTGATTGAGACAGCGGGCCATTTCCGCGACGATCGCGATAATCGCGGCGAAATTGGCTGACTTCATGGTTTTGTTCTCGTTGGTTTTTTGCGGTTTCATTGTTTGGCTCCCTCGACCAAGCGTTAGAGCAACCAGAATGCCAGCCTGAAACCGTGAGATTTTAACGGCTTAGAGAACCGAGCCGGGAACGACGACCGGTAAAAAAGTCATGGCAGCGGGACAAATTACTGGTCGATTCTACGTCCGGCTGTGAGTCGGGCAAATCGAAGTCGAATTCGCGTCCGTCATTCCGGCGCAGGCCGGAATCCAGGCATCTTACTGGGGCTTGAGAGATTCATGGGGCAAAGGCTGGATGCCGGTTTTCACCGGCATGACGGATTTTCACTACCAAGCATTGCGCGGCCAGTGAAAGAACGACTGGCGCGGAAAATTTTACTCTTTCGAGTAAAGCGCGAGCTTGGCGTTGAGCGGCTTTGGCGTGATGCCGAGCAATTGGGCAGCTTGAGTCTTGTTGCCCGCGGTGGCGCCAAGCGTGCGCTCGATCGCCTGGCGTTCCGCCTCGGCGAGTGACATGGGCGCAAGGTCGGAAGCTTCTTCGATTAAAGTCGTGAG
>CAYZJE010000141.1:0-2394 GCA_964478485.1 uncultured Syntrophobacter sp. | reverse complement strand
CGTCGTGCGCGACACAAGAAGAGATGGCGCCAAAACCAACACCCGCACCGGCTCCGGCGGCGAAAGCAGAGGCCAAAGCACCGGCTGAAAAGGCCGGTGAGAAAGTAGCGGAGAAAGCCAAGGCGACCAAGTTGGCGGGCGATATCGGCCTGCTCGACACCGAAAAGAACTACATGATCATCGTGACCAAGGAAGGCAAGTTGGTGACGATCGACTACGATGCGAAGTTTCAACCGACGCAGAAGGAATATGTCAATGCTAAGATAGCTGATATCGGTCTTGGCTCATCGGCTACGGTTCAATACACCAAGGAAGGCGAAAAGAACCTAGCCACGAACGTCGAATATTTACCCGCGAAGGGCGAGTAATCCATCGCTGAATCTACGATTAGTCACGGCTCAGGAGGAAATGGTAATGAAAGCTATTTTGAAGATGGTAGGCGGAATTGTGCTGTTACTCGCGGCGGCGTTTGTCTTCCCGGTGGTTGCCCAGGAAAAGAAGGCTGAAGAAAAAAAGGCCGAGCCGGCAAAGGCGAAAGTCGAGAAGGTTTCCGGCGATATCGGCTTGTTGGATACCGAAAAGAACTACATGATCGTGGTGACCAAGGAAGGCAAGCTGGTCACCCTGGATTACAACGCCAAGACCAAGACGACGGAAATCAAAGAGACCAAGGTAAAAATGGCTGACGTCGGGTTAGGATCATCGGCGACCGTCGAATATGTCACCAAGGGTGAAAAGAATTTTCTCTCCAAGATGGAATTCGTGCCCGCCAAGGGCGAGTAGTCGGTCAAGTAATCTGGTGCGTGCAATTAAAAAGGGCGCGGTTTTTGCCGCGCCCTTTTTTTGATTGCTGTTTAACCCCGCCTCTTGAGGCGGGAACAGTTAAATGGGGTTTCCAAAGGGGGCGAGCATCCCCTTTGGTCGCGAGCGGGGTTCAAACCCCGTTCGCGAATTCAATGGATTGCCGCCTAGGAGCCCTCTTCTTCGAAGTCGGTGAGCACGAGCCGGCGATAACCGCGCTCTTCGTCGAGGGTCTTCTGCCGCTTGCTTTCCTTCTCATTTTCTTCCTGGCACTTCACGCATAGCTGGGTAAACGGCAAAATCTTTAAACGGCCCAACTGGATCTCGCCTTCGCAGGTCTCGCACAGGCCGTAGCTTTTCTCTTTGATGCGCAGGAGCGCTTCGTCGATGGCGATGAGTTTTTCGCGCTCGCGGTCGTTGAGAATGAAGTTGATCTCCCGGTCCCGTTCGTCGCTTGCCAGGTCGTAGGTGTCGCGGCCTTCGTCCTTGACGCCTTCGCTCTCACCCTTAACCCGGTCCTGCATTTCTCGCATCAGACCACGCTTCATATCGTCAAGCATTTCGGCGGCCTGCTTAAGAAACTCTCTACGCTGTTTTTTTTCTTTATCGGGGTCGGTTTTAGCCATGAATCATTTCACCCGTTATGTCGTAGTCTTGCGCCTGCGTGATTGTTACGTCAATCATCGCTCCAGGATCAGGCCGGTTTGAGGCCAGCAATTTATCATAACCCTCGACAAAAACTAGACCGTCAACTTCGGGGGCGTGGGCCTGAGTTCGGCCGGAGAGTTTGCCTGAATCTGGGTCAACGCCGTCGATCATAACCCGCTGGATGGTGCCAATCAAGGCCTGATTTTTTTTTCGTGACACCGCCGCCTGCAGGTCCATCACTTCCTGCCAGCGCCGTTCTTTCTCTTGTTCGGGAACTTGCCCTTCGAGTTTGGCCGCCGCCGTGCCTTCTTCTTCGGAGTATTTGAAGACGCCGAGCCGGTCAAATTTAGTTTCCTCGACAAAATCCAGGAGCTCGTCAAAATCCGCTTCGCTTTCACCCGGAAAGCCGACGATCAAGGAAGTGCGCAGCGTCAGGCCAGGAATGGCGTCGCGCAGTTTTTTAACCGCTTCACGAACCGCGCTGCCGCTCTTGCCGCGCCGCATGCGTTGCAGCAAGGCTCGGCTGATATGCTGGAATGGGATGTCAATATATTTGCAAATGTTTTCGCTGTCGCGGATGAGCTCCAGCAACGGCGTGTCGAGAAAGTTCGGGTAAGCATAGAGCAGGCGAATCCATGCCAGCTCGGTCACTCGAGCCATTTCTTTGAGCAAGCCGTAGAGCGTCGTGCCGTCCTTGCGGTCGCGGCCATAGGCGGTCAAGTCTTGAGCGATAAGATTGATCTCTTTGACGCCGCTTTTGGCGAGCGCTGAGGCCTCTTCTAGCACCGACTCGATGGAGCGGCTGCGGTGTGGCCCACGGAGCTGGGGGATGATGCAAAAGGCGCACTTGTGGTCGCAGCCCTCGGAAACTTTGAGAAACGCGGTGTAATTCGGAGTCGTGCGCAGCCGCGGCGTCAAGTGGTCGTAAATGTAGCTCGGCACGCC
>CAYZJE010000140.1:0-2506 GCA_964478485.1 uncultured Syntrophobacter sp. | reverse complement strand
TGCTATTCACTGTTCGGCGGTGAGAGAAAGAAATACCGCAGCAAAGGTCGCGTCTACCATTACCGCGCCATGCTTCAGGCCAAGTTGGGAAGACACAATCCCCAGCAGCCTACGCGTGGAGATCAAGTTTCTTGCGGCTCTTCGGGTATACCGTAAAGGAGTATTCACCGCAGCGGGCTAGTTTGGTATTTTGTTCTGCACTAAAAATCACCTCGAATCGCGTGCCGATAAACCTTTAAGCTAAAACCGATTTCCCCCTCAAAAATAGGAAGTATCGCGACTCCTGTAACAAGATCGCGCGAGACCTGCTTGGGCGCGACAACCAGATAGTCCGGCGCGTAATGTTCTCCGTTGCGAGTGAGATCGTCGAAGAAAACAGAAAATCGGCTGTTCTCGCAAGCTAGCTGCCGTTTGGCTCGAACCGGGTGCCGATTCATTATTCAATCCGGTTAAGACTCCACTCCAATGACCAACGATTATATAGCGATGTTGTGCGGCTCAAGGGTGTTTGGTGCGACGTGCCTTCTCTCAAGCTTGTGCGATGCCATCTCTCGGATCCCTTGAGTCGTCTCAAGCCCAAATTTCCGCTCGACCATCTCCAGATACTTGGCGTTGCTGTGATAGACTTGAAAAGCGTGATCGCGAAAGCGCAGCACGTCCGCGCCGGAAAGATGTTTCGTCGGCAAGGGCAAGGTGTCAATTGCGTGTTGCGAATAGCCAGACCATTTCTCGGGAAGCTGCCAGCCCTCTCTGATCGCCAAATTGTATAACTGCGAGCCGGGATAGGCCATGGCGGAATAAAAATTCGCAAACTCGCTGTTGAGTTCCATTGCCATGTCGAGCGTTGCCTGCATACTGTCGACATCGTCCTCGGGTAGGCCGAATATATAGTTGCCGATCACGTTGATCCCCGCGGCCCGCACCTTGGCAAGGGTGCGAAAAATCTCCTCCTGGCCGAATCCCTTATCTACGTCATCCCGCACCCGTTCGCTGGCCGCTTCGATGCCAAAGGCCAGCCAATTAACGCCGGCTCGTTTGAGTTTGTCGAGCATGGCGTCTTTCACCGTGTCGACCCGGGCATAGGCCCAAATATTTAAATCGTAGCCGCGCTCGATGATCGCGTCGCAGATTCCCAGCACGTGGCGGGGATTGAGCACGAACATTTCGTCGGCGATCTTGATATTGCGCACGCCATACTGCACAACCAATTTTTCAATTTGTGCGATGATCGTTTGCGGGCTCCAAAAGCGATAGCTGTTGACGCTTTCTTTTATACCCGCCAATTTTTCTCCGCTCTTGAACGGCGCCTGAATGCAGCAAAAACTACAATGATAGGGACAACCAAAGGTTGTATAGAAAGAGGCATAGGGCTGCCGATCCAAATCGCCGAAACAGTGCCAGTTGTGGGCGCGGTATTTTTTCATGGGCAAGAGGTCCCACGCCATCTCCGGCATTTCATGGTCGGGATCTTTAACCAGAGGGGCGGGCGGATTTTGCACCACCTGCGCGTCTTGGCGGTAACAAAGCCCCCGCACTTGGCTATAGTCGGGAGAGCTCGACTGGAGCGCTTGTAAAAGCTCCAGAATCGTATAGGGCCCCTCGCCGTTGCAGGTGAAGTCCGCGTCCTCCTCGCGCAACGTGCGTTCCGGCAAAGCCGCCACATGACCGCCGATCAAGATCACTTTCTGGCTGGGATCGGCTTGTTTTAAGGCGGTGCAAATCGCGCCGGAAGCCGTCATATTCTGCGTCGACGCTGACGGCTGGTGACCATAGACGACGACGGCAGTCAATCTCGGCGATGCATCTACTATTCGCTCCGCCGCCTCCTCGGCGCCGAGCTGGTCGGCTTCGGCATCGAGAATTTCAACGGCAAAACCATGACGGCGAATGAAGGTCGCGATCAAACCTGCCCAGACCGGCGACTCCACCGCCGCAAGATTATCACCCAAGGATTGGTAGATTTGCCGTCTACTTCCCGGGTGAACCAGCAAGAGATCCAATTTTTTGCTCATAAGTCGACCTTCCGTAAAAGCGCTTCATGCCGAGTCAGGCACAACCGTTGATTCTGCTGAAAAACCCCTAGGAATGCTTCGACGGGCTCAGCATGAACGGAAATGTCTTAATGTTATCAACCCTCTCCCCGTTCGTCCTGAGGCTCTCGAAGGATGAACGGGGGGTTTTTCAGCAGAATCACCGTTCGATTACGCCGGCCCCGCAGGCAGGGCGTTCAGCATCTTCGTCAAAGCAAGAATTTTCCCGCGCTCCAGATCGGGGTAGTTGCCAATATAAAACCCATGGAAATGAACGTGGTCTACGTTCGGATACTTGGCAAATTCCCGCTCGCCGACAAGTCTTTTCAGATAGGGCTGGCGCAGCTGGTTTCCGCCCCCGGAAGTGCCGCGCCGAAACTCCACGCCGGCCTGCCGTAACGCGTTCATGACGTTATCGCGAAGCGCCAGGTCGGCCTGTTTCAATACCAGAGTAAACGCGTAATTACAGCTGCCCT
>CAYZJE010000139.1:0-3671 GCA_964478485.1 uncultured Syntrophobacter sp. | reverse complement strand
TTCCTCTAGCTTACGATAAATGCGTTCGTCGACGAGATCTTCGGCTTTCACTTTGGCGACGCCCGGGTTATAGCGCATCACCCGCTGAATATTTTTCAGTCCAGCTACGTCCGGATAAGGTTTCTTGGCGATCAGCTTGTCAAGCTTGGCAAGTTTGCTTCCATGTCTCGAGAACGCAGCCCAAGGCTGATTCTATTTGCCCGCTCCAGTGGTTTCATAATCTCCGGTCAGCGCTTGCTGATAAACAATCGCCGTTTGTATCCTTCCCATTCATTAAATTTCTTCTCCATTTCGTCGGGCGAGTAGCGGCTTTCGATATAGACTTTTTTAAATTTTTGCTCGGGTGAGCCTATGTCGTTGCGCGCCGAACTTAAACCGCCCTTCAGAACTGCCTGTTGTCCTTCTTTGGAGTGGAGATAGTCGAGGAAGAGCAGCGCCGCGTGCGGATTGGGCGCTTTAATCACCATGCCCGAAGTTCCGGTGGTAGCGATCACGGGATCGATGGGGCGCCACTCCACCGGCGCGCCTTTCTGTTTGGCGACGGCGATGTTCGAATTGAAAATCGTTGGCGACAGCGGCACCTCGCCGGACGCGACAAGTTGCGCCAACGCCGCGCCGGAAATATTTTGCACGTTTATTTCCTGCCCGGCTATTTTCTCGAGAAACTCACGGCCGAAAGTTTCCACCAGGGCGCCGATCCATTGCGTGCCGGTGGTGGTGCCGGCGATGGACATCTTGCCTTTCCATTTCGCCTCGAGCAGGTCCTTCATCGCCTTGGGCGCGTCGGCGGGCGGAATGATGTTGCTATTGAAACCCAAGCTGATGTAAAGCTCCCGGCTGGTCCAATGGAGATAACCGTTCTTGCCTTTGAACTTGACGTGGTCGTCGTAGGGGCCGAGCTCGGGAGAATACACCTCTTGAAACGCACTGGCGGCCACCAAGAGCGCCATGTAGTCGGGACTGGTTTCGACCACGTCAGCGATGAAACGGCCGGCAGCCATCTCGTCGGTCAGGCGTTTGAGCAGCTCTTTGGAGTCGCTGCGCCAGACATTTGTTTTAATGAACGGATATTTTTTGCCGAACTCCTCGGATACGTGACCAGCCATCCATGTGTTCGAGGTGTAAAATGTCACCTGGCCTTCTTTCTTAGCGCCGTCGAGCAAAATCTTTTCACGATCTTTGCCTTGATAAAGCGCCAGCTCGGCCGGCGTTAGCGGTTTGGCTTGGGCACCATGAGCCGAAGTGGGCGCGCAAGCGACGAGCGCGAATAGATAGGTGAATAAATTTAGCAGCATGATGAAACCTCCCTAGCAAAAACTATTCGTCGAAGTAGCCCGACTTGTATGCCCACAGCCAAAGGTAAGCGATCTTTTCATTGTGCAGTTCGGCGTAACCGACGTGGCCGTAGCGCGGGATCAAGACGACATGCGCGCCGCGTGTGGTCGCGGCGTACTTGGCGCCCATAAACATTTCGCGTTTATTCTCCAGCGGCGCGCCGCCGTTGACCCAGTGGCCCTTGTCGTTTTCGCCGGCGACGAGCAACACGCGAATGGTCTTCAGCCAGTTCGCGTCGGGTTCTTGCAGATGGTCGAAGTATTCTTCGCGCGGCAGGCCGGTGCGCTTGGGATACTCTTCCAATATTCCCAGCGCGGCGTTGTGTTGGTTGTCGCAAAGGCTAGTTTTCATTTGTGAACGGAGCGGTGTAGCCAACCGGATGTAATCGTCGGCGCCGCCCCAGGGTGTCAAATCTTCGGGATCGACGTAACCGGAATTCTTGAAAGAATCCGGCGAACGTTTCGAAACGTGATCGATCGGTTTCTCAGCATATTTTTCCGCGCCGGTTTTTTCTCTCCATTCCAGCCGCCATCCATCCGGGCCGCCGCTGCCAAATCCGACGATGCCGATCACTTTGGTTTTCTTTGAAAAGCGGGTCAGGTGCGCCGCCATCGGCCCGCCCGTAGAGTGACCGAAGCCGATAATTTCGCGACCGGCGAGATGCTGGTCGGTGAGCAGGCCTGCGCCTTGGAGTATGACATTGAATGTACATTTTAGATTGCGATCGAGAATCTCCTCCGTTGGCAGTTCACGATCGAGTAGATAGATCGGCATGCGTTCAGGCACCGGGATTTTCCAAACACCGCCCGCCGGATAATGGCCGGGATAGGTGAGCGACAATACTTTGAAGCCTTGAGCGGCGAGCACCCGCGCGAGCCCAGGCCGGCCGTCGGGGGTCAAGTCCATGATTTTTTCGCTGGCGGCGCCGCCGTGAAAAAAAACCAAACCGCGCTTGCCGTCGAGTTCCTGATCGGGCGTGTAAAGCGTGCCGTGTATGTCCCAGTCGCAGCCATTGCGCTGGTAGCGCGTGGTGACATCCTGGGTGGAAAAATTTCCATTCGGATACGGCGGCGCGATCGCAAGCCATTCATCCCAGGTGAGTTTCACGAGTAGCTGTCGCGAGTTGAGGCTGTTTAGATAGCTTTCGATGATTCCATCTGCCGTCATGATTTTTCTCGCTCAAGATTGACCAACGTAGTGGTCGAGATAATACCTAGCGATTTCGCCTTTGGTGGCGAACCAAACATCGGCAAAACCTTTGGCGTAGCGGATACATTGTTCAAAGACGCCGATGATGTTGGGTCGGCCGCCGATATGGGCGTGGACCAGGCAATCAATGAGCTTCGGCGCGCCGGCTTGGCCTTCGGCGTAAAGACAATCGAAAGCCGCCTTGAAGCTTTCGAAGTAAACCGTCGGCGGATTTTTGTGAGCGAACAACAGGCTCAAGTCATTGGCGTAGTCGAGGCGCGGCATGATGACGAGCGGCTTGCCGTTGACTATGCGATGCTGCGGGATATCGGGTCCCGGTAAGTCGCCGGTCCAGATTATCCCTTCGTCAACAAAATTCTTCAACGTGTAATCGTTGATCCGATGCCCCGGGCTGACCCAACCGACCGGGCGCTTGCCGGTGACGGCTGCGAGGCTGTCGAGAGTTCGCCGGATGAGTTTTCTCTCCGCGTCCGCATCCAATGCAGATAGCGCCGTGTCATTGACCCAACCGTGACCGACGATTTCGTGTCCGCCGGCGTAAAGCTCTTTCAGCGCGTCCGGAAAGTCCTCGGCGATGCGGCCGTTGGTGTCGATGGTGCCTTTGACGCGGTTACGCGCCAAGACATCCATGATGCGCCAGATGCCGGCCTTGCCGCCGTATTCGCCGTAGGCGAGCGACGCGTAGTCGGGCTTATCGCCGCCTTGGCGGTATTGCGAATACTTTTCAAACGCTTCGAACGCGACAAAAAAACTGACGGCGATCTTAGCATCGTTTGGCCATCGAATCGGCTGCGGTCTCATGATTTTCGCTCCTTAAGTCTTTGTTGCGCTGAAGAGATTCCGAAACCGTTCATTGTTCTTGTTGCACGCATCACGCGCGCTTTCGAGGGGCATACTATCAAGGCCAGAATGAACGGGTCAACCTAAGTTTTGTGGAAGGTTTTGTGGAAATAGGGATGTCCTCGACATCCCCTTCGCAGTCAGGCTTAGGCCTCGCGCAAAAATAACATAACTAACTTTTCTTTCGCGTTGGCAGAATCGTATAGTTCCAGTCTCCATGGAAGTTGTCTGGCTTGAGATTGAGTGAAGCGAACTCCGCGTCGGTAATTTTGATACCAGTAGGGTAC
>CAYZJE010000138.1:0-24360 GCA_964478485.1 uncultured Syntrophobacter sp. | reverse complement strand
CCAAAACAACAGCTACTCCTTGGTTCACATCAACTTACGGAAAAGACCAAAATCAATAGTGAAAAACTACCTACCGCTGGGTTACATTCTTTATGAGGCAACAACTTCCTCTTGGGTTACATTCTCTTATGAGTTGACAGGTGGGGCTGTCTAATATTGGACCAACTGGAGAAGGAATTATCGTCTTGGCCTGCAACATCGGCTTACTTTCCTTGACAATGGCCCAGCTCGTCCCTAGCTTACTTACGCTCTCTAATATCGGCTCAGTTTACGTCAATGACACGGAGGCTCGGATAGCATGTCAGCGCAAGATTGGGATTTTATCGTTTGGCAGCGAGCTAACGATCTGCTCCGGCAGGCGGAGCGAATCCATAGGAATTTCATACAAATCGCCGCCGGGGCCCGCTATCGGCTTTCGCACGGTAGAACGCCAAGCTGGGAACCTCCGGTTAACGTCGTTGAGACCGACGCAAGCCTGTGGGTGATTTCGGCCCTCGCTGGAGTTGCCGTTGACCGGGTCGACGTCCGGCTCGAGGGACGCGACCTGGTTATCACCGGCGAGCGGCCGCTACCAAAATGCTGCCAGGATGGCGAACTAAAGCTATGGGAAATCCCCCTCGGCCGCTTTGAGCGGCGCGTCAGGCTGGTCGGAAGCGAGATTCCTTTGTTGCTAGGAAATATATCTTTTCACGATGGGCTCCTCATCATCGAACTAAGGAAAACTTCATGAACGCTGAAGAGACAGAAACCGCTAAAGCAAAACCACGCCTCAATATCCCGGCAGACGCATTGATCATCATACCGATGCGCAACCGGGTGGTCTATCCGTCCATGGTCATGCCCCTGATGGTCGGCCGCCCGGCAAGGCTCCAGGCTGTCGAAGAAGCCGTGCGCCAACAACTGCCTCTCGGATTCGTCGTCCAACGCGATCCAAACATGGACGCTCCCCAGCCCAAAGACCTCTACGGAGTCGGTACCGCCGCGGACGTCTTACGGATGTTTACCCTACCGGATGGCCGGCGCCAGGTCATCGTGCAAGGCCGCCGCCGTTTTGAGATCGGCGAATTTATTGAGACCGATCCGGTGCTCATCGCGCGTGTCACTATGGTGGAAGAAACCATCCCTCAAACGAAGGAGTTCGAGGCGAGAATCTTGCATCTGCGTCAAGAAGCCGCCCGCGCCCTATCGTTATTCCCTGAACCGATGAACGAGCTGAGAGCGATGATCGAACGGATCGAAGATCCCTTATCCGTAATCGATATGATCGCTTCCACCCTGGATCTGCCGACCGCCGAGAAGCAAGAAGTTCTGGCGATCCTTGACCCAGAGACACGCGCCCAAAAGGTTTCAGAAAAGCTCGCGCGGCAAATTGAATTGTTGGAACTAAGCAAAAAAATGCGCGATGACACCAGGGGATCCATGGATAAGTCACAGCGCCAGTATTTTTTGCGCGAACAATTGAAGGCGATTCAAAAAGAGCTGGGCGAGGAAGACGGCAAAGGCGTCGAAGTCGAAGAGCTGAGAAAAAAACTCTATGAGGCAAAAATGCCGCTCGAGGTCGAGAAGGAAGCGCTAAAAGAACTGACTCGTTTAGAGCGCATTCCTGAGATGGCTCCGGAACACTCGTTGTTGAGAACCTACTTCGATTGGTTGGTGGAGCTGCCTTGGAGCATTGTCACCAAAGAAGAAATTGACCTTCCGAAGGCGCGTGAGATTCTCGACGCCGACCACTACGGTCTCGAAAAAGTGAAAAAGCGCATTATCGAATTTCTCGCGGTTCGTAAGCTCATGCCGGAAGGCAAAAGCCCGATCCTGTGCTTAGTGGGACCTCCGGGAGTAGGCAAGACCTCGCTCGGGCAAAGTATCGCTCGGGCGATGAATCGTAAGTTCGTGCGCCAAAGTCTCGGCGGAGTACATGACGAGGCGGATATTCGCGGCCACCGTCGCACCTATATCGGTGCTCTGCCGGGAAATATTATTCAAGGGATTAAAAAAGCCGGCAGTAGAAATCCTGTCTTCATGCTCGATGAAGTCGACAAACTCAGCGCGAGTTTTCATGGCAACCCGTCCGCGGCTTTGCTGGAGGTCCTCGATCCCTCGCAAAATTCCACCTTTCAAGACCATTATCTCGCCGTCCCCTTCGATCTAACTCAGGTATTGTTCATCGCCACGGCGAACGTGCTCGATACGGTACCAGGTCCGCTGCGCGATCGTATGGAAATTTTGGAATTGCCGGGATACATCGAGGAAGACAAGCTGGCCATCGCCAAGGGCTACCTCGTGCCGCGCCAAATCAGCGAAAACGGCCTCAAACCGGGAGAGATTAATTTTACTGACGACGCGCTTCGCGAGGTTATTCGCTCCTACACGCGCGAAGCCGGGGTTCGCCAACTCGAGCGTGAGCTAGGAGCTGTCTGCCGTAGTGTGGCAACGCGCGTCGCGGATGGTTTTAAAGAAATCCTAACCGTCAATCAAGAATCTCTCCATGGCTATCTGGGTCCGCAAAAATTCTTTAACGAGATCGCGCTGCGCACGAGCTTACCCGGTGTGGCTACCGGCCTGGCCTGGACGCCGTTTGGCGGCGATATCTTGTTCGTCGAAGCGACCAAAATGGTGGGCGACGGCAAGTTGATTTTAACCGGCCAGTTGGGCGATGTCATGAAAGAAAGCGCCCAGGCGGCGTTGAGTCTGGTCAAATCTCGCGCCGACACACTGGGCATCGATCCCGACATCTTCAAGAAGAACGACTTGCACATTCATATTCCCGCCGGCGCTATCCCAAAGGACGGCCCCAGCGCTGGAGTCACACTTTTTGTCGCGCTCGTTTCACTTTTAAAGGGACGGTGCATCAGCAAAGACGTCGCCATGACCGGCGAGATCAGTCTGCGCGGCTTGGTACTCCCGGTGGGAGGAATCAAAGAAAAAATGCTGGCGGCAAAAAGAGCCGGGATCTCCTGCGTATTGCTGCCTGAGTTGAACCGCAGAGACTTGGAGGAGATTCCCACCGCGGGCCGCGAGGGAATTCGCTTCGAATTTTTGAAAACGGCGGACGAGGCCTTGCGGCTCGCTTTAGAGCCCGAAGCACCGAGTGGTTTTTCTCCCGCTGAAAGACTCGCCGCTCGTCCGTTTTCCTGACAATAGCTATTCCCGCTCGAGGTTGGTCTGATTGCTTTCGCTTCCAGGCGCGTCCGCGGCGCGCTTTTTGTCTTTCAGGCTGTCGATGCTCCGCACTTTTAAAATCGCTTGCAGCGCGGGCCGGTCGACAACTTCCTTTTCCAGCAGCAGCTTGGCCAATCCTTCCAGCGCCGGGCGGTGCGCGGTGAGGATGTCGCGAGCTTTATTATGCGCATCCGATAAAATTTGTTTTACCTCGCCGTCGATCAGCCGGGCGGTTTCTTCACTGTACTCTTTCGGACTCTGAGTCGGCACCATCAGGAACGTGGCATGGCGCGGTCCTTCTAGAGCGGCGAGGCCGAGTTTTTCACTCATGCCGAATTGAGTGACCATGGTTCGGGCAATCTCGGTGGCGCGCTGCAGATCGTTTTGTGCCCCGGTCGATACGTCGCCGAAGATGATCTCCTCCGCGACTCTGCCGCCCAATAAAACATTAATGCGCGCGAGCAGTTCAGAACGGGTCATCAGATAGCGGTCTTCAGTCGGCAGTTGGGTTGTGTAGCCCAAGGCGGCGATTCCCCTGGGAATAACCGAAATCTTGGAGACGGGGTCGGCGCCCGGCACCAACTCGGCCACGAGCGCGTGACCGGACTCGTGATAGGCGACGATTTTTTTCTCTTTCGGATTGATGACGTGGCTCTTTTTTTGTAATCCCGCGACCACCCGTTCGATCGCCTCGTCAAATTCCGCCATCTCGATCGACTCCTTGTCCTGGCGCGCCGCCAGCAGCGCGGCTTCATTGACGATGTTGGCGAGATCGGCGCCGACGAAGCCGGGCGTCTTGGCGGCTACGATAGCAAGGTCGATATCATCCGAGAGCTTGACCTTTTTTGCATGCAATTCGAGGATCTTTGTCCGTCCCTTGATGTCGGGGCGATCCACCAGGATCTGACGATCGAAGCGACCGGGACGGAGCAGCGCAGCGTCCAAAATCTCCGGCCGGTTGGTGGCGGCCATGATGATCACCCCTTGATTCGGATCGAAACCGTCCATTTCGGCCAAGAGTTGATTGAGGGTTTGTTCGCGCTCGTCGTTGCCCGTGAGCATGCTTACTCCCCGAGCTTTTCCAATGGCATCGAGCTCGTCGATGAATATGATACTCGGGGCATTCTTCACCGCTTGCATAAAAAGATCCCTGACCCGCGCCGCGCCGACGCCGACAAACATCTCGACAAAGTCCGAACCGGTCAGGCTAAAGAAGGGCACGCCCGCCTCGCCGGCCACCGCGCGGGCGAGCAGAGTTTTTCCGGTGCCCGGCGGTCCGACGATCAAAACACCCTTGGGAATATGACCGCCCAATCTTTGATATTTTTCCGGATCTTTGAGAAACCCGACAACTTCAGCGACTTCTTCTTCGGCTTCGTCGATGCCCGCGACGTCGGCAAAGGTGACGCCGGTTTTTTTCTCGATGTAGACTTTCGCTTTACTCTTGCCGATCTGCATCAAACCGCCGCTTCCCGACCCCATCTTTCTGCCAAGATAGATCCACATCAGAAAAAACAGCGCCACGGGAACTACCCAGGACAAAAGCGTCGGCAGCCAATTGCTGGTCACTTCCCCCTTAAACGGTACTCTTGCAGTCTCGAGCTCGGCGGTGAGTCCGGGATCTTCAACTCTTACCGTTTGGAAGGGCAAAAGTTTCTTACTGGCAAGGACCGCCGCAGACAACTCCTTAAGTTTCTCCGGTGTGACGATTTCTTTGACCGCCGCTCCCTTTAAATTGCCATCGATGGTCGTCTCACGGATTACCAGATCGTTGATTAAATCCTTTTTAAGTAGAGACTTGAATTGGCTATAGCCGACGATCTCGACGTGGGGACTGCCAAATAAGTTCTGCATTAACAGGGCGAGTGAAACAGTGGCAAGGAGTAACCAGATCGGCGCCGGCCGAAGTTTTTTGCCGTTCGGCGGGAGATTGTTCTTTTTCTCCGCGTAACGCGCGCGGACACCGGCAATGAAGCCGCCCACGCCTTTTCGCGGCCCAGTTTCGCTGGGCATCTTGGCGACGTTGGTTACGCCATCGGCGTGATCCGCTTGCTGCGGCGCCAATGCTCCGCTCCCGAATTTCGTCGCGCTACACGTTTCGATAATGGTTGACATATTTTTCGTAGAGTCCTTCCCTGCCGTTCATGCGGAGACTGTCGAAGCATTGCTTGGGATTTTTTAAAAGAATCAGTCATGATCCTGTTTGGGATGCCGAAGAAATCGCCAGGCTATTTATTCAAGGTAAAAAAAGCGGCATAGAAAGCTAGGGATTGTCATCAATCCAGGCTTTCGCCATCTCGGTCATAAACCTTTCCGCGTCCTGCCAAGTTTCGAACTGAACCAGAGGGCCGGTTATCCTGTGCGATTCTCGCAGACCGTCGGTTCCCCAACTGACGTCAACCATAGGAATCCAGAATGTCGTATTTTCGTCGAAGCGTGTGAAGTTGACGATGGAGCGATCTTTGTAGAGCAGGTTGGTCATACGAAAACCTCCCTGTTCGGGCTTCCGGTCCCGCTGGCCCAGGCTTTTAACCTCGGACAAAAAAATCTAAGCTACTTCAACCCTACTACATCATAGGGCAATGTCTATAAGGTCTAAGATGCTCAATTGCAGAACGAAAAGTCGTGCTGATCTCAAGATTGTCACTAGCGATGATTGGAACGGTTCGGAGAGGGGGCAGCCCCCTCTCTGAACCGGCAGGCCTCGCTGGTTAGGCCGCTTTAGCGGCGGTCTGGTGGAAAGTCGAATTGGCGACCTCGAAGGACTCCACTTTGGGAGTGCCTTCAACCACCTTGGACAGGGTCTTCAAGATCTCAGGATATTTTTCGCGGTTGTAAGCTTCCGCGTCTTCTTTCTTATCCCAGAAACTAATGGCTACCACCTCATTATGTTCTGGGGCGAGGATCTTGGGCTTACTTGAGGAATATCAGGTAACCGAGAAAGGAAACCCTAGGACTGACTTCCTTTACAGTAGTCACGATGCGCCAGTTGTCATTAAACGAAGCCACTTTGCGGGCGGGGCTTCGACCCTGCGGCTGATTAAATCATCGCAAAGGCGATGCTCGTGCCGATTTGACGCCTCAAAATTTCTACGCTGCCAACAGCGTGGTCAACCGCAAATCGCGAATTTCCCGCTTTAAGTCGGCGCCTGGTTATTCCCGGGTCGGCCATGCCGGCGGGCATGGCAATAATTATTTTCAGAATTGTTCAATATTAGACAGCAACCGTCCCTGCGTGAGAGCAGCATAAAATTGAAAGGGCTCTGGTGACTAGACCCGATAGTAAGGCGGCCCGCACGGGGAATTGAATCTGCGTGTGCCAAACTTGTATTTAAGAGAGGTGTCTGATGGATTGGGATAAAGTTAAGCTGGGTTCGTGGAGCGCCATCGGCGGCGCGATCATATTGGCCTTCGTCGGATTCAACTATGGCGGCTGGGTTACCGGTGGTGGGGCGGCGGCAATGGCTAAGGAGATCGCCGCCGATGCCGTCGCAAATCGCTTGGGAACGATCTGTGTCGCGCAGTTCAACCGGGAAACGGAGAAGGACCAGAAGCTCAAAGAAATGAAGGGCAAAGAATCTTGGGACCGAGGCCGCTATATCGAAAAGCAGAGTTGGGCGATCATGCCGGGCGACGATAAACCCGACAGTAGAGTTGCCGATGCCTGCGCCAAGCAATTTGGCGAGAAACCTTAATAAACTCCGGCCGCGGGCGTCGTCTGTCTTTGTTTTGCTCAGGTGCTAAAAGAGCTGCCGCAGCCGCAGGGTCCTTTGACGTTGGTTTAAGCACCAACCCCAACTGCATCAGCTCGTCTGTGTAATCGAGCTCGGTGCCGTTCAGGGGTAGGATGCTTTTCGCGCTGAGCAAGACGCGGGCGTCATTTTTCTCGAAGAGCTGATCTTCGGCCTCCGGCGGATGAATATCCAGTTTGTATTCAACGTCGGAGCCGCCGCCTTCGACTATTTTGATGGCGCAGTCCGTAACCATCTTGGGCCCCGGGGAGCAGGCCACGAATCTTCTCTGCGGCGCGATCGGTGATGGTTGTTACTTCAACCCTATCGGCAGCTCTCAGTGGGGGTAATTTACCAACCACCGGCTCAAGCCTGTGCCGGGGTGCTCCTAACCAGCCACTTCTCCCGCATGATCTTGTCCTGAATTCTCAATAGCCCCTCGGTCAGTGCCTCCGGCCGGGGCGGACAACCGGGAACGTAAACATCCACAGGGATGATCTTGTCTACGCCTTTACACACCGAGTAGGCGAGCTGAAAAAGCCCGCCGCAGTTGGCGCAGCTGCCCATCGAGATCACATACTTGGGATCAGGCATCTGATCGTAGAGGAGTTTGGTCCGCTTGGCCATTTTATAAGTCAACGTGCCGGCGACGATCATCAGATCGGACTGGCGCGGCGTGGCGCGCGGCACCGCGCCAAAACGATCGATATCGGCGCGCGGCCCGCCCGTCTGCATCAATTCGATGGCGCAACAGGCCAGACCGAAGAGCATGTACCACTGCGAAGAGGCTCGTCCCCAATTGAGCAGGTCGTCGACCTTGGTCGTGAAAACAGTTTCGGGGAGCTGGTTAATTAAAGACGTACAAACCTCCTGGTTATCTTTTTACTCCGATAACCGGCTGTTCTGATCGATCCACCGCATGGCATCCTGCAGGGCAAACTCATCGGCTTCGTTTTCCGTGCGAAAAACTTGGTCAAGCCGATCATGATGCGATAACGCGCCCAACGGGCTACTGTTGGCGCCTTGAAGCGTCAAAGAATATCGGGGTATCCAGCTGCTCGTTTGTGCTAACTGAAACGATTCACCGCGAACTAGGCAGTTCTTGTATGAAAGTATGCTTTTCATTTTTCGCTCCGTTGCCTTGCGCCGGCGATGATGGTCCGATATTCACAATTTGCGCGGGGCAAACATTCCGCGGCACGTGGCCGCGCAATAACAATACAAATAGCGGACTCAATCGATTTCTCCTTTGGCCGTAACTGGCGACCGTTTGTTGGAGGGTTGAGAAAAGAGGCTTACTTGAAAAATTTCAGGTAACCGTGGCAGAAACCCCTGCGACCGAAGTGAGCATAGGGGAGTTAAGCCGTCATAGCAAGGCGAGGTAGACAAAGATCAAAAAATCCCCAAGCCTCGTCCAGCCACGCTATCCGCGCTGCGGAATCTTCGCGAGAACAATTTTTCGCATGGGGAAGCGGCACATAGTTTTCGCTTCATCGTTCCGCGCGCAGCGCTTTCAATGAGCGAAAACTCACCAGCTTCTGATGTTTTTCATCGCATAGGCTTAGGAACAGCGACCTAAGACTTGTCCTTAGCGTCATCACCTTGACCGACTGAAACACAGGAATCTCGTCGTGGCATTGTTGCAAGTTGTAATTAGGAATACTCGGGCGAACATGATGAATGTGATGTAGGCCAACGTTGCCGGTGAACCATTGAAGGATTTTCGGCAGCTTGAAATAGGAGCTGCCTTCGAGCGCTACTTTCAGCGGATCCCAAGAGCCGTGACGGGCCCAATACACATCCTCAAATTGATGCTGGACATAGAACAGCCAAAGTCCGAGAATGCCGGCGATCAAAATGATCGGCAGCTGAACCAAAAGATAAGTCCGCAAACCGATCGTCCAGGTCGCCACTCCGATGATAAACAAGAGCGCCATGTTGGTGTAAAACACGCTCCTGCGCTCCCGTCGTCCAGCGCCTTTGGTGGGAAATCGATGGAGGAATAAAAAGAGCAGTGGCGCCCCCAGCCCGAGCGCAATAAAAGGATGGCGGTAGAACCGGTAGCCGAAGCGCCGGCTTAGCGGCGCCGCCAAATACTCGTCGACGGTCATCGTCCAGACATCGCCCACACCGCGCCGATCTAAGTCCGCCGCCGTGGCATGATGGGTGTTATGAGCCCGGCGCCAGTCTTCAAAAGAGGTGAAAGTCAAAATCCCACTGATATAGCCGAGAATCCTATTGGCCCGGCGCGACCCAAAGAAGGAACCATGACAACAGTCGTGGAAGAGGATAAATATACGCACGAGAATCCCACCTGCGACCATGGCGAGCGTCAGCGTCATCCAATAGGGAAATTGCTGTTGAACCAGGTAGACCATCGCCGCCCAAAGTGCGAAATAGGGGACAAACGTGTCAAAGACTTGCCAGAGCGATTTGCCCAGACTCGAATGGCCATACTCGGCGGTGGTCTGGTACCAAGCAGCTCTGGTAATTTTAAGTTCGGCGGAGTTCGCCTCACGTGCCATTTCCTGCCTCCTGATGCCTAGACTCCATCCCTGTTGAGTTCTCAACCGTGAGTATGGCGAATTTTCCGCGAAGCTTGAGCCGCGATTTGACGATCGTAAGCTGATAAATTGCTTTAATAACTCGCTTCCTCTTCAATCGCGCCAAGATGATATCACAACGTAGATTGCATCACTGTCTAATATTGAACGCTGCTGAGAAGGAAGAAGGATGCCACTGGCGCGGATGCTCGGCCGACTTAGGCGATTAGCAATTTGATCTAGCCGCTCTCGATAAAGTAGCCCATCTCGTCTTGATCACCACAGTTATAAACATGTTAGTGCCGGGCGATCTTAATGGCGCGCGAATTCATGGTCTCGCGCTGCTCAGACGGCTCTTGGATGAAGCGCCGCTGCTTATGCTTCCGCTCCCAGCTTTGTCATCCCTGATGGCGCCGCTCGGTCGGCAAGCGTGAATTAATTCGTTTCGTGGCCACTTCTCTTTTCTGCTTTGCGCAGGAGGGCTCTGTCGATTCGTTCCGCGACTGCGGCTTTTGAATCGCCCAATACTTCAGCGATCTCACAGACCAGGAGTTTCTTCGCCCGCTCCAGAGTTTGACGGTCATGGGTCGCCAGCGCCCTCGCCTCGTTCAACTCAGTGAGCGACTCAACCAGTTCTGCCAGGTCAAATGCCGATCCAGAGGCCAACAGCTTTGAGCGGTCGATGGCACGCTGTTTCCAATTTCGCGCCGAGGTCGGCAGGACGGTCGGTTTGCCTTCCTGGCTCAGTCGGTTGAGCAGCTTCGGGATCTCGGAGCGTTGCAGCAACTGCCGGATTCCTAATCCCTTGATTTTATCCACCGGGATGAACAGTTCCCCGCCGCTATCTTCAAGGGGCGCCAACCGGTAGAAAGTCATGGAAGTGCCACCGACAAGCTTATTGACCACCGCGTCGATTAGACAAGGGCCGTGACTCGGCAGAATAATTTTTTCACCAACGCTCAATGTCATTCGATTCTCCTCCGTGGGTTAGGCGCCGAGCAACTCAAAGTCTGAGCCGTTCAATTTTTCTCAGCCGCGCACAACATGATCTGTGACAGCCGACCATCGACGGATACACGATTGCGAGAAGACACGCCTTCTTGCCCCGCGTCTGCGCCAGAATCTGAAACCGATTAAGTCGGCACAGTGCGACCGAATGCGGTACGCTTCAGACTTCAAACTCTTAGGTCAACCTAAGTTTCATAAGATCGTTGGCCCGGCATGATCTGCTGGCTGCTCTGACTGCTCTAGCTGCCGAATATCCACATCCAAGCTGTTTTCGCCCGGCACTTTCTCATTCTTACGTTCCAGACGGCGGGCCAACTTTTGCACTTTCTTTTCTTTCCGCGCCATTTCCTTTTGCCGTTTTTTGAATGTCTCACTAGCCATAACTGCTCCTTTCATACGTTGAGAATTACCGCTGGTTGGTCTCCATTCCGCTCAAGCCAGTCGAGAATGGCGCGCAGACTGCCGGTGGCCATTGCAATGCTGGTATCCGCCGCGCCGTAGTATAGATGAAGAGTATCGCCATCCGGAGCTAGCGTGGTGCCGCAGGGAAAGACGACGTCGTCCACATCCCCGCTCCGCTCGTAGGGTTCTTGCGGGCCAAAGATCCACTCGTTGCTCCGTCTTACACAGCGCTCCGGCGCCTGCAAATCAAACAGCGCCAGTCCTAATCGATAAATGGACCCCGCCGCGGTTTGCCGTACGCCGTGGTAAATCACCAGCCAACCCTCGGACGTTTCAATTGGCGGCGGCGACAGGCCAATTTTGTTAGCATCCCACCACCCACCGTGCCGGGCTTCCAGCATCAGCTTGTGGCTGCCCCAGTGGCGCAGGTCGGGCGAATAGGAGATCCACATGTGCGCCCCTGGAGCACTGACCGGCCGATGGATCAAAGCCCAATTGCCGCCAATCCGACGAGGAAATAATGCCGCATCTTTATCTTCCGGCGGCATGATCATCCCATAGCGCTCAAAGTGCTCGAAATCTTCCGTGAACGCCAGGGCCACGCCCGGCCCGACGCGCGAGTAGGCGGTATAAACGATGACATACTTGCCAAGTTCCGCGAGGTAGGTGATGCGCGGGTCTTCAATACCCCACACTTCTTCAGGGAAGTGTTCGGGATCAGCCAATAGGGTGGGCTGGTGGTCGATCTGCCAGTCATCCACACCATTGGCCGAGCGGGCCACGCACAAGTGGGAATGGCCGCGCCGGTCCTCCACGCGACACAATAGCAGGGTGGTTCCATCGGGTAGTAACGTTGCCGCTGGGTTAAACACGCTATTAGCCGGATAGGGCCAATCGGCCACGGTCAAGATGGGATTGCGCTTATGACGCAAAAAAAGTTCGGGGTGATGATTGTTCATCAAGTTTTTATTTGCCAAGCTCCTGTTTTTCAAGTTCCTGTTTCTCCGGATGCCAATGTCGTCTCAGCCAAGCGCAGTTCCAGCACCGCCTGAAGAAAGGCGAGGGAAGATTCCGCGCCTTGATTTTCGTTCGCGCGGTCGGGATGCAATCCGTCTCGACAGCCACCGGTGGTCGGATCATAGATCGGCAGGTCCAGGTCATTGCGGCCGAGGAACCAGTCGAAAGCGCAGCGAGCTTCTTTGTACCAGCTCTTGTCTCCGGTGATCCGGTGCGCTTCCAGGCAAGCCGATACCATGGCCTGAGCCTCCACCGGTTGCTGATCGAACCGGGCACGCGCACCGCCCCGTTGATAAAAACCGTTGGAGCCGATTGGCACAAAATGGCCCCCAGCCTCGTCGGCGCGCTGCACGCCGGCCAGCCAACTGAGCGATTCCAATCCAGCTTCGGTCATGTCGTTGTTGGGAATGGCTTGGCCGCACATGAGCAAGGCGTGCGCCAGCGCGGCGTTGCAGTAGGTCAGCGATTTTTCGAACCAGCGCCATTCATCCGCACGATTACTTTGATAAAGCTTCTGTAGCCGCCCGGCCAGTAGCTCACGGACCTGGCCGACTCTGCGGTCACCGGCGAAGCGGCGAAGATATTCTTGGATGCCTATAAGCGCAAAGGCCCAAGCTCGCGGGCTGGTGGTATCGAGAATGGCCGGCAATGCCTTCTCGAAGACCCAGCCAGCCATGCTCTGGAGGGCCGGCGTATTGGAACGGCCCAGTACCGTACCGAGGGCCCACAACGCGCGGCCGTGGCTGTCGTCGGAACCGCACTCTTCTTCCCAGTTGCGCTGATAGTTCATGAAGTTTCTAAAACGTCCGGTCTCGGTATTGAACGCGTACCAGACAAAAGCGAAATAACGTGACGTGAGTTCCGAGGTTTCTTCACTGCCGAGTTCTTCCAGGAGCGCGCTCACCGTCAGCGCGCGCGCGTTGTCGTCGATGGTGTAGCCCTCGCGATAGTTGGGCACCGTGAAAATCGCGTGTTGCAACATGCCCGTATCATCCGTCATACGCCGTAAGTGATCGAGTTTGAGAGTTGGCAGTTCGACCGGACGTTTGTCGAGCGCTTTAACGACGAAGCCGGGATTACTGAAGTGGCGCCGTTCGGCGCGGGCGCGCTGAAAACTCTCCATGTAACGGCGCGCGACCTGCGGCCAGATCATCTCGCGGCCGTGGAGATAGGCGCGCTTGCGCATGCCGTGGCGCTTGGCCTCGTTGTCCAACAGATCGATCACTTGCTCGGCCAACGCCGCCGGGTCGCGGAACGGTACCAGCGCGCCACGTTCCTCCGCGAGCATCTCCTCGGCGTGCCAGTAGGGCGTTGAAATGACCGCCTTGCCTGCCCCTACGGTATACGCCAGCGTGCCCGAGACGATCTGCGCCGGGTTGAGATAGGGCGTGATGTAAATATCCGCTGCGCCGATGAACTCCACGAGTTCTTCCAAACTGACAAAGCGGTTGTAGAAGATCACCTGGCCTTCGACGCCTTTCTCTTGTGCCAACCATTGCAGCGAGAATCGGTAGGTTTCGCCTTCGTGCCGTATAACATGGGGATGGGTCGCGCCGACGATGAAGTAGACCACGTTGGGATGCTTGGCCAGAATGGCGGGCAGGGCGGAGATGACGTTTTCAATCCCCTTGTTCGCTGACAATAAACCAAAACTGAGCAAGACGATTTTACCTTCGACGCCAAACAGGTCTTTATGAAAACTCGGATCGACAAAAGGCAGATCCGGGATGCCATGCGGGATGAGATCGATCTTCTCCGGCGAAATAGCATAGATCTCTTGGAGAAATTCCCGGCCGCGCTTGCTCATGACCACCAAGCGATCCGACAAGCCCGCGACCTCCAGTAAAACTCTTCGCTGGTGCGCGTCGGGTTCGCGCAGAATCGTGTGCAGGGTCGTGACGATGGGCACGCGCAGATCACGCAGCAGAGCCAGGATGTGGCTGCCGGCCCGCCCGCCGAAGATGCCATATTCGAATTGCAGGCAGACCAGGTCCACGCTATTGATGTTCAAGAAATCGGCGGCACGCCGATAAGACTCGAGATCTTTCTCCGTCAGCTCGAAGCGAACCCGAGCCGGATAAGCGTAGCCGCTTTCGATGTCATTGACCGGCACGGCAATGCAGGTTGTGTCACTGTGTTCAGCGGCGATGGCCTCGCACAAGTCGGTAGTAAACGTGGCAATACCGCACTGGCGTGGCAAATAGTTGCCGATAAATGCAATGCGTTTGATTGCGGAATGGTTATGGCTTTGTTCCACGGAGACATCTTCCTGCTGGCAATCCCGCCTGGGGTTCCGAAATATTCGCCGGCCCAGAAACGCAAATAGGCGGCACCCTAGGGACCGCCTCTTCGAGACTCGGAAAAATTAGACCGAGTGTGTTCTATTGGACGTAAGGTTGGTGATTGCGCCGGTAACTATATCAGATAAGAACTAGAATGATAGCCCTGTAAATTCCGCATGAACGCATCCACGCCTCAACTGGCCGGCTCTCCATCGTCTTCGCGTTGTCAGTAATTCGCCGGCGCGAAATGACCCTTAGTCTCTCGGCGCCGCTCATTTGACTCTTTCCGTCTTAATCCGCACATTGGCTTGCTCGATCCAAAAGTCAGATTCTTTGTGTGCATCCGGATCGTTGTATCCGAGAAAGTATTGGTTACCCATCGCGTCCTGGTCACCAATCTTGCCGTTCGCGATCGAATCCCCAACGATGCCGAGGTTGTTTGACTCCTGCACGATCCCGCGCACTTCGGTTCGCCGAGCGTCACCCGCGCCGATGGCATCGACAAGCGCCCAACACATAATGACCCGATGGGAAATTTTTACTTGCCGATTGGCTGATTCCTGGCAATACATCGCTTTCCAGCCTGGCGGTGCGGCAATGATTTGCAGAATTTTCCATCCGTTAGTTACGTTCATATCTATCAAAGAACTTTTCCGGGTTGCTTGGCAAGAGCAATTCTGGCAACTTGTTGCTGCTTTTTTTGCTTCTGCTTCTGGCCCTTCTCTTTATCTTTTTTGCTTTTATCTCCCATTGTAACCCTCCTATTCTATCCCATCTTACCTGGCCTCTTGAGGCGGCAACAGTATTATCGGGCTGCCAAAAGGGACGAGCATCCCCTTTGGTCCATCCTCACTCAGGGCCGGGTCAACAGCCCAACCGCGTTTCCCCTAACGTCCGTTGCAAAAGATTACGCCGCTGCCGCTATTTCGTGCTTTCCGTCAGCTGCTTGGCGCAGCCCTCAGCGATTTTGCTATCGGGTTTTTCTTCGCCAGGTAGCGTCGCCCAACCCTGCGCTTCGACATATTTTTGCCCATCCCAAGAATCCTTCGCCTTGAATTCTTTAAGCTTCTGTTCCTTGTTCGGATCCTGGCTCACCCGTGCGAGACAAATCGGCGTAAAGCGCTTGGCGACGGCATTTTCGGCGATCTCCTTAGCCATGACCTCGGCGGTGCCGCCGGTCACCCACCCACCCCAGTTGAAGCCGACAATCGCCGCCAGGATCGCACCACCGACCCCGCTCCAAAAGCCCAGCTTAATTTTGTTCCAATCCATAAAACACCTCCCTTAATGCAAACCTCGAGTCCGCGGACTTAACGCCCCACAACTGTGGCAAATCCAGTAATCCGAGTATCGTTGCGAAAGCGAACAATCTTCACAAATTTGGCAATAGCGATGGCCGCAGGAATCGCATTCAGCGCTGTCCGCCGCGTCGGTTACGCGAATCGCCTTTGCCCATGCCATTTTTTTTGACCCGGCTTCGATCAAAAAGAAACGCGCATTGTCCGCGCTAATATATTTTTGACTCACCCGCTGAATCACCCGGTCACGCACGTCAACCGCATAAAATGCCATGTCACCTTCCCTCTATCCCGGCTAGCTGGCGCCGATAGTCACACTTCTACAGTATTCGCTAAAGTATGCTTGCTGGAAAGCAATTACTGTCTAATATTGAACAATTCTAAAAAGAATTATTCGCTGGCCGGCACCCCTCGTGGGCGTCGACAAGGCAAAAGCGCTAACTGAATTTTGTTAAAGGGGATGCTCGCCGCCTTTAATGTTTCCACACTGAAATCAGTGTGGTCGACAACAAATGCAAATTTTGGAGCGGGCGACCGGGGTCGAACCGGCGACGTCCAGCTTGGGAAGCTGGCATTCTACCACTGAATTACGCCCGCTCAGGACAGGGTAGAGACGTAAGTAAAGAGTATGGAAATAGCTTTGGGATGTCAATCAACGCGAAGAAAATTGGAGTAATGCAGTGTTGGAGTGTCGGGGATCCGGATTCGACCCATCACTCCATCATTCCAATACTCCAACACTCCAATCCCATCCCTTCACGCGTGCGCGGTTTTTCCGCGCAGCGCTGCCAGCAAGTCAGCTGGCGCCATTTTTGAAACCAGCAGACAGACAACTTCGCCGTCTTGGTGTAGCACGCCATTTAATTCGTCGCGCGTGAAAGAGTAAAAATTGATTCTCATATCGGCGTCGTAGAACCGCTCGGCGCCTTGGGGCGCATCGGTTTCGCTGCCCAGGAAGGTGAAGCAGGTGATCGCCGGACCATCCCCCTGATAAACCGTCACGAGCAGGTCTCGACCAGCGATGTTTTGGACGAAACCGGCGACCGGATAGAGTTTCATCAGCGACAGGTCAAGCACCACTGGCTTAAAACGGTCACCCACGGCGTGCGCCAGCTCTTTCCTCATCGCCGCCAGATTGACGGCGCGTAACAGCTCGGTCTTGGCGCTGACGATGGATCTATGCGTTTCCAATGCCGCTACCGCGATGTTTTCTGACTTTTCCGCGCCCCATTGCGTATAAATCACTGACCCAACGATCAAGAGCAAAATGGCCGCGGCAAAGGTGCGCCGCCAAGTGGCGAAGGCCAACCCGTCCAGGAAGCTTCGCCAGATTGAAGATTCCACGACCGCCGCTTTTGCCGCGGTTTTTTCCTCAACCGCGCGGCGCAGTGCCGCCGGCGCGCTCGTTTGCTGCGCGGTCAAGTGGATTCTCCTCTTTAAAATGCTTTCCTGCTCGAATGCCCGGGCGCATTCAGCGCAGCTTTTCAAATGCGCGTCGATAGCGCTTCGTTCGTCGACGTCGAGCTCGTTGTCGACCCGCGCCGTGATCAATTCTTGGGCTTGGTCGCAGCGCATGGCTTATCGGTCTGTCTCCGTTCTACCCACGTAGCCGCTCAATTGTTTTTGCAACAGTCTGCGGCCGCGCGACAAACGCGAACGCACCGTGCCGATGGGACAGGAAAGAATTTCTGCGGTCTCGGCGTAGGAAAAATCGCCCATGTCGACCAGCACGATCGGCGCGCGAAACTCTTCCGGAATCCTTCTTAACGCCGCGCCGATCTTGGCGCCGAGCTCCTGCTGGAGAAATTGTTTTTCCGGCCCTGGACCCTCCGCCTCCACGGTTTCCCAATAATCCTTCGCCGCTTCGTTGCCCTCGGCCAGATCCTCGGCGGCCACCAGGCGCTTGTTGCGCGCATAAGAATCGAAAAAGAAGTTGTAAAGAATCCGGGTCAGCCAGGCTTTCAGATTGCTCCCCGGGGTAAACTGACTGTAGGCGCCGAGCGCGCGGGCGCAGGTTTCCTGCACGCAATCTTGCGCTTCGTCATCGTTGCGGACCAAATGAAACGCCACCCGGTAGAGATGATCCAGATAAATCATGATCTCCGACGAGAATCGTTCCCGTCCCTGTTGGCGCGGGTTGCTTCGGCTCACGGCCGGGCCATTGTAATAGAGGGCGTAGGTGGTGTCCAATCGCGTGCCTCTCGCGTAACCAGAACGAAGACCCGGCGCGAAAAGTTCCCGCAGTGATTTGGTCGCAACGCTTGCGGTGGCGCACACAGCTGTTTTATGGTGGGAGCCATGAAATTTCGCACGTTGGGCAAAACCGGGTTGCAGGTCAGCGTCATCGGCTTGGGCACCATGGTGCACGCCGGCCATTTCGGGCCGATGAAGGACTCAGAGTCGCTGAGTGCCATCGACACCGCCCTCGACTTGGGTGTCAACTTCATCGACACCTCCGACGCCTACGGCGCCGGTTACGCGGAAACGCTGCTCGGCAGCGCGCTCAAGGGCAGGCGCGATAAAGTCGTCATCGCCACCAAAGGCGGCAACGTCATGACCGGGCCTAATCGCGGTAAACGCATCTTTGAGCCGGACTACATCAGCGGCGTGATGGAGGAGAGCTTGACGCGGCTGCAAACCGACTACATCGATCTTTACCAACTGCATAATCCGACCGTCGACGTCATCGAAAAAGGTGAAGTCTGGGAAGTGCTCGAACGCGCTAAGCGGGCCGGCAAGATTCGCCACTATGGCGTGTCGATCAATTCCATGGAAGAAGGCATCGCCGCGGTCACGAACGGGCGCGCGGAAACGATTCAGGTGGAATACAGTCTATTGGCCCAGGAGCCGGCCGAGCAAATTTTTCCGCTGGCCGAGCAAGCGAAGGTCGGTATCATCGCCCGCGTGCCGCTGCGCAGAGGAATCCTCACCGGTAAACTGACCGCTGCCGATGAACAGCGCTTTCAAGGCGAAGATGTGCGCGCCCGCAGTTTCAAAGGCGAACCCTTTAGAAACGAGTTAGCCAAGGCCGAGCGGCTGCGCTTCTTGGTGCACGGCGAAATCAAGAGCTACGGGCAAGCTGCCTTGGCATTTTGTCTCGCCCATCCGGCGGTCAGCAGCACCATTCCAGGGTCTCGCAATGCTCAACAAATGCGTGAGAACGCCACCGGCGCCGAAGCGGAGATTCCCCGCGCCGATCTCGATCGAGTCGCCGAACTCTGGCGCAGCGGCTTCACGAGTTAGCGTGGGGAAAGAACAGAGTTAGCCGCAAAGAACGCAAAGGGCGCAAAAGGGATTCGGATTTGTCGGGGTAACCCTCTGTGGTTGCCCGCCCGATGGCTTCATTCCGAACCGTCGTGCTCTTGGTGTCCTTCGTGGTGGATAATATTCCGCGGTAAATTTCGATGAGCCAAACAACAGACGGTCTTGCGGAGTGAGTTAATGCAGAAAACGATTTCTAATTGGCCCAACCAGAAAAAACTCACCGTGATGGTCACGATCATGTTCGAGGTCTGGTCGGAAGGCAAAGCGCCGCCCTACTCGCCGATGACCACTTCGCTCAAGCCTGGCACGCCGGATTTGCTCGGCATCTCATGGTCGCAGTACGGCGGCAAAACCGGCATCTGGCGTTTCATGCGCATACTCGACGACACCGGCATCAAAGCGACCGTCTGCTTGAATGCCAAGGGCGCCGAACTGTTTCCCCAAGCGGTAAAAGAATTGCACAACCGCGGTCACGAGATCGCTGGCCACTCCTACACCCAAGATCTCGTGCTGCCGTACCTGACGTTGGACGAAGAGACAGAAGTGATTCAGCGCTGCAAGCGCATCATCGAAAACGCCGTGGAAACTGCGCCTCTCGGTTGGTTCAGTCCGGTCGCCGCACCGACGGTGCACACCGCGGCGCTGCTCGCCGCCGAAGGTTTTATCTGGCACGGCGACTATAACGACACCGACCTGCCCTATGTCTTCGATACCCCTAGGGGGAAGTTGGTCGCCATCGCGCACAGCGACTTCACTGACAATCGCACGCTGCGCTCGAGCCCCCGCGATTTTTACAATGTCTACAAAGACACTTTCGACTATCTCTACCAGCACGAGGCGCCGTCGCTGCTCAATTTAACCGTGCACTGCCACTTCGGCGGCCGGCCGCTGATGTCCGCCATGCTGCATGAGCTACTGCGCTATATGAAAGGGTTTCCTGACGTCTGGTTCGCGCGCCACGACGAGGTCGCGCGCTGGGCGCTAGAACAGAGTTGAGCCAAGAAAATAGCTTCGGCTTCGGAGATTTGGTAACCGCACCCTTCGACGCAGCTCAGGGTGATCGGAAGAAGGGACCGTTCATGGTGAGCCTGTCAAACCAAAAGAGCGCAAAAAAAAGATATCGGAATTTTCCTCCTAAACTTAGCGTCTTTGCGCCTTTGCGCGAGATATTCCGAATTTCGCTTGCGGTTGTGCCGCGCTTTGCGCGGCTAGAACTCGCCGTGGAAAATGCCGCGCTGGCCGCGCGCCTCTTCGACGCCAACCTCGATGCTGCGAATCTTGGCGCCGCGAAACTTTCGCTGGACTTGGTGGCGAATCCGGTTGGCGATATGTTCCGCCAATAGCTCGGTGCTGGTGTTGGCGAGGGGCAGGAGCAGCACATCCTGCTTCGGTAGGACAATTTTTTGCCGCCGGTAACGTACTTCGATCTCGCTGGCGCGGCGGCGCACTTGCAGAACCGGGCTCTCAGTCTGAATCAGCGTGCGATGATCCAACGAGTCGCAGATCCGTTTGACCATCGGTTTGAACGCGATGAAGTCGAGCACCACGCCGGCCCGGTCCAGTTCTCCCTCCAGCTTCACCGACACTTGATAGTTGTGTCCGTGCAGCGGCTCGCGCTTGCCGTTGGCGAAAATTAGGAAATGCGCCGAGGCGAAATTGAAGTAATCCTTGGCCACTTCGATGCTGAAAGTTCGTGACATGCTGGCGAAGTTAACCAAAAGCCGTGACCCTTTCAAGCCGAGCTCAGCGCAACCCTATTCGGAATATCTCCCGCAAAGCATGTCCTGAGCCCGGTCGAAGGGGCGCTAAGGCGCAAAGGTGACGGGCCGAGACCCTTCATCCCGAGCGATGGCGAGGGATCTAAGAAGGATTTCTCCCTTCAGTCGAAATGACATCGATTCTGAACTTAGCGCCTTGGCGCCTTGGCGGGAGTAATATCCGAACATTGCAGGAAATCCGCCAGAGCCAAGAATATTTGCTTGCATCTCCTCGACGGAAGAGTTAGGGGGAATGACCATGCAGCTGAAGGAGGCGCTCGGGCTGCGGCGGGGCGAGATGGTCTCGTTAATCGGCGCGGGAGGCAAGACGACCACCATGTTTCGGCTCGCACGCGAACTGCGCGAGGACAACTTCAAAGTGCTCGTTAGCACCACAACGAAGATATTCAAACCGAGCAAGCCCCATGTCGATCGCTTGTTCTTGGTCGAAGACATCGACGCCTTGGCCAAAGCCTGTGGCGACATCGCCGCGCCAGTGGTGATCGGCGCCGGCACTGGCGTTAGCGAGGATGGAAAGTTGTTGAGCTTGCCCGCGCAGTGGTTGGATCGGTTAAACGACGGCAAACAATTTGACGCGATCTTGGTCGAAGCCGATGGCGCGGCGTCGCGCTTGTTCAAAGTCCCAGGCGACGACGAGCCAGTAATTCCGCCGAGCTGCCAGTTGACGATCTGGCTGATGTCGATCGGCGTGCTAGGAAAGCCGCTTGACGGCGCTTGGGTGCATCGCGCTGAGCGCGCGCTGGCATTGCTCGCGCGCGTTGCCGGAGAATCGATCACCGAAGATTTCATCGTTGAGCTGGTTAAACATCCGTCGGGCTGTTGGAAAGGTATTCCGCCGCCAAGCCGAATAGTTGCCGTGATCAACCAAGTCGATGCTCCTGAAGATTTCGCGCCGGCGACCGCCCTCGGCAAGCAATTGCTCGCCTGCGGCGCCGATCGAGTGGTGCTTACCAGTTACACAAACGAGGACCCGGTAAGAGAAGTATTGCTCCACTAAGACAACCTTGGTAACCACATCCGATGATCTCCGCGGTAATACTGGCTGCCGGGCGGGCCGAAAGAATGGGCGAGCAGAAACTGTTTCTGCCGCTCGGCGGCAAGCCGGTGCTGCAATGGGTCTTGGAAAGCGCGCTCGCCTCCGACCTCGATGAGATCATCTGTGTCACGCGCGATTTCGGCCCGGTGCGCCGGCAAATAACCTTGGCCGACAAACGCTTGTTTTGGCTGCTCAACTACGCCGCCGACCGCGGCCAGAGCACTTCGGTGATCGCCGGTTTATGGGCGGCCAATCAGGAGTGTGACGGCGTCATGTTTATGGTTGGCGATCAGCCGTTGATCTCCAAGGAGCTGATCAACTCCTTGATCGAAAAGTTCGACAGCAGTCCGGCCCTGATCGTCGCGCCAAAATTCAACGGCGAAGCGCGCAATCCAGTGTTGTTTCGCCGTGAACTGTTTCCTGAATTGTTAAAACTCACCGGCGACCATGGCGGCCGCGCGCTACTGGAAAAATATCCCAAGAAAACCGCCCTGGTCGAATGGCCAGATGAACTGCCGTTCTTGGATATCGACCTACCCGAGGATTACGAACGGCTAAAGGGACTGGCGCAACCAGCGATCACCGACTGATTCGAAATCCGATTTAGATTCAAAGACCAAGAAATTTCACGCGTTGATAATTTGCGCCACCTGCGCAAACTTCCGCGCCGCCGATCCGAAGGGCGACCAGCCGGTCGCCCCTACTTCCCCTTTTGTGGCCTTTGCGTTCTTTGCGGCCAACCTTCTTCGGTTGCGGCGGCGCCGCGCCGTGCCCTTCGTGGTTAGATTCTTACGCCGCGTCCGACCGCTTCAGAGATATGCTTCAAGCCGTCCCGTTCGAGTAAACGCAGTAGACCCTGATTAATCCGCTTCACCGCCCCCGGGCCCTCGAATACCCAGCACGTGTAAATCTGCACCGCGTTGGCGCCAGCTTTAATCTTGTCGTAAGCATCTTGGGCGTTGAAAATCCCGCCGACTCCAATGATCGGCAGCCGGCCCCGAGTATTTTGATAAATATGCGAAATAAATTTCGTCACCATCGCGGTGATCGGCCGCCCGCTCAGACCGCCGGATTCAGGTCCGTTGGGGGATTTCAAGCCTTCACGCATGAACGCGGTGGCGTTGGTCGCGACGATGCCCGTCAATTGCACCCGTTCCACCACTTCGATGATCTCGTCGACCTGGGAGTACTCCATGTCGGGGGCGATTTTGACAAACACCGGTTTGAGATCGATATCGGCGCGCGCCGAAAGTTCGCGGTTTTTTTCCTGCACCGCTAAAAGAAGCTCGCGCAGCAGGCTCTTTTCCTGTAGATCGCGCAGATTCGGCGTGTTCGGCGAGCTGACGTTGAGCGTAAAAAAATCCCCATGAGGAAAAAGCATCTCGAAACAGGCGAGAAAATCGGCCACCGCGTCTTTAGTCTCCACCATCTTCGTCCGACCGATGTTCATGCCGAGGGGAATCTTCGGCCGCCCGCCGCGCGCGCGCAAACGGTCGAGCTTGATCGCGAGCGCCTCGGCGCCTTCGTTGTTGAAACCCAACCGATTGATCAGCGCGTCATCTTCTAGCAGGCGGTAAAGCCGCGGCTTGGGATTGCCCGGTTGCGCCTGGGCGGTGATCGCGCCCACTTCCATGAAGCCAAAGCCGAAGGCGGAAATCATCTTCGGCGCGGTAATGTTCTTGTCGAAGCCGGCGGCGAGTCCGACGGGATTTGAAAATGTCAGCGGACCGATCTTGACGACGAGGCGTTCGTCCTCGACTTTGTACCAATCGTCGAAAGTGCCGTAGAGAAATTCCAGCCGCGCCAGCAGGCGCAAGATCATCTCGTGGCTCTCTTCCGGATCTTTGCGAAACAACAGGGGACGAATGAGTGATTTGTAGAGCATGGACTTTGAAACGGTGTAACGAAAAATAATTCCGAGTTCCAGCGATCTCGCTTGTCGCCAGCTTGTGCGCGCGCGCCTAGCGTCAAAATGAAAGATTGCGCTGGTTTAGTGGGAGAAGTATTCACCACGAAGGACACGAAGCATGCCCTGAGCAAAATCGAAGGGAGCACGGTGTAGGGGCGCAGCATGCTGCGCCCTTATCCGAACCCTTCGTGTCCTTCGTGATCTTCGTGGTGAATAAATTCAAGAGGTATTCACCACAGAGGCACAGAGTTCGCAGAGTTCGGAGTAATTTCGAATCAAAAACTCTTTACTCCGCGCCCTCAGCGCCTCCGCGGTGAGTCTCCCGAAAGCCGGAAGTTTTGGTTATTTGAATGGCGCGCAGGCCGCGGGGGTCATGATGGTATTTTCCTGCATCACCAGGAACTCTCTGGTGGCCGGCGGCCAGCCTTCCACAGTTTTGCTCGCCTCAGCGCGCAGACGCTCGCGCTCGCCAGCATCTTTATATGCCCAAACGTGGATATATTGATTAAGCGGTCCGATCAGCGTGTGGCCGGCGAACACCAGCGGTGAAACCTTTGTGCGCGCGGGGATCACCTTGCCGAAGCGCTCGAGCACAGCGGGCATGGTTCCCGGCTGATAAGTATAAGTGCGAAACTCATAGAGACTGCCCAACTTGGTTTCGGGCAGCGGCGGCGAGAACGGCGCCGGCTGGATTATCTTGTTCTCCTGCGTGACGATGAACTCCTGAGTCTTGGGCGGCCACTTGCCGGTCTTGCGCGCCTCGGCGCCGATCCGCTCGCGGTCTTCGAAACTCTCATAGGGCCAGACGTGAGTCACACGATTGAGCCCGCCCACCTCCGAGCAGAATAGTCCGAGCAACTTGGAAAATTGCAGCCGAGCCGTCAGCCCCTCGGCGAAACGTTCGACGAAGTTGTTGGTCATCCCCGGTTTCAA
>CAYZJE010000137.1:0-5241 GCA_964478485.1 uncultured Syntrophobacter sp. | reverse complement strand
CATATCGGTTTGCTCAATCGCGAAAAAGAACTTACGATCCTTCTGGTGGAGCAAAATACCCAAAGGGCTTTGCAGCTTGCGAGCCGAGCCTACGTATTCGAGCTTGGGAGCATCGTATGCGAGGGTACGCCAGAGCAGCTTTTGAATAATCGAACATTGCTCGATGCCTATCTCGGCCAAGGCAGGGCAAAGATGGATCGGGCCGAACGAAGTGTCGTGGCGACTTGAGCGTTCGCCGGCACATGGAACAAACCAGTTAGTAAAAGGAGAAGAAACATGAGGACGAAAACTATCGGAATGGCGATCGCGGCAGTGCTGACTGCCTTTTCAGCCAATAATGCTGCGTCCCAGGAAATTCTTCTGGGGTATCTGCCAGCGGCGGGAGGGCCCTTTGCGACCTTCTCCAGGACCAACGAGATTGCCGCGCAGATGGCTGTGGACGAGATCAATAGTGCCGGCGGAATCGCCGGCAAGAAGATTCGGATCATCTCGTTCGATACCGCGGGCAAACCGGATCAGGCAGTCGTCGGGCTGCGAAAACTTGCCGAGGATGACAAGGTCCTTGCGGTGATTGGGCCATTCAGCTCGAGCGAATGCCGCGTCGTCTTTCCCGCGGGTGAGCGCGCGGGGGTTGCCATGATGTCCATGGCATCGTCGGCGCCGAAACTCGCTGAGTCATACAAATTCGCCTTCCGCAATACATCGGACGAAGGCTACATGTTCAACCGCGTGATGCAGGCGCTAAAGGAAAAAAAATACCCGATAGCAACCGCTGCCATTGCCTACGCGACCGACGACGTGATCTCCAAAACAATGGGCGAGATCGTGTTGCCCAACGTCATGAAAAGTGCCGGCACGGAGGTTAAGCTTAGCGTCACCTATCAGACCCAGGCCTTCGACTTCGCAGCTCAGGTGTCGCAATTGATGAGCCAGCCCACCGATCTGATCGGCGTCGGCTCCGGGCCGGAATCGGCCACCAAGCTCGCGCAGGAACTTCGCCGGCAGGGTCACAAGGGTCGTCTTATTGCAGGGTCTACGATTGCCGATCCCGAGTTGCCGCGACTGATGGGTAAAGCCGGCGATGGCACCACGATCCCAACCACATTTTATTCCAACTTGGATGATCGCACGCGCAAGTTCGAGGCCGAGTTCCTGAGACGAACGAAAATCGCTGGCATCGATCGCACCGCCTCCGCACAGTTCGACGCGTCCGCATATGACATCGTCCTGATCTACACTCAGGCGATGAAATCGGCCAACGTGACGGGAAACCCGGCAAAACTCGCCGAGGAGCGGGCCGCGATACGCGACGAGCTGCGAAAAATGAAGAACTTCCCTGCTTTGGAAGGCCCAATCTCGTTCGGTGCGAACGGCGATGCCTTAAAGCCGGTCTACGTGATCGAAATGCAAGATGGAAAGTGGAACCTGATAGCGAGATACGCTCCAAATTAATAATGAGCGCAATCAGCAGACCCGCCCGCGACGCGGGCGGGTCGATGCCCCAAATCTCGAAGCGAGGCGGCGGTATTTTCGAAAGGGAGCGCGATGATCTGACGCTTGGTCGACTACCCGTCCGGTCACATCTCACTTGGCGATGTTATGGCGGTAGGATGCCACTGTCGGGAGGTCGTACAACATGCTGCGAACCGGAAAAGAACACCTCGAATCTTTGCGCGACGGACGTGTCGTTTACATTGGCAGCGAAAAAATCGACGATGTGACGACGCATCCGGCGTTTCGAACCGCCGCACAGACGGTTGCGGGGATTTATGACTTAAAAGCCGATCCTTCCAACCGCTTTGAGATGACTTACGAAGAGGATGGCGGCCGCCATTCGATCTATTTTCTGCGACCAAGGACAAAGGACGATTTACAGCGCCGAATGCAGGCGCACCGCCGGATCGCAGACTTTACCTACGGCATGTTTGGCCGTTCGCCGGATCACGTTGCCTCATTTGTGACCGGAATGGCGATGAAACCGGACGAACTGAAATCACCTTTCGGTCATCCGGAAAATTTGCTCGCCTATTACCGGCACGCTCGCGACAATGACATCTATATCGCCTATGCGGTTGTGGCACCGCAGGCAGCGCGTAATCCGGAGTTTTATCAGCAGAAGAATTTGCCGGTACCGACGCTGCGCGTGGTGCGCGAGACCGATGACGGTGTGGTCATTTCCGGCATGAAGATGTTGGCCACCGGTGCGGTCTATTCCAACGAGATCTGGATCGGCAACGTCATTCCACTCGCGCCTGACCAGAAGAAGGAGGCAATTACCTGCGCAGTTCCATGCAATGCACCGGGGCTGACGCTGTGGTCACGCAAGCCGTTGGCGCTCGATTGCACATCCGAGTTTGATTCACCGCTCGCCTATCGTTACGACGAAAGCGACAGCATGGTGATGTGCGATGAAGTCAAGGTGCCGTGGGAGCGAGTTTTCGTGCATGATGATGCGTTGTTGTCCCGCGATATCTACGTCAAGACCCCGAGCCATTGTTTTGGTAACCACCAATCGAATGTCCGGTATTGGTCGAAAATGCGACTCCTGCTCGGTCTGTGCAGCAAGATTGCGCACGCCACTGGAGCCGATCAGGTTCCGGCCGTTCGCGAGACTCTAGGTCGCATCGCCACTATCGAAAGCATTATCGGCGGGCTGGTCAACGGCCAAATCCATGCCTTCGAAACATGGCCGGACGGCTACGCATGCTTCAATAGAAGAATTATGTACGCCGGCCTCGACTGGTGCACACAAAACTACACCAAATTTGTCGATGAACTGCGCGAATTGTGCGGCGGCGGCGTATTTCAACTGCCAGCCAACATTTCGGTAATGGACAACGACGAGCTCGCGGCAAAATTCTCATCATTCTGGCAGACTCCACAGAGCGATGCCGTTAGCCGAATGAAACTCTTCAAGCTTGCATGGGACTTTGTCGGGTCTGAATTCGCAGGCCGACACCAGCAGTACGAGAAATTCTACGCCGGGCCTTCGTTCATTGTCCGCAATCATGCTTATCGAGAAACGAACTGGGCCGAGTACAACAAACTGGTCGACGACTTGATGGCGGGCTACGACTATCGCCCGAAGCGGTCCGACAAGATGGCTGCAGAATAGCAGGGAGGATTAGAGATGAGTGAAATCATTCTTTACGACGGAGCCGGTACACCGAGCCCGCGTCGCGTTCGGCTTTGCCTGATCGAAAAGGGCATTCCGTTCAAGATCAAGTGGTTGAATTTAGGCCTGATGGACCAGAAGAATCCATCCTACTTGAAATACAATCCCACTGGCCTTGTTCCGACCCTGATTCACGACGGCAAAGCGGTCTACGAGTCGAACGTCATCAATGAATATATTGAGGCGGTATTCCCGAACCCGCCGCTCGCGCCGAAAGACCCTTGGGGACAGGCGCAGATGCGAATGTGGTTTGCCTTCGAAAATGATTTCGCCAAGCCATTCCGTGACGCCGTCTACGAGACTATGGGCAAGGAGCGGCTAAAAAGCACCGGCATTACTCCAGAGAAGCTGCGTGAAGAAATTTCACGCCGCACGCCCAACGAAGTGTACGTGAAGATTGCGACCCAGGTGCTTACGACACCACGCAACGACGAACTCGTCAGGGATCGGCAACTCATCATGCTGGAAAAGATGGAGCAAATGGAGAACCGGCTTGCTGACGGCAGACCGTGGCTCTGCGGCGAACAGTTCACCTTGGCCGATATCGCGCTCGGGCCGCGGGTCGACATGTTCCCGATCGTAGGAGTGAGCGATCTCTACGAGCGCTTCCCGCGCATCGGCCAATTTATGGCGCGGATGAAGGGGCGGCCGAGCTGGGAGAAATCGGCGATACGACCCGAACCAGGCGAAACCGAGCGCATGGTCATGACCAAGGCGGCTTGAAATATCCGAACGTTCTCCTCTCGCGAAGATGGAAACATAGGCGACGCCAAGCTTCTGCGTCCTTCTTCGTGTGCACTGGGAAGTGATTCAAACGCGACAAACGCGAGGGCGCAATTGATCGAACTCTACACCTGGGGAACGCCGAACGGAAACAAAATCGTCATCATGCTCGAGGAGTGCGGGCTGCCCTACCGGCCGGTTCCGGTGAACCTCGGTAAGCGCGAACAATATTCGCCGGAATTTCTTCGTATCAATCCGAACGCAAAAATTCCGGCGATCATCGATACCGATGGGCCGGGCGGTCAGCCCATCACATTGTTCGAATCCGGAGCAATTCTCCTCTATCTCGCGGAAAAAACAGGGCGTTTTTGTCCTGTCTCGCCGCGTGAGCGCTACATCGTAACGCAGTGGATCATGTTCCAAATGGCCAATACCGGGCCGATGTTCGGTCAACTGCATCATTTCAAAGCGTCGGCGCCGAAAGGCAATGATTACTCCCTCGATCGCTATCAGCGCGAAGGCGAGCGCCTGCTTGGCGTGCTGGACGGACAGTTGGCACAAACACAATATCTCGCCGGGTCGGAATATACGATTGCAGACATCTGCAACTGGCCGTGGACGCGTTCTTGGATTCACACCTTGAAAAACGCGTTCGGCCAAAGGCCCAACCTGGTTCGCTGGTTCGATCGGATCGAAGATCGCCCGGCGGTCCGCAAGGCTATCGAGCTTTACAATCAACTGCGGACCGTCAAGGCATAGTGCCTTATACCAGCGGCAGCAATCACTGACTCATCTCCGTCACCCTGAGGCGCGAGCGAAGCGAGCCTCGAAGGGCGACGGCATGTCCGCCATCCTTCGAGGCTCGGCGCTGCGCGCCGAGCACCTCAGGATGACGGTCATTACTTATCGCCGTTGGTATTAGACATGCGGCCTTGGGACTTTGTTCAGGGTGGCGAGAATGACGGCAAGAGAAATGCGAAGGGAAAAAAGTTAAATGGCGCATCCGCCCTGCGCGTTGGTTCAATCGGCCGGCGCATGGGCTCAATTTCGTCGTTTGCACGGCTCGCAGGAGCCCGATTGACTGGCGTACTCGTGACTGCGGTTACTGGCGTACTCGTGACTGCAGCTGTTACGATTTCACCATTGCGCGGAGCCTGGAACCCTCTGGCCTTGCCGGTGGCCGCGTCGCCGAAATTGCGGTAACGGTTCGGCTCGAAGTGCATGAAGAACTTCGCCTGGCGCGGCGTCCACCACCGCGCCAGCTTGGCCTGGAACTTGTTGAGACGGATGCACCCCAGACTGACCGGCGCCCCGAACGTCCCGCCGGAGTCGAGGCCCCCGGC
>CAYZJE010000136.1:0-1593 GCA_964478485.1 uncultured Syntrophobacter sp. | reverse complement strand
TATCGAGCACGGACGCGAGCCACGAACACGATTCTTCACTTTACCACATGCATCAGAAAGTGCCCGCCGTCGCTTTTGGCGGTTTGATATTTTCCGGTTAGCTCGCGCATGGCATTGTACGTTGGTGTGCCGCGGATCTGGATGTGCGCCTCGACGCTGTCCCAGTCGATCATCAGGATCACCCGGCTCGGGTCTTCAATGCTGGCGAAAAACTTGATGCCGTGGGCGCCGGCGTAGTTCGCCTTGGCGAGAAACTCGCCAAAAACTTTGACGTACTCAACGCGCTTCTCAGGCTGGACATGCTGGATGATGATTTCTTGGATCATTGGGCTCTCTCCTCCGCTTGTTAATTTGGTTTTTCAGGCTTCTGTGTGAAGTTGGACTCGGAGATCGCACCGCGGAGGCGCGGAGGGCGCGTCCTTCGACTAAGCTCAGGATGCGCGGCTATGAAGAATTCCGCTCGTGGTGATTCCTCGACGGGCTCGGAACTGGAGGCCGTCGAGGAAGCCTGCCGTGAGGCTTCTCGAACGGTCGAACCATGTGAACTCTGTGTCTCTGTGGTGAATACTCTTTCACCCTAAAACCGGAAAAACCAAGCTGGTTAATGTCGGTGCGTTTTCTGCTCATTGTTGTAAGATCGCTTTGATTCGTTTGATGACCTCCGGCGGTTGGGTTACGGCGCGCTCGATGCGTTTTTGCAATTGTTCGCCGCTCATCGCGCTGCCGTCCCAGTCGACCAGTTTTTTCGCGTCGGCGGTGAAGCCAGGATCGGCGAGCATTTTTTGGAAAGCTTCGCGCAACGTTCGCAGCTGCTCAACAGGAGTTCCCGGCGGCGCGGCGAAGGGGCGGTCGAATTCGGTGTAGGCGAGCATGACGTCCATTAAATTCAGCACCGGCTTTGCCTGAGGTGCAGCCAGCTCGTCGACCGTCGGCAAATCTTGCGGCAGCACGCGACTCTTTTTCGGACCTTGTTGGACGATGAACGTCATGTAGCGCTTTTCCAGCCATTCCGGCCACGGCGTTCGCAGCACCGTAATGTCCGAGCTGGCGCGGCAGTCCGCCTCGCCGCGCTCCACCGCGAGGTCAATCTCAAGGCCCGATTTGTAGCCCATGACGTTTTGGAACTTAAGATTCAGCGCTTCTTCGACCAAGCTGCTAAAAATGAAGCTGATACTGCCGCTGCCACCCTGGGCAATGCGCGGTGGCTTGGCCGCGGCGCGAATCTTGTCGGCGTTGGTGAGTCCGCTGTCGCTGCGGCAGGCGAGCATCATCGGCGCGTTGTTAAAACTGCCGATCCAGGAAAACTTGCGAAAATCGAAACGGACTTCCGGTTGTCCGACCATTTGTTCCAAATAATTGCCGCGCCCCAAGGCGGCGATGGTGCGACCATCGCGCTTGGCGACGCTGTAGAGAAAATTCGCCGAGATGATACCGCTGGCGCCCGGCATGTTTTGCACGATCATGGTGGGGTTTCCCGGAATATGCTTGCCGAGATAACGTCCCACCAAACGAGCCGAATTATCCGTCACGCCGCCGGGAGCAAAAGCAACAACGAGTTGAATCGTTTTGCCTTCGTAGTAGGGGCGGGCGTTC
>CAYZJE010000135.1:0-21582 GCA_964478485.1 uncultured Syntrophobacter sp. | reverse complement strand
CAACAAAAGATCATCAAAGCTTAACTCGCCGCGATTTTTTAAAGTGGCTCGGCGCCGGCAGCGGCACTGCGGCATTAACCGCGGGATTACCGCTAAATCTCCTGGCAGCGGCGAATCCCAATGAGAATCCGCTGGCCGGCTCGATAAACCGCGACTGGGAAAAAATATATCGCGATCAATACAAGTGGGACAGGTCCTTCGATTGGGTCTGCTCGCCCAACGACACCCATGCCTGCCGTGTGCGCGCCTACGTGCGCAACGGCATCGTCACTCGCATGGGCGCCACGTACGATTATCAAAAATACGCCGACCTTTACGGCAACAAGGCAACCGTCAATTGGAATCCGCGCCAGTGCGCCAAGGGCTACACTTTTCACCGGGTGATTTACGGCCCCTACCGCTTGCGCCATCCAATCGTGCGCAAAGGTTGGAAAGCTTGGGCGGATGCCGGCTTTCCCGAACTAACACCGGAGAATAAATCGCGATATATGTTCGATGCCCGCGGCCAGGATGAGTTCGTGCAAATTTCTTGGCAGGACGCCTTCGACAACATCGCCAAGGCGCTGAGCGCTATCAGCACGCGCTACAGCGGCGAGACGGGGAAAAAACTTCTGCTCGCCCAAGGCTACCAACCCGAAATGGTCGATGAGATGGGCGGCGCCGGCACGCGGACGATCAAAATGCGCGGCGGCATGGGGCTGCTCGGCGTGATCGGCAAGTACGGCATGTATCGTTTAAACAATTCGCTCGCACTGCTCGACGCCAAGATTCGCGGCGTCGGACCGGACCAGGCGCGCGCCGGACGCAACTGGTCCAACTATACCTGGCACGGCGATCAGGCGCCGGGTCATCCCTGGGTGCACGGCCTGCAAGCCTCCGAATGCGACTTCAACGATCTGCGCTTCTCCAAGCTCATCATCATGGATGGGAAAAATCTTGTCGAGAACAAGCTTACTGATTCTCACTGGTTTATCGAGTGCATGGAGCGCGGCGCGAAAATCGTCGTCATCGCGCCCGAATACGGCCCGCCGTCGACCAAGGCCGACTACTGGATTCCGATTCGGCCCACCACCGACGCCGCGCTCTGGCTCGGCATCACCAAATTGATGATCGATAAAAAGTGGTACGACGAAACCTTCGTCAAACAATTCACCGATTTTCCGCTGCTCGTGCGCACGGATAATCTGAAGCGGCTGCGTGCCCAGGAGATTTTCCCGAATTACAAAACCACGCTATCCGCCGACGGCCCGTCGATGAAAGTGCAAGGGCTAACCGCCGAGCAGCACGCCCAACTCGGCGACTTTGTAATCTGGGATAGCAAGAAGAATGGCCCGGTGGCGCTCAACCGCGACGACGTCGGTGAAACCATGGCGAAGCAAAGCTTGGACCCGGCGCTCACCGGCACTTACAAGGTTAAACTGCTCGACGGCAAGGAAGTCGAAGTTGCGCCATTGTGGACGCTCTATCAAACCCACCTGAAAGACTATGACCTCGACACCGTCGCCGATATCACCAGCGCGCCGAAAGCGTTGATCGAACAGCTGGCGCAGGACATCGCGACCATGAAGCCGGTGGCGATTCATCAAGGCGAAGGGATCAACCATTGGTTCCACGCCACGGAAATGAACCGAGCGGCTTATTTGCCGTTGATGCTGACCGGTAACATCGGCAAGCCTGGGGCTGGCTGTCACACCTGGGCGGGCAATTACAAAGCAGCGCTGTTTCAAGGCTCGGCGTGGGCCGGCCCGGGCTTCAAAGGTTGGGTGGCCGAAGACCCCTTCGACATGAATCTCAACCCAAATGCCCACGGCAAAGATATCCACGCGCACGCTTACACCAAGGACGAAGAACCGGCTTACTGGAACCACGGCGATCTCGCCTTGATCGTCAACACGCCCAAGTTCGGGCGCAAAAACTTCACCGGCAAAACCCACATGCCGACGCCCACCAAAGCGATGATCTTCACCAACGTGAATCTCATCAATAATGCCAAGTGGGCCTACGGCATGATCAAGAACGTCAACCCCAACGTCGAAATGATCGTCTCGGTGGACATTCAAATGACCGCGTCCATCGAGTATTCCGACATCGCGCTGCCGGCGAATTCCTGGCTGGAGTTCGAAGGGCTGGAAATCACCGCGAGCTGTTCCAATCCTTTCTTGCAGATTTGGAAAGGCGGCATCCCGCCGGTGTTCGACAGCAAAGACGACACCGACATCCTCGCCGGCATGGCCAATGCCCTGGCGAAAGTCACCGGCGATAAACGGTTCAGCGACTATTTCGCGTTCGCCGCGCCGGCCAAGCGCCACGTTTACATTCAGCGGCTACTCGACAGCTGCACGACCACAGCCGGCTACAAGCTCACCGACATCATGGCCGGCAAGTATGGCCCTCCAGGCGGCTGTTTACTGAACTTTCGCACCTATCCACGCATCCCGTTCTACGAACAGGTGCATGACAACGAACCGTTCTTCACCGACACGGGACGCATGCACGCGTATGCCGACGTGCCTGAAGCGATTGAGTACGGCGAAAACTTCATCGTGCACCGCGAAGGTCCGGAAGCGACGCCGTACCTGCCCAACGTCATCGTCAGCTCCAATCCGCTGGTGCGGCCAGAGGATTACGGCATTGCCGCCAACGCCGAGCACTGGGACGACCGGACTATTCGCAACATCAAGATGCCCTGGAGCAAGGTCAAAGCGACCAAGAACTTTCTCTGGGAGAAAGGCTTTCAGTTTTACTGCCTGACACCCAAGACGCGCCACCGCGTCCATAGCGGCTGGTCCAACGTCGACTGGCATATGTTGATGGACTCGAACTTCGGCGATCCCTATCGTTTAGATAAGCGCGCACCCTGCGTCGGCGAACATCAACTGCACATAAACCCCCAGGCCGCGCGCGATCTAAACATCAACGACGGCGACTACGTCTACGTCGACGCCAACCCGGCCGACCGGCCTTACCTGGGCGCGAAACCAGATGACCCTTTTTACCGGGTGTCGCGCTGCATGCTGCGGGTCACCTACAATCGCGCCTACCCGTACAACATCGTCATGATGAAGCATGCGCCCTTTATCGCCACGGAAAAGAGCGTGAAGGCGCACGAAACCCGTCCCGACGGACGCGCCTTGTCGGCAAACACCGGTTATCAGGCCAATCTGCGCTACGGCTCGCAGCAGTCGATCACGCGCAACTGGCATATGCCGATGCATCAAACCGACACGCTGTTTCACAAGTCGAAAGTCTTCATGAGTTTTATTTTCGGCGGCGAGGCCGACAATCACGCGGTCAACACTGTGCCGAAAGAAACGCTGGTGCGCGTGACCAAAGCCGAAGACGGCGGCATGGGTGGAAAAGGCATTTGGAAGCCAGCGACGAGCGGATATACGCCGGATAATGAGAGCGAGTTGATGAAGCGTTATCTGGCGGGAGATTTGACGAAAGTCAGGGGGTAGAGGTCAGATGTCGGAGGTCGGAGGTCAAAGGTCAGAAGTCAGAATTCGGAACGGGCGACGCAGCTTCTGACTTCTGACTATTGACCGCTGACTTCTGACCTCTGACTTCTGACTTCTGACCTCTGAATCCCAAGGAGACGAAGAATGCCCTACAACGATCCCGATCCCACTGATCCAAACATGCTGGTCGGCGTCATGCTGCCGGCCGAAGCCGAAGCGACGCGCGACATGGCCTATGTGTTCGCCGAAGAGTTCGCCCGGCTCGGTTGTTCCCGCGAGCAGTTGCTCTGGCTGTTCAAGAATCCGTTCTACGGCGGCGCCCATGGCGCCTATCGAGCCCTCGGAGAAAACCAGACGTTGTCGATCATCGACGAGTGTCTGAATGTGTGGGGTCGGGTCCAGATAAGCATTCAAGATGTTCAACCCCCTCCTGTATCCTCCCCCGCGACCGCGGGGGAGGAAGGGAATCAGGGGTGCGAACGATTGCAACCTCCGGTCATATTCTCTCCCCCGTCTCGGGGGAGAGTTAGAGTGGGGGCACAGTTTGAACGGAGCGCAGCGGTTGAACGGAACGAAGTGATTGAACGGCTTGAACGGTTTAGCGGAGCGACGAGAGGAGCGAAATAATGAGTAAGGTTCACAACTGGCAGATCGGCCGGGAAATGAATTATCCCTATGAGCAAGCGTTTCCACGCCGCCAATTCGCCTTCGTCTTCAACATCAACCGCTGCATCGCTTGCCAGAGCTGCACCATGGCGTGCAAGTCGACCTGGACTTTCAGCAAGGGCCAGGAACATATGTGGTGGGCCAACGTCGAGACCAAGCCCTACGGCGGCTATCCACAATTTTGGGACGCCAAGATTCTCGACTTGATGGAGCAAGCCAACCCCGGCAACCAACAATGGTCCGGCAAGCCTTCCGACGATAAGAAAAAACCCTACGGCCAGTTCGACGGCAAGACCATTTTCGAAGCGCAAAACATGCTGACGCCGGACAGCGCGCGAGTACTCGGCTATCTGCCGACGGATGAAGAATGGAATTCGCCGAACATTTTCGAGGACAATCCGGTGGGCAAGCGCGGCGTGCGTAACGAGATCGACAAGGAAGGCACGACGCTACCCGAGCACAAGATCTGGTTTTTTTACCTCGCGCGCATTTGCAACCATTGCAGCTATCCGGCCTGTCTTGCCGCCTGCCCGCGTAAAGCGATTTATAAACGGCCGGAAGACGGCATCGTCTTGATCGACCAAAAAGAATGCCGTGGCTATCGCAAATGCGTTGAAGCCTGCCCGTACAAAAAATCGATGTATCGCGGCAACACCCGGGTGTCGGAAAAATGCGTCGGTTGTTATCCGCGCGTCGAAGGTAAAGATCCGGAAAGCGACGGGCAACCGATGGAGACCCGCTGCATGGCCGCCTGCATCGGCCAGATCCGCATGCAGGGGCTAGTAAAAATGAACAACGACGGTAGTTGGACCGAAGATCGCTACAACCCGCTTTACTACATGGTCAAGGTCGCCAAAGTTGCGCTGCCGCTCTATCCCCAGTTCGGCACCGAACCGAACGGCTATTACATCCCGCCGCGCTGGGTGCCGCGCGATTATTTGAAGCAGATGTTCGGTCCCGGCGTCGACGAGGCCATCGATCGCTACACTTATCCGGATCGCGAGCTGTTGGCGGTGCTGCAACTTTTCCGCCGCTCGAACCGGATTATCTTTCGCTACGAAATCAAAGAGGGTCCGAAAATTTACGAGGCAACACTCAGAGGGCGGCAGATTACTCTGTACAACGACACCGTGATCGCCTACGGCCAGAACGGCAAGGAGATTTTCCGCACTCAGGTAGAAGAACCGGTGCATGTGCGGCCGAATAAACATGCAAATTCCATATGATTAGAACGCGTTCAAAACGTTCAAGCCGTTCAACCGCTCCGCTCCGTTCAAATCGTTTCGGACGTTTTCAACCGATCGACCTCCGATTCTTCTCCTCCCCCGCACCCGCGGGGGAGGATTAAGGTGGGGGTTGAACGACTTGAACGTTTTGAACGGCTTGAACGAGTCGAGCGACGAGGTAATTCATGAGCGTCAACGAATCACATTCCAATCTAACCGGTAGCGATATTGATTTGGCCTATTGCCGCGCGGCGCTTTACAGCGCGCTGGCGATTGGCTTCCAAGCGCCGACGGCGGAAAATCTCGCCCGTTTGCTCACGGCGGAAAGCCGCGCCTCGCTGATCAGCGCGGCAAATCTGCTTTATCCGTCCGGCGAGCCTGATCTGATTTCCGTCATCGAGGCTTTCCCCAATCCCACCAATTCCAATGACGAGGGTTTGACGGCCATCTCCTCACACCATCGCGAGCTGTTCGGTCACACCGTGCGCGGACCGATTCCGCCATACGAGACCGAGTACGGCAACGAAGCGCTGTTTCAACTACCCCATGAATTGGGCGACTTGATGGGATTCTACAACGCCTTCGGTCTGATCTTGAAGCCGGGTCAGCACGAGCGCGCCGATCACATCAGTTGCGAATGCGAGTTCTTGATGTTTCTCGCGCTCAAAGAAAGTTATGCGCTGGAGCATGAAAACCAAGAAATGTTGGCGGAAACCCAGAAGGCGGAAAATTTATTTCTGCGTGACCACCTCGGCCGATTCCTGCCGACGTTTGCGTCCAAAGTGAGACGCCATGGAGACTCCGGCTTCTATGGACTTCTCGGCGAACTTTGCCTGCGATTGGTTACGGCGGAATGCAGCCGATTACAGGTTCCATCCGGCGCCGCCAATCTCGATCTTCGACCGGCCGATGACGACCGCGTGCCGATGGCCTGCGGCAGCGGCACCGAATGCGGCGCGATGCCCGGTGCCTGCGTGCCGGAGGAAGCCGATTCGGTATGAACCAAGCTCTGAACCTCGTTTACGGGCCGCGCTTGATCGAAGAAGCGGTGTTTCTCGCCCAGCACGACAGCGATATTGCCGCGCAAATCCAAGAACGACGCGATCGTATTTACGAAATAGCCGACGCCGACGAGCGCGACCGGCGGTTTAACGAACTCAACCGGGCTTGCTTCGATCGCCTTGGTTTAGGCAAGGTCATCGGCCAGAGCTTGCAAGAACAACCGCTCATCGGCGCCCACGTCGAGCGCGGCTTCGTGGTCGGCGCGACCCAAGCCAAAGAAGAAGGCGCCGAACTGTTCGTCGCGCCGGATGACATAAACAATGGCCACGGCCACCGTACGCTGCGACTGCTCCTCCGCCCCGAATCGCTTCTTAACGAAGATGCGTTGCGGCCCTTCTTACGCCATGAATTGTTCCATATCAGCGATATGCTCGATCCGACATTCGCCTACGAACCGACCCTGCCGAAGGCCGAGGGCGGGCCGACCTACGATACGCTGATTACGAGTCGCTATCGTGTGCTCTGGGACGTCACAATCGCCGGTCGCATGGTGCGGCGAGGCTGGTGCGCCGCCACCGTTCGCGATCAAGAACTCAATGATTTCCGCCACGCCTTTCCAATGCTCGACGGAGAGTGTGATGAGTTTTTCAAGCGCTTCTTTGATGCCGCGGAACCGCGCCATAATGAACTTGCCGCCTTCGCCTTCGATCCGAGGGCAGCCACGGACAGTGTCTCAAACCCGGCGGTCGCCGGAACCCACTGTTCCTTGTGCCGCTTTCCCACCCACAGTTTTGAAACCGCGCCGCCGAATCTCGGCGCTGAAGTTTTAGCAGCGATCAAAGCAGACTTTCCCGACTGGACTCCGGCAAAGGGCCTCTGTGTCCAATGCGCCGATCTCTACCGCGGCCGGCAAATGTCGATGGCCGCCTTGCGCTGTCTGCCGGGATACATTTTATCTTCGGTATAGGAGTAAATTTACGCCAGCAGTAATCCATATCCAGCCCAAGGCGAAGGGAACGATCTGCGATGCTAAGCTTCGATGAGCTACTTAAAGAATCCTCGGCGATCCACGGCCACCATTGCGCCGGGCAAATCTTAGGCGTTCGCATGGCGATGCTGGGCTGCCGCGAAGTCGGCATCGAGGAACCGAAAGGCTGCAAAAAATTAATCGTCTATGCGGAAATAGACCGCTGCGCCACCGATGCCGTGCAAGCGGTCACCGGCTGCTCGCTGGGAAAGCGCAGCTTAAAATTTTTCGACTACGGTAAGATGGCGGTGACTTTCGTCAATACGGAAACGCAGCAAGCGGTGCGAGTGTTGGCGAAGGACGACGCGCGTAATCTAGTCCCGCTCTATGTCCAAGATGCCACTAATTGGCGAGACGCACAAAAACAAGCCTATCGAGTCATGCCCGAAGCAGCGCTTTTCTCCATTAAACCGGTGGCGGTCGAAGTTTCCGCTCAAGAGATGCCAGGCTATCGTGGCAAACGGGTACAGTGCGCCGAGTGTGGCGAGGGAATTAATTTTCATCGGGAAGTCGAGATCGCTGGCCGCACGCTCTGTATCCCGTGCTCACAGGAAGAATTGCGCTCGAACGGCCACGTCAATGGCGCAAAAACAACCAACCCTAAAGTCCTATTGATCGTCGGCTACAAGAAAGTCGGCAAGACAACTTTGATCGAAAAATTGATCCCCGAGCTCTCGATTCGCGGCTATCGTGTCGGCACGGTGAAACATCATCACTCGGATTTCCCCGTCTCAGTCGACACCGTGGGCACGGACACCTGGAGACATCGCCAAGCCGGCGCCGCCAGCGTCGCCCTGGCGACGCCGACCGACATCGCCACGTTCCGCGACGGCGCGAGTTCGATCAATTTGGATCAGCTAGTGTCAGCGTTGGGCCCGGTAGACATTGTCCTGGTCGAGGGCTTTCACGAAGAAGCGCGCGCAAAAATTGAGGTGTTATCTAATCGAACTGAGGAAACGCTCTGCAAGATGGACCGCAATCTGCTTGCGTTCGTGACGCCAATCGCGCGCCAATCGGCAGTGCCAAGTTTCAAGCCCAACAGCATCAAGCCGCTGGCCGATCTCATCGAGCGGGAGATTTTAGCCCGCAGCTAACCGCAAAAAATCTCCCCGAACCCCTCTTTTTCAAAGCGGGGAACTATGCAATCGAAACTCCACGGGACGGAATCTCTCTTTTGCAAAGAAGGATTTTTCTTCGTGCGAGAACAAACTCCGCCACTGCGCAGCGCTTGCCCTCGATTATGATTGCTGTCGAACAATTCTCGCCGATCAGTTTTTCCGTTGCCGATTAGCTTGGCGGCCTTCCGTCAGTTTCTGCCGTAGGAACTCAAGAATACCGATATGCTTGTGTGAATCGTGAATCATCGTCGTGTAGAGCAACGCGAACACGTCGCGATAGAGCCCCTGGCTCTCTTTTTTCAGCCGCTCGTATTCTTTAATCCCCTCGCGCTCGGCCTCAAGAAAGCGTTCGACGGATGAGCGCAGTTGTTTGCGCTTCTTGGCGATTTCGTAAACTCGTGGAGCCAGTCCTTCGGCGCGGGTCCACGCCAACTCATCCTTGAGTTTCGTTATCATCCGCCTGGTCAGCTCGTGATGGCGCTGTTCATCGGCGACAATCAGACCAAACAGAAAGCGGATCAGCGGATCGCTCGCCTCTTTACCGATCGCTTGATAGTTCGCGAGCCATTGCTCCTCCTGTTTCGCGTGGGATTGGAATTCGTTCATCAACCGCTGGACTGAAGAGAATTCGGGCGACTCGGGAACTCCCCGCATCGCGTCTTCCGCCCAGTAATTGGCAATTGCCTTAATGGCCGACGATCGTGGCTTGCGCGCCATGACGGTTCTCCTCTCTGCGGCGAATGTATCAGCGGCAATCGATTGAATTCGCGAGCGGGGTTTGAACCCTGCTGCCTATTTAAATTTGGCAAAGGGGATGCTCGCCCCCTTTGGAAACCCCTTTTAATTGTGCCCGCCTCAAGAGGCGAGTCTACTTATAAATGAATTGAGCAAGGCGTATGCCATGAGTTTTTCGATGGAAGACCGCCTGATTTTTCTGATGGGTGGGAATTATTTCACGGCGCTTTCCGAAAGTTGGGAAGATTTCGCCGATATCCGCCGTTATCCGTTGATAAATCCTGGCACTGCGATTGCGTTGCTCCCTACTGTAAGAACTATGAAACGGGGTGGTCCATGACAACTGTCGAGAACATAGTTTCTCGCTATCGCGAGCCGCTGGAGAACTCTCCTCTCGATCTCGTCACGGATTGGAAGCAAGCCCACCCGCATGCAAAAATCGTCGGCTGTTATCCGGTCTATACACCGGTTGAACTGATCCATGCCGCCGGAATGCTGCCCGTCGGCGTCATCGGCGCAGGCAACCGGCTGGAGATCGCCCACGCGGATTCTCGTTTCCAATCTTTCATCTGTTCCATCGTTAAGAGCACGCTAGAATTGGGGCTGACCCAGAGGCTCAACTTTCTCGACGGCATCGTTTTTCACTCGATCTGCGACCCGGCGCGCAATCTCGGCAGCGTCTTCAAACGAAACTTTCCCGATTTGATGGTGGAGTATATTCACTTTCCCCAAAATATGACTTCACCGCACACGATTGATTACTTAATTGCCGAGTACAAAAGAATCAACGTCAGCTACGAGCAACTGTCCGGCAAGAAAATCACCGATGACGCGCTGCGCCAAAGCATCGCGCTTTACAATACCCAGCGGCGCTTGCTCCGGGAACTCTACGCCATCCGCCGAGAGACGCCGCAGAATCTTTCGACGGTTGAGTGTTACGTCCTGACGCGCATCGGCACCCTGCTGCCGCCGGAGGAACACATCGCGATCCTCGAAGAGGCGATCCCGCAACTGCGTCAACGCAACGAAAAGCCCAAGGACCGGATCAGAGTCGTGCTCGAAGGCTCGTTCTGCGAGCAACCACCCATCGAGTTGCTCGACGGACTGGAATCCGCCGGCTGTTATATTCTGGACGACGATTTTCTCATCGGTTGGCGCTGGTTTCCCGACGATATTCCCACCGAAGGCGATCCGCTGCGCAACATCGCCAACGCTTACTTGAACGGCAGCGTTTATTCCGGCGTGAAACACGACACCCGCGAGCCCAAATCAAAACATCTGATCGACAAATTCAGAGACACCGGCGCCGCCGCGGTGTTGATTCTCGCGGCCAAATTCTGCGAGCCGGCGCTGTTCGACTACGCGCTCTATAAACGGGCGCTCGAGAAAGAGGGTATTCCGCATCTCTGCCTCGAATTTGAAGAAAAAATGTGGATCTTCGATAAGGCACGCACCGAGGTCGAAACCTTTGTCGAGTCGATGCTCTTCGATTGAAAACAGATGAGCGTTTGGCGTCTAGCGTCTAGGGTTTAACGCCAGACGCTAGACCCTAGACGCCAAACGAGAAGCGATGGAAGGAAGAACTATGGCACCGGCAACTGAAACAGTAAAGACAAGCTATCAAGGCCAGATGCACCTGCTGCAGAAAGATATGATGGAGCGCTACTTCAAGCGCGTCACCAGGGCCGCGGAACAGGGCGAGGGCAAGGCGGTCTACATGCTGATCAGCGGTAACCCGGTGGAGCTGATCCAAGCGTTCGATCTTATCCCGGTCTATCCGGAAATTGACGCCCTGCAACTGGCGGCGAAGAAAAGCGCCCTGCCCTTTATCCTAAAGGCCGAAGAGTTGGGCTACTCCATGGACAACTGCGCCTATGTGAAGGCCGATGTCGGCATGTTTCTCGGCGACCGCAAAACACCCTTCGCGACCATCCCACTGCCGTCGCTAATTCTGTGCAACTACGTCGGCTGCAACGTCTACTTGCAGTGGTTCGAGCACTTGGCCGAATACTGCGACGGGCAACTCTACAACCTCGATATTCCGTTCTTGCGCGATCCGTCCGGCGTGCCGAGCCCCGAGGATGTCACTTACGTCGTGCGCCAGCTCGAAGAGGTGATCGAGATCTGCGAACGGTTGACCGGCAAGAAACTCGACTACGCACGGCTCAAACAAATCGTCAGCCGCTCGAGTGAAACCGGCGAAATGTGGTCGCGCATTAAGGGACTTACCAAGAATCTACCTTCGCCCTTCGACGCTTACTTCGACTCGGTGACCATGATGGCGCCGCTCTACTGCCTGCGGGGAACCGAAGATGGCGTGAGATTTTTCGAAACCGCTCTCAAAGAGATGGAGGAGAAAGTGCGAATGGGCCAGGGACCCTTACCCAAGGAGCGCTTCCGCTTCGTCATCGAAGGACCGCCGCCTTGGGGCCATCTACGAACCTTTAGAGATATGTTTTCCAAATGGGGCGCGGTCGCGGTGGCCTCGACCTACTCCACCGTCGGCGGCTTGTGGGAATTCGGCTTCCGCCATGACCCCAACCACCCGTTGGAGTCCATCGCCCAGCACATGCTCCAGTGGAACGTCACCAACCGCAATTTTCTCCAGCGCTACCAGCAGATCCGCCGCTATGTCGAAGAGTGGCATGCCGACGCTCTGGTGATTCATTCGGTGAAGAGCTGCCGGCTGTTTTCCGCGGGCCAGGGCGACATGCGTGAATATTTCACCAAAGAGTTGAACGTTCCGACGCTGTTGATCGAATCGGATCTCGAAGATCCGCGTTATTTCTCCGAAGCCCAGCTCAGAAACCGCATTGATGCTTTCTTCGAGTCGTTGGAACATAAGAAAATGGTCCGTGCCGAAACAGCAGCGGGAGGGGCAACATGATTTACGCCGCGGGCATCGATGTCGGCTCGACCCAGACTAAAGGCATTATCCTCAACGACAAATTCGAAATTATCGCCAGAGCATTGACCGACACCGGCGCCTACGTCACCAGGGCGGCTGAACGGTGCTTCGTCGAAGCACTGCAAATCGCTGGTATCAAGCGCGAACAGGTTGCCTACGTGGTCGGCACCGGTTACGGCCGCTACAAAGTCACCTTCGGCGACAGCCAGATCACCGAGATCAGCTGTCACGCGCGCGGCGCGAGCTATCTCTTTCCCAATACACGCACGGTGATCGACATGGGCGGTCAGGATGCCAAGGGCATCAAGATCGGCATCGACGGCGACGTGAAAGACTTCGTCATGAACGACAAATGCGCCGCCGGCACGGGAAGATTTCTTGGCAGCGCCGCCGACGCTCTAGGCATGCGCCTGGACGATATCGGCGATATCTCGCTCAAGGCGAAAACCCCAGTGCGGCTGACCACCGTGTGCACGGTGTTCGTCGAGTCGGACATCATGTCCTACCTAGCCCAGGGCAAAAAGACCGAAGATATCCTCGGCGGCGTGCATAGCGCTATCGCCGCGCGGACGATCTCGCTTATTCGTCGCGTCGGCATCGAGCCGGAGGTTACTTTCACTGGCGGCGTTTCTAAAAATATCGGCATGGTGCGCGCGCTCGAAGAAAAACTCGGCATGAAACTCAACGTCAGTCCGGATTCCCATTTCGTCGGCGCCTTGGGCGCGAGCATCTTCGCCCTGGAGCGCGCCAAGCAGGCAACAGCCAATAGGCAACAGCCAATAGAAACCGAGGCAGGTCCTACTATTGCCTAATGCCTATTGGCTATTTCAAGGAGGCATCATGACTTTTGTTGCGGGTATCGACATGGGCGCCAAATCGACCAAGGCGGTGATCTTGGATGGGAAAAAACAAATTTGTGGCAAGGCCGCGGTGAAAACCCGTCCGGATTTCGCCGCGGTCGCCAAAGAGGTATTGGACTTTGCGCTTGAGCGGGCAGGGCTCAAAGAGAGCGATCTGAGCTATATAGCCACCACCGGCTTCGGCCGCTACAACGTTCCTTTCCGCGACGTTCAGATCACCGATATCACCTGTGTCGGGCGCGGCGCCGTTTTTCTCTTTCCCAACACCCGCTGCGTGCTCGACATCGGCGCCCAAAGCACGCGCGCGCTCAGGGTTAGCGACACCGGCAAGGTGCGCGAGTTCCGCACCAATGATAAGTGTGCCGCCGGGGCCGGCGGATTCATCGAGCGGGCTTGCAAATATCTCGAGGTCAATATCGATCAGGTCGGCGATCTCTCGATTCAGGCTAATAAGCCTCAGACTATCAGCAGCGTCTGCGCAGTCTTGGCCGAATCGGAGATTATCAATCACGTCTCAAACGGAGAGACCGTCGAAAACATTTTGCGCGGCGTGCACAACTCGCTGGCTTCCCGCGCCCTAGCCTTGCTCAAGCGCGCCGGCATGGAAGACGAGGTCACTTTTGTCGGCGGCGTGGCGCGGCAAAAAGGCATGGTCAAAGCGCTCGAGGAAACGCTCAAGAGAAAAATCAACGTCAGCGACGAGCCCGAACAGGTCGGCGCATTGGGCGCCGCCCTGCTAGCGTTACGCCGCCTGGAAAAGATTCGGGAAGATAAGAAATCAGCCTTGGTCGGAGAGGAGGCAAGAGCAGCGTCATGAAGCTTCAAGGAAAAATCGCTCTGATAGCGGGAGGCGGGGGAGGAATCGGCCGCGCGGTCGCGCTTGCCTTGGCAAAGGAAGGCGCAAAAACCGCGGTCGCGGATATCGTCAAAGACAACGCCGAGAAAGTCAGCGGCGAGGTTAACGCCCTCGGCGTGGACGGGATGGCCTGCCAAGTGGATCTTACCAAGAAGGCCGATGTGGATCGCATGGTCGGCGAAATCATCGCGCGCTTCGGTCAGATCGATATTCTTGTCAACTGCCAAGGGTGGGATCGATTGGAGCCTTTCGTGGAGAGCCACGAAGAAACCTGGGAGAAACTGTTGGCCATCAATTTCAAATCGGTGCTTTACACGGCCAAAGCCGTCTTGCCGCAGATGATCTCTCATGGCGGCGGCAAGATCGTCAACATCAGTTCCGATGCCGGCCGCGTTGGGTCGAGCTGGGAAGCAGTTTACGCCGGCGCTAAAGGCGCGGTCATCGCCTTCTCGAAAACTATCGCGCGCGAAGTGGCGCGTTATAAGATCAACGTCAACGTCGTCTGTCCAGGCCTGACCGAAACGCCACTGCTCCAGGCGGTGCGCAGCCAATCGGAACAGACCGCGAAAATTATCGAAGCGGTAACCAAGGCTACGCCCTTTCGCCGTCCGGCGAAACCCGAAGAAATTGCCGAAGCGGTGCTGTTCTTCAGCTCTCCCGCGGCGGAGTTCATCACCGGCCAAACATTGAGCGTGAGCGGCGGACTTACGATGGTCTAAGAGAATTTCAATGCAAAAGGAACAATGCAAATTGCATAAGTTAAAATTGCAGACAACAACGATCCCTATTTTAAATTTTGCATTCTGCAATTTGCATTTTGCATTGAAGTCCACCGACAAGCATTAAGAACAGAGAGGCAGACAATGAGTAACCGCGTAAAGGCCATCGACTTCATGTACTACGTCGCCACGCCGGAATTTATTGCGCGCTGGAATGAGGCCAAGAAAGGCGAGCTGATCTGCCGCATGGAAAAAGCCATCGGCGGCCTGCCGCAGTACGATAGTTTCGATGCGATGCTGGCCAAGATGGACGAAGCCGGCGTGGAAAAAGTTTTCATTACCCAAACCAAAATGTGGTCCTACCGCAACAAGTGGATGTACATGGACACTCAGCTCGAAGAAGTCGCCCAGTACACCAAGCGTTACCCCGACCGTTTCGTCGGACTGGCCGGCTACAACCCATTTCGCGTCAAAGAGTCCCTCCAAGAAATTGACCGCGCCGTTAAAGAATACGGCTTCAAGGGCGTTTACATTCACATCTACGGTTTCGATATCCCGCTGCACGATGCAAAAATGTATCCGCTCTACGCCAAGTGCGACGAGCTTAAAGTTCCCGTGTCGATTCAAGTCGGTCATGTCTTGGAAGCGATGCCGAGCGAACACGCGCGGCCGATTTATTTGGACCGCATCGCCAGCGACTTTCCCGAGCTAAAAATCGTTGGCGCCCACACCGGCTGGCCCTGGGTCGAGGAGCTGATTTCGGTCTGTTACAAGTGGGACAATGTTTACTTCGGCGTCGATGCCTGGATGCCGAAATACCTGAAGCCCGAGATTATACATTATATTAATAGCCGCATGGGCCAGGACCGCTGCCTGTGGGGCACCAACGGTCTGCCGTGGAAAGAGAGTCTCGATCAGTGGGAAGAGATGGGACTCAAAGAAGCGACTAAGCAGAAGCTTTTACGTGATAACGCCGTGGAGCTATTCGGACTGACTTAATTGTGAAAGGAGCAAGCCATGATGTGCCGATTCTTATGCGCCGATTTCGAACTCTCGCTCAGATGTCCGGTCGACAAGACTAATCATAACGTCCGATTCCAAGCTTACCCGCAGTTGCGCGACCATGCGTTGGACATCGTCGCCTGCGATGCCGCACCGAAGGTCGAGAACTTGACCTGCGGCAAGAATTGTCGGGCGCTGCTTGAAAGCGGTCACTACTGGCAAAGGATTTATCCGGAATCGGTGGGTTACACGCAGAGCGAATGAGTTTATGTATCAAACCCTGCAATATCGCGAAGACAGCGCGGTGGCGACGATTCAATTGAATCGTCCGCAAAAGAAGAATTCATTCAATGGCGCGATGCGCCAAGAGCTGGGGCAGGCGCTGCAAGCGATCGCGCGCAAAACCGACATACGTGCAGTGGTCATCACAGGCGGCGACGAAATCTTTTGCGCTGGCGCCGATATCAGCGAGATGGGCGGAGACGCCAACGCCGAATCCTCCTATCACCACGCGCGCGAGTTTCAGATTCTTTTCGATCAAGTGGAATCGCTGCCGCAACCGGTGATCGCCGCGGTATCGGGTTATGCTCTCGGCGGCGGTTGCGAATTGGCGTTGGCCGCCGATTTTCGCATTGCGTCTGAAACTGCCCGCTTCGGCCTACCGGAAATCAAGATCGGCGCCTTTCCCGGCAGCGGCGGCACGCAAAGGCTAACGCGATTGATCGGCGCGGCCAAAGCGAAGGAAATGATTCTTCTCGGCGAGCCGATCACCGCCCAGGAAGCGCTCTCCAGCGGCCTCGTTACAAGAGTCGCGGCAAAGGACAAATACTTGGCGGAAGCGATGAACTTAGCCGCCAAGCTTGCGGCTCTCCCCCGCCTCGCGTTGCAGGCGTCAAAAATGTTGATCAACCGCAGCCAGGATCTCGACCTGGCCACCGGCCTGGAGTTCGAAGCGCGCACTTTCGCTGCCATTGCCCACTCACACGATCTGGCGGAGGGCACCAGAGCTTTCCTGGAAAAGCGTAAACCTAATTTTACCGGCAACTGAAGAAAGCCAAGGAATGTAAAAGGCTCAAAAGATAGAATGGCAATGCAAGTCGAACAAACTTTCCGATTCTCTCCCCCTCGACGGGGGAGAGTTAGAGTGGGGGTGATTTTTTCGCGTCACGCCAGCATCACCCCTATCCTAGCCTTCCCCCATCAGAGACTGTGTCGCAATACCGTTCATGGTTCGAGAACCTCACCACGAACGGTATTGCTCGATCGCGAATTCAACTACTTATCCGTTCGCCCTGAGCGTGTCGAAGGGCTCCGAGTGAATTGCGACACAGTCTCTCAAGGGGGAAGAAAAGAAATTGTAATCACGCTCGAGGAGGCAACTTTCGCATTCGTGTAGCACCTCGATCAACGTCTCACCTCGGCGCAACTAAAATCTCATCCCGCGGGAAATAGTCCATGATCTCCGCGCCGTTCTTGGTGACGACCAGCATGTTTTCCAATCTCGCGCCGCCGACGCGGGTTTCGCCTTCGCGCGATTCGACGGCCAGCGTCATGCCCTCTTCGAAAACTTGCGGATGATCGAAGGACCATAGCCGATTGATGATCGGTATGTCGTAACCTGTACTGGTTCCTAGGCCGATGCCGTGACCGATTTCGCTGGCGAGGATTTCCACTTCGCTCTTGTAACCCCACTTGGTCGCCGGTGGAAAATGCTTCGCCGCATCCGCCGTCGTCTTGCCCGGTTTGATCTCCGAGATCACCGCGTCGAGCCGGTCGCGTACTGACTTATACCAATCCTGCTCTTTCGCCGTCGGCTTTCTGCCGACGATGAAGGTCCGATAGGTGCAGCTGCCGTAGCCCATGTAAGTCGCGCCGCAGTAAGAGCCGTACACCATGTCACCGAACTGAATAACTCGGCTGGTCGCGTGCGGGCCGCGATCGAAGGTCGTCGGCCCGGTGCGCCAACCGCCGGGCACCGAGCCTTCCAAACCCATCTCGAATCCGGCCGCGGAGGCGATCCTCATCAAGTCGGTGTCGCGAATACCGGGTTTTAAATTTTCCCAGACGCGAAACCACACGCCGTCGACCATTGACGCGCAAGTTTTTAGACAAGCGATTTCTTCTGGGTTCTTAATCATGCGCGCTTCGAGCATGAGGTTGCGCGAGTCAACGAGGTTTTTCACGCCGGCGTTTATCAATGCCTCGCGCGCATTGCCGTCGAAGCTGCCGAGCGCTAACTTCTCGCCGAGCAAGCCGCGCTTTTCCAACTCGAATTTAATTTCAGCGGCGAATACCTTTGCTTCATCCGCGCAAGCCTCCGGTCCGGGCGCGCCACTGAGCCAAGAATGCGCCGGACGCCACTCTTTGATCCACGGGCACTGATCCGGCATCTGGTGAAAATAGCCGTCGTGCTCGTACATCACCGGCTCATGCTCGGCAAAAAACAGCACGTAGCGGCACATCGGATAGGCAAAGCCCTTGAGCGCCGTTAGATAACGAATGTTGTGATGATTGGCCTCAAGCAGCGTGGCGACGCCGTGCTTTTTCATGATCATCTGCGCCCGCGCCACGCGCTGTGTGCGCATGCGCTCGGTATTGAGCCGCTCCTGCCAATCGGCGACTTCCGGACCGAAGGTCAGCTTGGGAGCATATTGAATCATCAGCGCCTCCTCGATGAAAAAAATAATCCTCTGACCATTTTAATTTTGCCTCGAAATTTTTGCCTTTTTAATTCTTTGCGCCACTTCGGCAAGAACAGTCGGATCGACCAGGGCCTCCCGCCGTATAGTATTGAAAAATCCTCTCGATGAGCGATTTCCTGAGCCCAATTTGGCCGATTCTATATGGGTCGAGCGAGTGCTTGCAACCGCTCGGGCAATCTTCATGTGTCATTTCCCGCCGCTGCTGGTAAAATGGCTCAAGGTAAACCTAACCGGCGCTCGCTGCGTCTAACGACAGATTGATGCGCCCCACAGTTAGTGGCTGAGCAATTCCGATGTTTGAAACTGTAATTAAAGTTCTGCTCTCAGCGGCACTGGTCCTGCTGCTAACGAACACGCAAACGCGCGCGCAGAAGCTCAAGCCGTCGTTGGCCGACGACATGACCGCCCAGGGTGCCATCGACCAGCGCTCCCTCGCGAAACCCGCGCGCAATACGATTTTTTCCTGTAACCGTCCGGCGATGGGAACCGCGCTCGGCCGTCCCTGGGTGGATTCCACGGGCTTCATCGATTTCGCCAAGAAGCCAAACATCGAAGGCGCCGTCACTTGGCAGTCACAGCTAAATATCCTGCGGCGGCAATCACCCCAAGAACAATCCATGGACTTCAGCGGCAACGGATTGCCAAATCATCCGACGGGAATTTTTCCAGTCGCCCGCGACTCAGACGCTTACCGATACGACCGCAACCCGAACTCGATCCAAGCATACCGATTGCAGTTAAACATCCCTAACGCCCCTCAAGTTGCCGAGCAACCCGGCTGCTTGCCCATGGGCATTATCGGCGTCGCCCTCAGCGGCGGCGTTTTTTTCAACGCGTTGGACGCGCCGGGTCGGGACGCAGTGGCGAACGAAATCTTCGACAAATGCGAAGGCCACCCGGAGCGCAACGGCCGCTATCATTACCATCACTACTCGCCATGCTTCGACCAAGGCGACGCAAACCTTCATTCACCATTGATCGGCTACGCCCTCGACGGCTTCGGCATCTACGGCCCGCGCGGTGACGGTGGACACTACATTTCCAACAATCAACTCGATGAATGTCACGGCCACGTCGGCCCGGTGCCTGGACCAAATGGCCAGGCGGTGGAAGTTTACCACTACCACGCCAATCGCGAGTTCCCTTACACACTTGGCTGTTTCCGCGGCGTCGTCACAGCTTCGCCGGGGCGGCCCGGGCCGCGAGCGCGAGCCGCCGATACCTCCGCCACCGAGGATATTCGCCTCGTGTCTTACAAATTTGAAAACACTCCGGGCAACTCCGACAGTCGGCACTCCGACGTTTTCATTCATTACGCAGCTGCGGCCGAGCGGCCCGGCGCACGCCAACAACAAAGCTCGGACCTGGGCGTTGAAAAAGCAGATCTAAAAGTGGTCACGCTCGGCACCGGCGGTCCGCCCTACGATCCCCAGCGCGCCGGCCCGAGTGCGTTAATTCAGTTCGGCGACGCTCGTTTCCTAGTCGACATGGGGCGCGATACACAATCGCGGCTGCAACAAGCGAATGTCTCGCTTAGAAGTCTGACCGCGCTGGTATTCACGCACCACCACTTGGATCACAATGAAGAATTCATACCGATCTTGCTCAAGGCGCGGCTGCAAGGCGGCGCGGGGCAAATCATCGGCCCGCCGGGGACCAAAGCGTACACGGACTTCATTTTGAGCTTCTACAAAGAGGACAGCGATTACCGCGCCCAACGCGCGGGCGGGTCTGGGATTGCCATGCGCAACGTCGCCGTCCGCGAAGTTTCCGGTGGCGAGACCTTCCCTCTGTCCGGCGTCACGGTGAAAACCGCCAGAGTGAACCACACCATTCACACCGTCGCTTACCGTTTCGACGCGGCGGGAAAATCCATCGTCATTTCCGGCGATCTTTCCTTCTCGCAAAGTTTGATCGAGCTGGCGCGCGGCGCGGATGTTTTGGTTATCGATTCCGGTCAACTTGGACCCGACGCGCCGCGCGGCCAAGCAGCCGGACAAAGACAGCGTGGCGAAATTGAACCCGGTTCCGGCGATGCCATTAGGCCGCACGGAACTTTGGTTGAAATCGCCACCATGGCAGCGCAGGCTGGAGTGAAAAAAATGGCGCTCACGCACTTCGCCAATACCAAATTCGACGAAGCATCAGTCCGCTCGCGCATCGCCGAGATCTACAAAGGCGAAGTCGTCTTCGCCAAGGATTTGCTCGGCATCGCGCCTTAGCGAGCGCGCGCTTCGCTTTCGACCACTTCGACTTTTTTCTCGTTACGCCGCGAATTGACTTTCGGCGCAGCGCGGTACATGTAATAACCAACCGTTGGCTTGTGTCTCATTTAGCCATCCATGCAAACAGCAAGAATTTTTCCGTTGTTCGGGGCTATCCCTGATGTCCTTATGGCGACTTCGCCGTGGGCGGCCCAACGCGCCGTCGAAGAAGTTCCGCGTGAACGGAGATAAACTTGGCGGAGAATGGAATAAGAATTATCGACGTCGACGGCCATGTGCGTGAGGCCGACGATTTGTTTGAAAAATATTTAGAACCGCCCTTTCGCGCCCGCGCGCCGAAAATCGAGAAAGTTGCCAACGGCCAACTGTTATTCAAACTCGAAGGCGAGCGCCATCACCGCCGCCCCGACGAATCGCCGTTCCGGGTAAAGGACGACGGCTCACCGGTAAACGAAGGTCGTCATCTTGCCACCAATCCCAAACAGCGCCTAGAGGCGATGGACCGCGATCGCATCGAACGCGGCCTACTCTTTCCGTCCGCCGGTTTGTATTTAGCGTCGGTCGAAGAAGACGCCTACGCCGCCGCCCTGTGCCGCGCCTATAACAACTGGCTTTACGACTACTGCGGTGAAGACCGCCAACGTTTAATGGGCGTGGCCGCGCTGCCCGTGCAAGATGTCAATCTAGCGATTGCCGAAGCCAAACGCGCGGTCAACGAGCTCGGTTTCAAAGGTATCTTCGTCAGGCCCAATCCGGTCAAGGGCCGCAACATTGACGACCCCTATTACGATCCGCTTTATAAAACCATCGTCGAGCTCGGCGTGCCGCTCTTGGTGCACGAAGGCTCCGGTGCGTTTCTCCCCACCGCCGGCGCCGACCGCTTCGCTGGCCAGTGGTTTTTTACCCATACGATCTCGCATCCGTTCGAGCAAATGCTGGCGAGCTTGGGGATGATCTGCAAAGGCACACTAGAACGAAATCCGGATCTGCAAGTGGTTTTCTTAGAATCCGGCGCCGGTTGGCTGCCCTACTGGCTCTGGCGCATGGACGAACACCACGAAGTGCTGCCGTTCCAAGT
>CAYZJE010000134.1:0-1860 GCA_964478485.1 uncultured Syntrophobacter sp. | reverse complement strand
AACCACTCGGCGACGCATATTCTGCACGCCGTGTTGAGACGGGAATTGGGCCAGCATGTGCGCCAAGCCGGTTCGCTGGTGACGCCGGAGCGGCTCCGTTTCGACTTCAGCCATACGGGCGCGATCCCCGACGACAAGCTTGCGCTCATCGAAGCGGAAGTGAATCAGCATGTGCGCGCGGACGCCGGCGTGTCGATTGAAGAGCTGAGTTACGATGACGCCATCCGCCGCGGCGCTCTCGCTTTCTTCGGCGACAAGTACGGCGACCGCGTCCGCGTCGTCAAGATCGGCGACTTTTCCACCGAGCTGTGCGGCGGCACGCATATTCGCGCCTCGGGCGAGATCGGCCTGTTCAAGCTCCACTTCGAAGCCGGCGTCGCCGCCGGCGTGCGCCGCGTCGAGGCCTACACGGGTGAAGGCGCGTTGGATTTGATTCATAATTACGAACTGCGCCTCAAAGAAATCGGCGCTCTCGTCCGCGGTAGTGCCGACGACGCGGTCGATAAAGTGAAAAGGCTGCTCGATCGCCAGAAGGAACTGGAAAAGGAAATTGACAAATTGCGCGGCCAATTTGAAAAGGACCGGATCCCCGACTTACTTTCCAAGAAGCAGAATGTCGACGGCGCAAGCATAGTGATCAGCCAAGTCGACGGCGTCGACGGCAAACAACTGCGCGACATCGCCGATCAATTGAAAGAGAAACTCGGCTCCGGCGTTGTTGTTTTAGCCAGTGCAGGCGAGGCAAACGTGAACTTGGTCGCTTCGGTGAGCAAGGATTTGACCAAGAAGTACCACGCTGGCAACATCGTCAAGGAACTCGCGGCCATGGTCGGCGGCGGCGGCGGCGGCCGGCCCGATTTTGCCCAGGCCGGCGGCAAGGAACCAGCCAAGATCGACGCCGCATTGAAGCGCGCCGAAGAATTGGTCCGCCAGGCAAATTGACAGTCAGCACTGCAGACGCAAGCGTGATCACGATCGAAACCAAGAAAATCACCGAATCGACCGCCGGTTTCTGCGACATCATTGACCTTACCGCCAAGCTCAAAGCGCATATTCAGCAAGCGAACATCCGCGCCGGCACGGCGACGCTTTTCGTCACCGGTTCCACCGCCGCGCTCACGACCATCGAACATGAACCGGGCTTGGTCCAAGACTTAAAAGAATTCGTTGAAAAATTTATTCCCTCCGACGACCGCTGGGGCGACGACAACGGTTTCTCCCATCTGCGTGCGGCGCTTTTCGGTCCGTCATTGGCCATTCCCATCGTCAACGGCACACCTAGCTTGGGTACCTGGCAGCAAGTGATCCTGCTCGACTTCGACAATCGTCCACGCACACGCGAGATTATCGGCCAGCTCATAGGAGAAAAAGAGTGAAAGATGAAAAGAGCGAAATCGCTGGCGCAGTAACCGAGATCGGCGTCAATCAGATTGAATTTCACGACCCGCGCCTGTTCCGCGATCTGCTCGGCCAGCATGATCAGCATGTGAAAATCCTGCAAATTACTTTGCAGGTGAAAATCCGCGTGCGCGGCTCGGCGATGGAGATCGAAGGCGATCCGCTGCAAGTCGAGCTCACGAGCCAAATTCTGCACCAACTCTACAGCCTGTTGGAAAAAGGCTATCCGGTCTACGCCAGCGACGTCGATTACGCGATCCGCATCTTGAGCGGCGATAACCGCGCCCGCCTACAAGACATCTTTCTCGACACGATTTATATCTCGGCGCACAAACGCACGATCACGCCGAAAAGCATCGCCCAGAAAGCTTATATCGACGCGATTCGCCGCTACGACATCGTCTTTGGCATCGGTCCCGCGGGAACCGGCAAGACTTATCTAGCGATGGCGATGGCCGTGGC
>CAYZJE010000133.1:0-9147 GCA_964478485.1 uncultured Syntrophobacter sp. | reverse complement strand
CCGAGTTTTTCGCGCGTGTCTGCCGCTTGCAACTCGCCGAAAAAGCCGCCCTGTTGATCGAAAATGTTTGGATTGGCAGTGAAACCGATGGATGCAAGCTCGGCGGCCATGATGCCGTTGCGCGCGGCGTTGCCGAGATGTAGCGGCTTTACCATCGTGCCGAAGTTTTGGCTCAACCCCGAAGTCATTGACGCGGCCATGCCCAGAGCAACTTGAATCTGCTCGCGCGTTAAATGCAAAATTTTCGCCGCGGCAGCAGTGGCGCCCAAGGTGCCGGATAATCCGGCGGGATGAAGGCCGATCGCTTTAGCCTCTTCGCCCATTGCATTAGCTAACAAGGTGCTGACTTCGACGCCAACGATATAAGCTTCGATCAATTCCCGTCCGCTGACACCTTTGGCTTCGCCGGCGGCCAAAACGCAAGGCACCATCACGGCGCTCTGATGGCCAAAATGATCGTAGTCGAGGGTATGCGCCGCCACTCCATTCGCCAAAGCGGCATTTGCCGCCGATGTGCGCAGGCCCACTTGAGCGACAACGCGGCAGTCGCCCTTGGCTCCTTGGTTACCCACCCAGCGGGCGGCGAGTTGCGCGCTTTCCTCACGGCTGCCGGCGAGCATCACGCCAAAGGAATCGACAAACGCTTCGCGCACTGGCGGCAGCAATTGAGCGGGCGCGCTCTTGAGATCGAAGGTAGTGATAAAGCCGGCGATGTCTTCGGTCATTGTCATCGAAGCGCCCTCTCTCTCACGGCTCGAATTGTTTGAGGAAACCCTCGCGGATAATTTCTTCTACCATCGAGTTGTCGATGAATTCCTCCGGTCTCGCGCTTTTCGCCGCCGGGTGCGTCGAGGTCAGCAGCAAGGTTTTGATATTGTCCGGCTCGACGCGGGTGTTAAGCGGCAGTGTGGCGGCAAGATAACTTTGATATTCGCCCATTAGCTCGTCGTCATTGCTGCGAAAGTACTTCTTTAATGCCGCGCGCGCTCTGACAGGGTCTTTTTTGATGATGCTGACCGCTTCGATCTGCGCTTTGATGAATTGAATCATCGCCCGGCGCCGCTCCTTGACTTTTTTCTCCACGGTGATCAGGCCGGTGTACCAGCGCACGTTGATGTCTTCCGGGTTGACCAGAGCTTTGAGACCGCGTTTGCGGTAGGCCACGAAATTTTCGTACGACGCCAACGCCGCGTCATATTGTTTCGTGACCACCCCGGAGAGCGCAGAAGGCGTGTCGCCGGCGGAAAGAATCGTCGGCTGCTTTTGCCCCTTGTCGAGGCCCATTTTGGGAAAGAAAAAGGCACGCAGCATATGCGCGTAACCGCCGCCCAATCCGGGAACGGCGAACCGCCCGCCGCGCAATTGCTCAGCGCTCGTCACCTCCGGGCGCACTAGAAGATGGGCATCGCTCCATTCGTTGAAATTGCTAACGTACACGACCGGCGTGCCGGCTAGCCGTGCGTTGATCAATGCCGGCCCCGAAGTGCTGATGATGTCGCCCTCGCCGCCTAATAGGGCCGCGGTGGCAATTGTGCCGCTGCCGATGCGCACCACGGTAGCGTCGAGTCCATACTTCGGATAGAGACCAAATGACTCGGCGAGAACCGGTATCCCATGCCGGGTTCCCGTGCCGCCGAGAATGCAGATAAATTTCTCCGCGGCGATCGCATCCGAGGAGTGGAAGCCGCTTGAAAGCGCGATCACTACAAAGGCGACGCAAGCCCGAAGCCAAACATTAATGCCGTGAAAAATCATACGCGCATCTCCTAATTGCTCTCGTCGGCGCCGCGACTAGAACCACGACCATTGAACAACGACAAACTCGGATCGAGTTTCGCCATCCTCGATCTTCCATCCTCGACCATTTCCCAATCCGATTCGTCGTCGCGCACCCACTACAGCCCCATACGATACAACTGATTCGCATTTTCGCGGCCGACTTTGTGCTTGACTGACGGGTCGAGGCCGGCGCTCAAGCGCTCCATGGTCTGTTGCGAATAGGGGAAGGTGGTATTGCCGTGGGGGTAGTCGCTCGCCCACATAAAGTTCTCAGCGCCGAACACGGAAGTCGTCAGCATGCCGGCCCGGTCGTCTTGAAAGGTAAACCAAACATGTTTGCGCATGTAATCGCCGGGCGACATCTTGAGCTTCACGTCCGAGCCGTACGCGGTCGCGCGGCCGTAGCGATAATTGGCCTGCTCGTACATGATCGCCACCCAGCCGACGTCATATTCGGTGCAAACGACCTTGAGATTTTCGTGGCGATCGAAGACCCCGGCAAACATCAGATGGCTAATAAAGCCGGTCGCCGTGGCGATGCGCTGCGCGCCGAAGAAATCCGACGACCCTTCGGCGGTCAAGCGATTAAAGCCAAACCAGCGCGGCGTCGCGCCCTGCGCCGGGCCGCCGAGATGAATGTGCAGCACGGTGCCGGTTTCATTTGCGGCGCTCCAGATCGGCTCGTAAGCCGCATCGAAATAGCCGCCGTCTTTGATCGCGTAGGGAATCTGCGCCGCCTTAAAACCGAGCTTGGCGTAGTCGCGGATGTCCTCGGCGGCTTTTTGCGGTTCGATGATTGAAATCAACGGCACGCCAACCAAGCGCTTCGGATCATGCGCGCAAAATTCATGGAGCCAAGAGTTATAAGAACGAAAGATCGCGCGCTGAAACGGCCCGTCGGTGAGACCATAAAAAAACCGGCCGACGCTGGCGAATAGCACTTCCGCGGCGACGCCGTCTTTGTCCTGATCGTTCAACCGCGCCGCCGGCTGCCATGACGCCGGGTATTTTTCGTACTGAAAGATTTCGTGAAAGTGAATGCGCTCGTAGTGCTTGTCCTGATCGACGCCGCCCAGGCCATCGGGCTTGCTCACCACGTGGCCGATCGAATAGTTGGAGCAGGGACTCGGTGGTAGCCCGTCGGTGATCACCCAGATGCCTTTGAATCCTTCGGGGTCTTTAACCACCTTCGGTGCCCTGTCGCCGTACTCCTTCTGGACTCTGGCCCAAGCGGCTGGGGGTTCGTTGATATGGCCATCGGCGGAAATTAGTTGGAATTCGCTCATTGTTTTTTCCTTTCAACACGCGCCATTCGATGCCGTTTTTATTTATCCAGGCTGTATCACTGAATCCGTTCAAGGATCAAGCAACAACGCCGGCAAAAAATCGGCTGGAACCTCGGCGCGTAATAGAATGTTTTATTGATTCGCTCGAGCGTTCTCTCCATCGCCGCCCATCGATTCGTGGTCCCAACGAAATCTTGGAATCGCCGGGACTTTCCAAGCGGCCAGCAAGGTGATTGCGGATACCAGTAGCCCGCCCAACACCGTCGCCGCCGGCGCGCCGATTAGCGGTATTATCAGGCCGGATTGAACTTGGCCGAGCGGATGCAGGCCGCGATTGCTCAATTGGAAAACTCCCATCACCCGGCCGCGAAATTTATCCGGGGTCGTCATCTGCAAAATTGTCCCGCGCGATGCGCCCCAGATCGTGTCTGTGGTGCCGATCATTGCCATTAACAAGAGCGACCACATGAAGGACGACGAAATGCCGAAGAGCGCAAAGGCCGCGCCGTAACAAATCGCCGAGACAAACAAAATCCTGCCTTGATAGGGACGCTGGCCGATGCCGATGTAAAAGCTCGAACCGATGACGGCGCCGAGGCCGCGAGCGGATTGGAGCAAGCCGAAGCCGTGCGCGCCGACGCGCAAAATATCGCTGGCGAAGATCGTCAACATCGTATGGTTCAAGCCGAATCCCGATGCTGCTGCTTCCATGACCATCACACCGAGGACGACTGGGCGGGAGACGATGTAGGAAAACCCCTCGCTGGTTTCGCTGAGCAAGCTGCGCGGCTTGACCACGCCTTTCGCAGTGACGCGCATCATTAAAATTGCTCCCACGACGACGGCGTAGCTCACGGCATTGGCATAAAACGCGCCGGCGGTGCCCATCCAACTGATCGCGATGCCGGCGAGGGATGGCCCGATCAGTGCCGAGCCTTTCCACAACAAGGAATTGAGCGCCACGGCGTTGGGCAAAACCGCGCGCGGCACCAGGTTGGGAAACAGCGCCTGTCGCGCCGGCCCGTCGAAGGAGCCCACCGCGGCATTGAGGAAGGTGAACAAATAAATTTGCCAAGCCTCGATATGACCCGAATGATCCAGCAAGCCGAGCGCAAGCGCCAATAGTCCAGAGGTGACTTCGGTAAAAATCATCAGCTTGCGGCGGTCGTAGCGGTCGGCGAAGGTGCCGCTAATGACGCCGAGGCCGATGGCGGGCACGGCGCGGAAGATGCCATTCAAACCGAGCAAGACAGGTGAGTTGGTTAGCTGGTAGAGCAGCCAATTGGTCGCCGTCATCTGCATCCAGCTGCCGATGTTGGAAATCAAAAGGCCGGTCCAGAAAAGGCGAAAGTCGCGGTAACCCAGGGCGGCGAGCTTGCCGGAGGACTGCGGGTTGGGATCGATGGATATGGTGCTCATTTAAAAAAGATTGCTGCTATGAAATTTGTTTTGTCCTTGGAGACTTGCGTCTGAACCCCTTCCCCCTTCAGAGACTGTGTCGCAATACCGTTCATGGTTCGAGAACCTCACCACGAACGGTATTGCTCGATCGCGAATTCAACTACTTATCCGTTCGCCCTGAGCGTGTCGAAGGGCTCCGAGTGAATTGCGACACAGTCTCTCACGGGGGAAGGTCGGGATAGGGGTGCCTGAAGCATCGCGCGTGAATCACCCCTTCCTCAGTCCTTCCCCGTCGAGGGGAAGGAAGTAAGAAATTCGGAAGCGTCGAGAGCTTGATGACAGCAGAGTTAATGCGAACGATGCAATGAATGTTCAGCTCATTTCCCAGTAGGCGAAGCCCATGGCACAGCCGACGCCGGTCTTGGTGCGATAGAGCGGAGCGTATTCAACCAACTTGCCGGGTTTATCGGCGGCGCCGGCGACGGCGATCCAATTCAAGATCTCCGATGTGCCTTCGCGGAAAACGGCCGATGGCATGGCGCTCATGTAGGCGGTGTCGTTGGCTTTGAGCGCGGCGACGAATTTTTCATCCAAGGCTTCGTCGATTTTGGTGTGGCTCAGCCCGCCGGAGGCGGCGATCACGACCCGGTCGTCGCTCGGATATTGGCGGATCAGCGCGGCCAGCGCTTGGCCGAACTGTAGACAACGTTTCGCCGATGGCGCCGGCGGATAGTAGGTGTTGACCATCACCGGAATCACTCGGCAGTCGGCTTTTGGAACGAGGAACTTGAGCACGCGGGCAAAGGCGTGGCCGAGGCCGCCGTCGTAGCGGGTCTTTTTCGAGTAAGACGGATCGAAGCCGCGATCCATCAGGCCGGTGACCAGGGCTTCGCCGAGCTTGGCGTCGATCTGATATTTGGTCCGGTTCTCCGAGCGCGCTTGATTGAGATAGCGCAGGCTGCTGCTCGCCTCGGCTTCGTTGCCCATGAAAATGGTAAATGGCGGCATGTTGTCGTCGATGAGATTTTCGTGCTGGTCGTCGCCGACGACGATAAAAACGTCGGGCCGCAGCTCAGCAACTTTCGCGCGCAGCTGATCGATAGCGCTCACGCAGGCGCGCCATTTAGTCCACTTCACCTCGCTGGTTTCGTTTTCCAACGCCGGTTTATCTGGTAAATTTTCACCCCGGCGATCTTGCAGCAGGTGCCAATGATCGGGATCGAGCATCAATTGTGGGGCGTGTGACATCGCCACGCAGCCGACTAGGTGTGCCATAATAAAATTCCAATTTGGGTTGGAGTACTGGAATGATGGAGTAATGGAGTGTTGGGTTCAGATCCGGAACCCCATTACTCCAGTACTCCATCACTCCATCACTCCATCACTCCATCACTCCAATCTTCCCCCTACACGTGCGCCGCTTTTATGTCGGAGAGTTCGGGGACGTTCAAAAGTTTAAACCAGCTATCACCGCTATCGGTGCTGCCGAAGAGATCACCATTGCGCTGCGCCGCGTACATGCAATCAGAATTCGCCGGGTCAAAGGCGAAGCTTTCGACGAAGCTCTGGCTAGCCTGCGACACCGCGCCGTCCAATTTCTTCCACGTCCTGCCGGCGTCGGTGGATTGGATCAAGTAAGCTTGCGCGTCGCCGTTACGTTTACGCCACGCACCGGGTTGCCCGTTGGCGAGCGCAGAGTAAACGACGTTGTGTCTGGTCGGATGGATCGCCAGCGGCACGGAATACTCTTCTTTGAACTCCGCGGCCATCGGCGCCCAGTTTTTGCCGCCGTCTGGGCTCGAATAGAGGGCGCGTCCGGGGGCTTTGCCGGCGCGGCAGTCGTGGCCGCCGGTGGCGATGAAAATCTTGTTGCTGTCTTCGGGGTGGAGCACGATGGTGTGCACGTCGCAGTCGAGATTTTTATTTAACAGCTCCCAGCTCTTGCCGCCGTCGGTGGTCTTGATCATGTAGCCGACTTGCAGCGCGACGTACACGGTTTTGGGATCATTCGGATCGATGGTGATGTCGCGGACGTGGGGTTCGACGGCCGCGACCGGATAGGTGACCGTCGACACGAAGGGAATGTTCCATACCGAGTCCAAGCGCTCCCAGCTTTTCGCGCCGTCGCGGCTGATGAAAACGTCGATCGGTTCGGTTCCCGCATAGAGAGTATTGGCATCATGGGGATCGAAGGACAGACAACGTACTTTGCCTGGACCGCGCTTGCCGTAGCAAGGCTTTTTCCAACTGGCGCCGAAATCTTCGCTCAGCCAAACGCCGTCGCCGCGCGTGCCGGCGAAGACTTTGTTCGGGGCGTTCGGGGCAACCGCGACTTCCGGTATCGCCCAGTCTTTGAGTCCGTGGTGTTCTTGTTTCCAGTTGCTGCCGTCTTCGCTTTTCAGTGTAACGACGCCTTCATCGGTGCCGACATAAAGGATCGATGCCATTGGATTACCCTCCCGGATTTGATGGATTTATATCTACTACACCGCGGTCGCGCCGACAAGGCGCGCAAATATATCGAGGACAGCCGTTCAAAGTTCAAAAGTTCAAGGGTTCAATGAACGGATCGAGTTCGTCCGGAATCGCCGCTTCGGTGAACACGCCGCCTATCTGTGACAGCCATTGAGGATCGATGCTGGCGTCGTCACCTTGCCGGAGTTGGCAGTTTGAAAACTCCTGTTGAAGCGACCGCACGTCCGTTTCGGGAAGTTTTACGCGCAGCCAGATTTTCTTAGCCATTGGGCGTTTCGTATCGGAACGATTGAACGCTGTCAACCAATCATGCGTTGACCGGTGGGCGGGGCCATGTTAGGAACGCGTCATGTTTTTGGCGATCGCGAGAGTCTTGGCGCCGAATATGGGCGACCGAGCGGTGGCTCTTAAAACTGGAGGTGACAGGTGATGAAAACCGCAAAAATAACAATTGACAATCTCAAGCGCCGTCTGGTTGATGGCCTTCAGATCATCACCGGCGAAGGCGTGCTGTCTGGCTCAGGCCATTTAAGCGCGCGCATTCCAGGCACGGAAACGTTTCTGATTAATCCGCGCTTCGCCGGCGTGCTCGCCGATCCGAAAGATATTTGCACCGTGAACTTCGACGCCAAACGGATCTCCGGCAAAGGGCCGATACCCTCAGAAACGGTCATCCATGCGGCGATTTATCGCGCCCGGCCGGACGTTGGCAGCGTGATTCATTGTCACGCGCGCTACTCGATCCTGGTCGGATTGCTTGACAGCGGCCTCATCCCGTTCAATCGCGAAGCGCGGATTCTCTCCGATGGCGTGCCAGTCTTTCCCGATAGCCGCGGCATCCGCAACATGGCGCACGCGGAGCAAATGGTGGCAAACCTCGGCGCGCGTCATGCGACGTTTTTACGCGGCCACGGCGTGGTGGTGACTGGGCCGGGCATCGAAGGAGCGTGCGTCACCGCGATTCAACTCGAACGCGCTTGCCAGGATCAGCTGCTCATGATGAGCGTCACCGAGTTGAAACCGCTTAACGATCAGGGCGGCGGGCGCAACCAAGCGCGGCTGGAAAATCCTTATCGCGCGTGGCCGTTTTTGCTCTACAAGCACAAGGTGAAATCGAAGGCGGATATTCGTAAAGGCATTCGCACCTTGGACGAAGGGAAGCATTATTGAGGAAGATAGAGTCAGAAGTCAGAAGTCAGAGGTCAGAGGTCAGAGGTCAGAAGGCAGAAGGCAGAATGCAGAATGCAGAATGCAGAATGCAGAATGAGGAAAGAGTGATAATGCGACGACTGAAAGTTTTATTGCTCTTGGTTTTTACAGCGTCACTCGTGCCGAGTGCAGCGAGAGCCCAAGACAAGAAGCTCGACTCATTCACCATTTCTTACGCTTCCATGTCCGGCACGCGCGCGCCGCTATGGATCGCCAAGGATTTGAATCTCTTCGAGAAGTACGGCCTCGACGGCAATCTGATTTACATCGCTTCGGGAGTGACTTCGGTGAACGCATTGCTCGGTGGCAGCGTGGATATTATCGCGGCGTCAGGCTCGAGCGCGGTGGGCGCGGCGGCGCGCGGCGCGCCGCTGGTGATCATCGCCAGCTTGGGACATATCGCCTACAAGCTGATCGCTCATCCAACGATTACGACCGTGCAAGGATTGAAGGGCAAGATTGTCGGCTCTAGCCGGATCGGCGCGGGCACCGACTTCGCGTTGCAACGGCTGCTCCCCAAGCTCGGTTTGATCCCTGGTAAAGATGTAACGCTGCTCGCCACCGGCATTAGCGAGTCGGACCGCCGGCTGTTGATGCTGATGCAGGGTAAAATTGACGCGACGCTTGGGACTGAAGATAATCTGTTGCAACTCGCCGCCAAGGGCATGAAGTTTTCCGTTCTTGCCGATGTCTATGAAGCCGGTATCTATACTACTGGCAGCGATATCGCGACCAGCCGCCAACTCATGAAGCAACGCCCACGGCAGCTCAAAGGGTTTCTTATGGCCGTCACCGAAGGGATCAGCATCGGCAGGGCTCAGAAAGAACAGGCGTTCCGCGTCTACCGCAAGTATCTCAAAGTCGAAGACCCGAAAATGCTCGACGCGATGCACAAAAACTACTTGCTCGGTTCCATCCCCGCGAGACCCTTTCCCAAAGAAGAAGCCATTCAAAGCGACATCGAAGATCTCAGTCACACTTACGCGCATTTGAAGGG
>CAYZJE010000132.1:0-8476 GCA_964478485.1 uncultured Syntrophobacter sp. | reverse complement strand
CCAACGACGCTCCAAACATCGCCGCCGAACTTGATCTTCTCGCCCAACTGCGCGCCGGCAAAGCGTTTGGTAATGCCGGCGCCGGCGATCACTTCGCGGGCGCCCCAGCGAAACATTCTGCCTTCGGTAATTTTTACTTGTGGGCGCAACTGCAACGCCGCCGCTTCGACGCCGCGCACGGTGACGTTGCTGATGCCGTCGGCGCCGAGCTTGTTGAGATTGATGATCACCACCACTTCCTTGGAGCTCATCGGCGTGCCGTCGGCCGCGCGCGCCACTTGGGGCAGGTTGACGATGATGCCGGCAGCCTCGCGATCGATGATGCTCATGATTTCGCTCGCCGCCGCTTTGCGCGCGACTAATAGGTTGTCATCCGAACCGGTCGATCTGAGAGTTTTTTGCACCCCATTCGCCATCATCAGCACGGCGGTGAAGACAAAAACCACCAAGGCTATGCCGATCATCGTGATCGCCGTGGTGAGCCGCCGTGAGATCGAACTGCGGACGATATATTTAAGCGGCAATTGCATCATGAAATTACAACTGAATATTCTTCACCGCAGAGGCACAGAGGTCGCAGAGTCGGAGTATTTGTTAATAAAAACTCTTTCCTCGGCGTGCTCTGCGTCTCCGCGGTGAAATCTTTTCGTTACCCGGCGAAGCGCAGCCCTTCGACAATCCGGGTGGTTAAGACGCGGTGCAGCGGAACGATCGCCGCCACCAAGCCAACCCCTAGGCTGGCCAGGCAACCGATGACGATCGTCTCCGGCTTAATGTAGAACACCGGAAACCAGCCTTTCGGCAGCGCGGTCTGAAAGCCTTCGACAGCGGGAAAAGTCACCGCCAATCCGAGCGCGCTGCCCAGGAGCGAGAGAATCAACGACTCGCCGGCGATCAAAAAAAACAGCTGCCCGCCGGAAAAACCCAGCGCCTTCAACACGGCGAACTCATGGCTGCGCTCGCGGGCGGACATGATCATGGTATTGCCGAGGACCAGTAAAATGATGCCGATAATCACGAACGACATGAAGTTCATGGCGGTGATCACCGCGCTCGCCGCTGAAAGAAAACTTTGTTGGAAGGCACGCTCGGTCTCGGTCTTGGTCTCGGCGCGGGAGTTGGCAAACAGCTTGTCGATGTCTTGGGAAATCGCCGCGGAATTCTCCGGATCGTCGATCCGCACGATGTACCAGCCGATCTCGCCGGCGCGATGGGGCATCTCCTGGCGCACCCTTTCGTCCAAATACTTGTAGTGAAACATCATGTTCGATGGATCGGTGGTCTGGTCTCTCGGCTCATAGATACCGCGCACGACAAATTCCCACTGGCCGGGAAACACGTCCCCCTCGACCGGCATGATGTCGCCAAGCTTTAAATTATAGCGCTTGGCGATATCGATACCGATGATGCAGGCGTTACGCTCCCGTTTGAACACTTCGAATTGCTCCTTATCGATTAAAAATTCGGGGTAGACATCGAAAAATGTTTCTGAATCGACGGCGAGGCGGGCAAAAAATTGGTTCTTATCGATATACACGCCGGAAAACCAAGAAGCGAAAGTTACTTTGTTAACCCCCGGAACCTGGGCGATACGATCGCGGTAGGCCAGCGGCAAAGTGAAAATGAACGAGACGGCATGGCGCGCGATCAACCGGTTCGCCGCCGATGCCTCTATCCCGACGTACCAAGCCGAGACCACGGTCTGAAGCAGCGCGAACGCCATCACCGCCACGCCGACACCGACGATGGTGAGCGTGCTACGCAGCTTGTGGCGCAGCGTGTTACGCAGTAGTAGCTTCAGTAGTTCCACAGTTTCAGACCTCGACTGTACTCTGCACCATTGACCGTCCCCTCAGTTTTTTTCTTGGCGAGCTTTGCGCTCCTTCGACTAAGCTCAGGACATGCTTTTGCGCGAGATACCCCCTCCTTCATCCTCCCCCGCACGCGGGGGAGGAAAGAGGAGGGGGCGCGCCGAGACGCAAATCCACAAAAATACATTTTCCAGTCGCGATTCTCACTCCTCCATCCTCGGCTTCCCAACACTCCACCATTCCATTACTCCATCATTCCAATTCGCCCCTTACGCCAGCTCACCCTTGTCCAGTTGGCGCACCGAGCGTGCCCGCTCCGCCGCGCGCGGGTCATGGGTGACCATGAGGATCGTCTTGCTCAACTCGAGGTTGAGCCGCTCGATCAAAGTGAGCACTTCTTCCGCCGAATTCTTATCGAGATCGCCGGTCGGCTCATCGGCGACGATGATCGCCGGGTCGGTGGCGATCGCGCGCGCGATCGCGACGCGTTGCTCCTGCCCGCCGGAGAGCTGGCGCGGGTAGTGGTCCATGCGCTCGGCTAAGCCGACGATTTCGAGCGCGGTCTCGGCGTGGGCGCGCCGCTCTTTTTTCGATAGCGGCGACAAGATCAGCGGCAGCTCGACGTTCTCCAGCGCGGTCAACACGGGAATCAAGTTGTAGAACTGAAAAATAAAACCGATGTTACGAGAGCGCCAGACGGCGAGATCGGTTTCAGTGAGCAGGGTGACATCGGTGCCGGCGATGACAATCGTTCCCGAGGTGGGCTTATCGATGCCGGCAATCAAATTGAGCAGCGTGGTTTTGCCGGAACCCGACGGTCCCATAAAGGCGATGAATTCGCCTTCGGCGATCTCCAGATTGACATTGCGCAGAACCGGGATTTCCAAACTGTCGCGTCGGTACGACTTGAAGACCTCTTGGACATGGATCAGCGGCTGCATTACCTGGCGCTACCTATTTTTTTGCGTGACCTTGGCGCCAGCTTTGATTTGCTCGTCGACCTTGGCGATTACTTTGTCGCCTTCCCGAAGACCGCTCTTGATCTCCAACAAACCGGCGAGCTTCTGCCCCGTGGTCACGACGACCGCGATGGCGCGATCGTCTTTAATCTGAAAGACCACTTGACGCCCGTCGCGATCGGCAACCGCCGACACCGGCACCGTGAGCAAGGGTTTAGATTCACTCGGGCTCACCTTCGAACCCGTGGCAAGAAAAGCTATCTTCGCGCTCATTTCCGGCAAGACTTTCTCGTCGTACTGGCGAAATCTGATCTTGACCAAAACCGTCGCCTTGGCGCGGTCCGCCGTCGGCACGATTTTCGTCACGTAACCTGGATAGCGCTGCTGCGGATATGCGTCGAGGGTGATCTCGCAATTCTGCTCCGGCGTCACCCGGGTGATGTTCGCTTCGGAAACATCGGCGTCGACTTCAAGCGACGACATATCGGCGATGGTCACCACCGCCGCTTTCGAGCTCGCGGCACCAGCCAGCGGCGCAACGATCTCGCCGACATCGGCATTTTTCTTGAGCACCGTGCCGTCGAACGGCGCGATGATGCGGGTATTTTCCACCGCCACTTCGGCTTCTCGCACGCCAGACTTAGCCGCATCGATCGTCGCGATCACGCGCTGGTAGCGCCCCTCGGCAATGTCATACTCGGCCTGTGCGATGAAGCCCTGCTTGAGCAGAGTGCGCATGCGATCGAGCGATTGCTTGGCATCATTCAAATCGGCCTGAGCGACACGCAGATTTCCCTGCGCGCGCTGTAACGCCGCGACAACATCCGAGTCTTCCAGCCGGGCGATGAGCTGACCTTTCTTCACCCGGTCACCTTCGTCGACGCCAAGGAAAACTAATGTGCCGGTGCCCTTCGACGCCACCGCCGCCTTGCGCCGCGCGACCACGTAACCGCTCGCGGTCAAGACCGCGCTGGCTTGCGATGGCGAGCTTAAAGACGCCGTCGCGAGCTGAACTTCGATAGCGGAATTGAAGATATCTTTGAGAAAGAACACGGCCCCAAACAGGCCAGCCAGCACCAGCAACCAGAGGATGATCTTACCGAGCCATTTTCTTGGTCCACTCGCTCCTTGCGACGGCCGGTTGATTCTCAACGATGATAAATCCGCGTCTCTAGTAGCCATAAGCGAATGGCATCAGAGTACGGTTAAATTCGGGTTTATCAAGACGACAACGAAATGTTAATTCTAGCGAATATGGCCCAAACAACTTCGTGGAATCCCGCCAGCTACGCCAAGAACGCGCGCTTCGTCTCCGACTTGGGCGCGCCGCTATTGCAAATGCTCGATGCCAAGCCGGGAGAAATGATCCTTGACCTCGGCTGCGGCGACGGCGCGCTCACCGAGAAGATCGCTGCGGCGGGCTGCACGGTTTACGGCGTCGATTCGAGTCATGCCCAGCTGCAGGCCGCGCGGGCGCGAAATCTGCCGGTCGTAGTAATGGATGGGCAACGGCTTGCCCTCAAGCGGCGATTCGACGCCGTCTTCACCAACGCCGCGCTGCATTGGATGAAACAGGCAGAGAAAGTTGTCGAAGGCGTGGTCAGTTCACTGAAACCTGGTGGCCGTTTTGTCGGCGAGTTTGGTGGGAAGGGAAATGTTGAAACTATTCGCCAAGCATTGCACAATACGCTGCGCAAGCGCGGCATCGATCCGTGGAGCGTCGACCCTTGGTACTACGCGTCACCTGAGGAATATACTCAACTGCTCAATCGCTACGGCTTCGCGATCGACTACATCGAGCTGATCCCACGACCAACCAAACTCCCCGGCGACATTCTCGGCTGGCTCGAAGTCTTCGCTCAACCGTTCACCACAGCAGTTGCGGAATCTGAAAGAAGGAATCTGCTAGCTGAAGTGCGCCAGCAACTTCAACCCAAGTTGCGGAAACCCGACGGCAGTTGGTACGCGGACTATGTCCGCTTACGTTTCAAAGCGGTACGATAGCTTAGCGCGCTTTCCGGCAACGTTTTGAACCACTTGAACGGCTGGAACGACTTGAACGCGTTAGGTCTTAAACCCGCCATAAACCACAGTCGTGGTAAATTTCCAAAAGCAATCGACATCGACGAATTCCGCCTCGCGCAGCCACGCCAACTCTTCTTCGAGACAGCCATTGTTGTGCGGACCATGATAGCTGCTCGGCGCCGCTGCTTTGGCTTGCGCTAAATTGGTTTTACCGCCGCTCGACTGTCTCACGAAGCGGTCGAGATACTCATCCCGAACGGTGCGATAGCGGTCCGATAAGCTTTTCGTCGCGCCGCGCACGTTGTCGGCATTGATAAAGCAGCCGCCGGCGCGCACCAAGGTAAAAACCTCCTTGAAGATATATCGGCGCCGTTGGTTTTCCGTAAAATGATGCAGCGCGCGCGACGAAATCACCGCGTCAAAGGTTCCCGCCACCGGCTTTAACCAATCGGCTGACTCAAGTGATCCTTGAATAAATCTGATGCGTCCCTTCAAGTCGGAGTTCTTCTCGGCACCGAGCTTTAACATCGCCTCCGACGCGTCCAAACACACCGCCGTGGCATTGGGCCGATCTCTCAAGACCGCGCCCGCCAACGCGCCAAAACCGGCGCCGATATCTAGGACGCGAATCGGCGCATCGATCGGCTGCGGCATCATCCGTAGCACCATCGCCGTCTGCATTTCCCGGATCGGCGCCTGCCACCCGCCCTTGCTCGCCCAGTCTTCAATGAAGTTTTTATCGCCCCAAGTTGCTGCCCAAGATGTGTCTAGCTGGGAATCCGCCATGTCTCCTCCAATTTTTGGTTCTACAGGCCTTTGTATCAACCAGGGCTCGGAGATTGCACCGCCGAGTCGCGGAGGACGCGGAGTAAAGAGTTCTTGATAAAAAAATACTCCGAACTCTGTGAACTCTGTGCCTCTGTGGTGAATAGTTCTTTTCAACCCGATTTGTGATCGCTTCCAACTTGCTAACCCGCCCTAGCGCCGCTGTCAATCGAAGCTCAATGGCGACCTGCCTTGCAAACCGATTGAGATTGCTGTTAAGCGGTAAGCCAATTCACACTCTTGGAGGTTGCATGCAGTTCTACAGATTGTATACCGGCGACGACGCCAAGTCCCATTTCGAAGAACTCGATCAAAAGGAAGGCTCTAAGTACTTTTTGACCGCTATCGCGCCGAAATCATTGGTTTTCAAGAACGACACGAATCGTGACGATCTGCACGGCTGGCACAACGCGCCGCGCCGCCAATGGTGCATCACGCTGTCAGGCTCGTGCGACATCGGCATCGGCGACGGCGCGGTAAAGACTTTCGGCCCAGGCGACGTATTTTTAGCCGAAGATGAAACCGGCCAAGGCCACACCGCGCTGCCGAAGAATTGGGTGCGGGCGTTTATTCATGTTTGAGATCTGGTGATTCTGGGTTTCCTGTGAAGAAGTATTCACCACAGAGACACAGAGTTCACATGGTTCGACAAGCTCACCACGAGCGGAGTTCTTCATAGCCGCGCATCCTGAGCTAAGTCGAAGGACGCGCCCTCAGCGCCTCGGCGGTGTAACCTCCGAGCCCTGCTTCACACAAAAGCCTGAAGACCCCAAGATTTTAACCACCGAGGAAGTCGCGGATCACACGATGCACCGTCTCAGCATCGCTGGCGAAGTAGTTGTGCTTTTGCTTGGGCAGCATGACGAACTTAGCGTTGGCAATTCCTTGCGCGAGAATATCGGATGACATCCGGTGCGTCATGACGACTTTGGGATCGCCCTCGTTCTCACCGACGAGCACCAAAGTCGGCATGCGAATGTCTTTTAGCCTGCCACTGCTATCATGACCCTGCCGGGATAAAACATGGCGTAAATAAAATTCCACTGGGCCGAGATTGGCTAAGCGAACTTTGAAGAACGCTTCCAAGCGTTCTGGTTGGCTCTTGACGAATTCATCGGTGAAGCCGACTTGGATCGTATGCTCGCGCACATATTTCTCATAACCCCACTCGATCATTTCCTTACACATCTGCAACGGCAGCCCCGCGCCGCCTGGAAAAGACGCGCCGGTGGAGGCAAGAATAAGCTTCTTGACTCGCTCGGGATATTCCAGCGCCAGCAACTGAGCCACCCGCCCGCCCATCGAGTGGCCAAGCACGATCGCATCTTTCACTTTTAAGTGATCGAGAACCGCGACGGCATCGTCGCAAAACATCCGCGTCGTGTAATCGATCGACGGCTTGCTCGACCGCCCGGTGCCGCGATAGTCGTGAATAATAACCATGTGATCCTTGGCAAACTCCGCCACCTGATGGAGCTGCCAAATCTCGCCGCTGCATGCCGTCTCGCTAAAAAACAAAAACGGCTGCCCTCGGCCGTGCACTTCGTAGTAGATCTCAACGTCGTTTAGTTTTACCTTCGGCATGTCGCTCCTCCGTCCCTGCGCGTCAATCGATGCATAGACGAAGCGAATCCTGTTGGCAAGAAGCTGCCAGCGCGAGTTATTTCTTTTCAATTCCCTTGACGCCTAACCGGGGTTTCTACTAGTTAAGAAAGCACAGGATTTGGGAGATTGTGAATGCGCCACGAAATTGCAAGTTTATTTCCTATCGTCGCGATCCTTTTGACATTTCAGTCGGCCGGCGCGCAGGATCGAGTGAGATTGGGCCTTAGCTCCATTAGCGCCACGTCTGGAAGCATTTGGGTCGCAGAGGAAAAAGGCTTGTTCAAAAAGCATGGCGTCAATGTGGAAGTTATCTTCATCGGTGGCGGCGCATCGAGAGTCGTCAGCTCGTTGATTGCCGGAGAGATTCAGTTCTCCGTGGGCGGCGGCGACGCCGTCATTCGCTCGTCCCTCAGGGGCGCCGACGCAGTGCTTGCGGCCTCGCCGATGAAAACGGGCCTGCAGAGAATGATGGTGCGTCCTGAGATCAAGACCCCCTCCGATCTTAAAAACAAAAAAATCGCCGTCACCCGTTTTGGTTCGGCCTCCCACTGGGTCCTGCAGCTCTTCTTGCGCAAATGGGGTATGCGCACCGACGACATTCAGATGCTCCAGCTCGGTTCATCGCCGGCCATGTTCGCGAGCCTGGAAAAAGGCGGTGTCGACGGCGCCGTGTTCACCATACCGACCTTTTTCGTCGCCGAAGAGCGCGGCTACAGAGTTTTGGCGGATCCGGTGGACATGGAAATTTATTACCTGCAAAACTCCGTCGATACCACCCGCAGCTATATTAAACGTAACCGCGACCAAGCCCTTCGGATCGTCAAAGCGCTGTGCGAGGGGCTCGCCTATTTCCGGAAATACAAAAAGGAAAGCCTGGCGGTGATGCAGAAAAAGCTGCGCATTCAATCCGCCCAAGAGAAAGATGTGAAGTACCTAGAGCTTTCCTACAATCTTTTAGCGGATAAATTTTACAACCAGGTGCCCTACGCCACGCTGAAGGCGGTTGAAACGATACTCGAGTTTATCTCCGGTGAAGAACCGAAGGCGAAGGGAGCCGATCCGAAACAATTCGTCGACGAAAGCCTGGTGCGCGAAGTCGAGGCGAGCGGATTCATCAAGGCGTTATATGAAGGCGAATACCGATAAATACCCGGTTGGAGTGGTGGAGTCGCGAAAGATTGGAGTGATGGAGTGGTGGAGTATTGGAGTGCTGGGCCGCATCCCCACCCAATACTCCATCACTCCAATACT
>CAYZJE010000131.1:0-7634 GCA_964478485.1 uncultured Syntrophobacter sp. | reverse complement strand
CGAGCAAAAAAAACGAGCAAGATGGGGAGGGCCACCTTGCTCGCTTAAAAGGAGATGAAAAGTTTACTTGCTAGCCTTCTTGTCGTCGCCTTTCGCCTTTTCATCGGTTGTAGCCTTAGCCTTCTCGGATTTCTTCTCATCACCCATGGCGCCGGCTTTGGTATCTGCGCCCTTGGCTTTGCCTGCAGTCTTCGTCACATCGCCTTTGCCCTTGGCTTCGGACTTTGCGTCAGCCTTCTTTTCTTCCTTGGTGGCTTTGGCGTCGCCCTTCTTCTCTTCTTTCGTCGCTTTCGCGTCAGCCTTTTTCTCATCCTTCACGGCCTTGGCATCGGCCTTGGCTGGTTCAGCCTTCTTCTCATCTTTCGTGCCATCCGCGGCATAGGCCGCCGAGGCGAGAAACATCGAAGCAACTAATACGGCTAAAAATCGTTTCATTCAGTAATCCCCCTTCGTGGATAGTTGTTGTTAATTTTGGAACGAACCGATGACCGTAGCGCCCTCCACTCGACACGCTTCAGCTGGTTCATTCTGTTGATTTGGACGTGTGACCGAGAGATTTCATTCACGCTGTATGTAGTCTATATATGAACTGACCGCATTTCTCAACCAGGCGCGAACGAATTGGACTTCATAAGTTGCTGAAATAGGGGAGGTTTTATCGATGGCCGCCGAGCTGCTGAGCGCCAAAGGAGTTCACGAAGGATTCTTGTACAAGGGGCGGGTTTCAAACCCGCTCTTTCTTTATTTGCGTTCTTTGCGGCCAATCCCGAATTAAGGCCGGTCGACCGGCAACGGCTCATAGATGGTATCGCCGCGGATGGCGTAGACGGGCGTGATGGTTTGGTGGGCGGGGATTGTGCCTTTTTGCGAGTCAACTGCTTGCCATTCGCGGTCTTCGATTTTTAGCACTGAAATTTCCGCTGGCGCGCCGATTTGGAGTGTGCCTAGGTCGCCGCTTCTGCCAAGCAGTCTCGCCGCGTTCACCGTCGCCATTTCGATGACCTGCTTGAGTGAAAATCCTAGCGCCATGAGCTTCGCCATGGTCGTCGGTAAATCATAAACCGGGCCGGCGCGGTTCCCGCGGTGGCCGTCGGTGGAGACGCCGTCGGGATGGAGCCCTTGATCGAGCACTTTGCGCGCCACGTCGAAATTCAAATTATGCAGGCCGTGACCGACGTCCATGAGTATGCCGGATTCCTTTGCATCTCGAACTTGCGGCCATAGTTTGCCATTGCCGTCGAGCAATCCACCGGGATGCACCGTGAACATATGCGTGACGATATCCCCTGCACGCAGGTACTTGAGAACGTCAGCGACATGCACTGGCGCGCTGTCTTTGGTCCAGCTCTCGCCGATGTGAACCAACAAGGGAATCTTTAACTCGTCGCCGAGCTTGCGTGCGCGCTCCAATGGTTTCAGCCCCTGCGCGCCAAGCGCGCCACCGGTGGCCATGATCTTGATGCCGACGATGATATCGCGGTTGGCTTCGACGGCTTGGGCGATTTTCGCTTCATCAATCAAGCGCGGATCGGCGAGAATGCTAAAGCCCGGTCCGGCGACGCCGCCGAGAGTGGAGAGATTGATGTAATTCAACACGCGCGTCTTGGCATTGCCGGTTACGTAGTTACGAAAAACATTGAGCAGCGTATGTCCGGCGCTGCCGGCATCGACAACCGTCGTCACACCCGAGCCGACGCCGAAAATATCCGGATCGACGCCAAAGGCGCCGAGCCCATTCATTAAATGGAGATGTACGTCGATCAATCCTGGCGTGACAACCTGGTCTTTAACGGCGATGACCGTATAGCCGCTGGAAGTGAGATTCTCACCGATTGCCTCGATGTTGCCGTCGCGCACGCGAATGTCGAACAGGCCGTCTCTACCGCCGGCAGGATCGATGAGTCGGCCACCTTTCAGGAGAAAATTTGATAATTGTTGGTTACTCATTCGCGATCTCAATCTCTTGGTGACGAATGTTGTCGTGGGGTGACCGATGTAGGATGGGTTGAGCGTCACCGTCACCCATCAAATTCGTCACTTCTACGTTCGCGAGAATGCCTGCGATGCGAACGGCAAAGAGGGCGGGTTTCAAACCCGCCCCTACGATCGATCCCTTTTGCGTCCCTTTGCGTTCTTTGCGACCAATCTTCTTCTCATTCGGACCTGACATACTGCGCTCACGTCGTATAGTACGCGTTCTCTTTGATATAGTCTTCGGTCAAGTCGCAGCCCCAGACGCGCGCAGATGCTTTGCCGATTCCGAGTTCCACGCCTATGGAGACTTCGCCTTGACCTAGATATTTCCGTAGCGCTTCAAGGTCGCAATCTACCGGCGAGCCTTTTTTGAATACATTCGTTTCGCCGAAACGAATCGTTACTTTGGCGGGCTCAATGCTGGGATCGAATGATTTGCCGACGGCCATGATGACTCGGCCCCAGTTGGGATCGGAGCCGTAGACGGCGGTTTTGACTAGAGGCGAATTTGCCACCAGTTTGCCGACATGTTTCGCCTGCACCGAAGACTTCGCGCGGCTCACGTCCACGGTGATGAGCTTGGTGACGCCTTCGCCGTTACGGGCGATCTCGCGAGTCAGATATTCGCAGACTTGTAACAACCCTTTCTCGAACGGCGCGAGATTTACTTTGCCGGCGAGGCCGTTGGCCATCAACACGACCGTGTCGCTGGTGCTAGTGTCGGTGTCGATGCTCATGCAGTTAAACGTACGGTCGACGATGCGCTTGAGCATCGGCTTCATCGCAGCCTTGGGCAGTTCGGCGTCGGTCATCAGATAGACCAACATCGTCGCCATGTTCGGCTCGATCATGCCGGCGCCTTTGGCGATGCCGGCGATGATTGCCTTGCCGACTTTCACGGAGATATATTTCGCATACCTGTCCGTGGTCATGATCGCTTCGGCGGCGAGCTTGAGATTCTCCGGCTGCAATTCATTCTTGATGCCGCGCAAGCCCGCTCGGATTTTATCCATCGGCAACGGCCGGCCGATCACACCCGTTGAGAAAGGCAGGACATCGTACGGATCGACGCCAAGCTCTTGCCCGACGAGCCGGCAGGTTTCTAGCGCGTTATCAATACCGAGTTTGCCCATGGCGACATTGGCGTTCTTGCTGTTGATCACCAGCGCCTGGACAAATCCGTTGGCGATATGCTTGCGCCCGACGATCACTGGGGCGCCAGGAAAGCGATTGCGCGTGAACATCGCCACCGCCCTCGCGCGCATGGTCGAGTAGATGACGGTGAGATCGAGCGTCGAGTCTTTGATGCCGACGTTTTTAGCGAGGGACAAGAAGCCCTGGGGGTGGAGAAAATCCTTGGGTAGTGTATGTGCCATGCGTGTTGCTGTCTCCGATAGCTTTTTACTCTGAGGGTTTATTTATATCGATGCTGCCAAAGAAGAAAGGTCCACGATAATATTCTGAACTCAGAGAACCGTGCCTCGCTGATGAGTAAGCAGTCTTCGCGAGAAGCTCCATTGCCGATGGCCCGAGCCGTGGTCATTTCCACATTCGAGGATCAAAGCGAAACGGCTTTGGCTTACGAATTCGTATACGATGGAAATCTGCGTGCCGAGGATTGAGCAGATAGTTGTGCTCTTCGAGAATTACCGCTGACGGTACTGCAGGATCGCGGTTGTGCAACGCTTGGCCCAAGCTGTACCGAGATTCTTGAGTGCTTCTGCAGCGGGGTATGTTCGCCAAGGTGTTGGCAGCTTGCCAACTTCAAGTATCTCAGTGTCCAAGTTGTCCGGGATGTCGGCCGCAATGGCAACTAACCGCGTCGGTGCTAGATCAATATCGACGTGGACGAAGAGTTCTAACGCTGCCAGTGATAAAGAGCCGGAAGTATAGACGATCGATGTACCCGCGTGGTTCCAGCGCCCGCCATAACGGCGAGCGCCCTCGCCGTCAAAACTTCGATGCCGCTGCAGACAAATGCGCCAGACTCGCACTAGCTTATGATGCCATGCTCAATGCGGTTTAGGGTGTCTTCAACCTGTCTTGTGCCAATGTCGCTGTCCAAAAGGTCGAATGGCGATCGATTCCTTAACGCTCTGTTTGGCCTACGCAACCAATCAGTGGCCTTCTGTGTGCTTCCTAGTGTTGCGGCTGTTTGAGCGCTGATCCGAGCCAGCCGTAAGACTCGATCCGATTCATCGGCTTGGAGAGTTGTTCTCTTAAGTCTTAGCGCTTTCGAACGCGATCTAGAGGGCAGATGCAATGTTGTAAAGGCCTCTTCTCGCGTGAAGCCAAATTTATCCATTAGCGCTTTGAGGGAGGCGTAAGGAAGTCCCGCCTTAACAGTTTCCCTGAGTTCGTCAATGTTGGTGATCCGGCACTTCAAGACCTTTCGTCCGCCGAGCGCTTCAAGCAGAGATGCCATCGGTAACATTGGTAGTCATCCTCCCATGCCGCGATTGATACTAGCCATTCTAGTGCTAGGTTTCATGCGGTTCAACCGGTCATTCGCCGCTTAATGTTTTCGGCCGTCGATCTGGAAACCGCGCCACTGCGATATCAACTCTGCGATCGCATGATACGCCGGCGCGTCCGTAGAACGATTGGAGGCTGAGCCATCCGGCGATGACCTCATTCTCCAGAGCCACCCATAGCGGTCGCGTGCTTGGATTGTGTTGATGGAACCAGTCGCGCCGGCTTTCGACTGTTGCCGGCAGCGTATGAGCAATGGCCATAAGGCCAGGGAATGCCCTGTTGTGGATCGCGACAATGGCCGGCAGATCGATTTCCCTAGCGTCGCGTAACGTCATACAGAAGGCTCTGCGCTGGGGAATTCATCAAGCGCTGGTTTTGTCGATTAGTCCCAAAACCTCGGCTAGCGCAGAAATCGTCAGCCCTTGCCATTCCTTGGCTTCTTGACGCAAATCGCCACGAGATTCATGTGACTTCGGTCGTATCAACACGGAGATCATGCCAAAAGCCGCGGCAGCCTTCAACTCGTGATTCTCTCCGTCGGCGATGTAAAGACAATCTTCGGGCCCGACGCCCAAGCGCTCGCAGGCGATTTGATAGATGCGCGGGTCCGGTTTCTTCAACCGTTCGCGGGAAGAGAAGATCGGGCTTTCGATTAACCCGACGAATTCGGTCTCCGGCCAGAGGATAGGAATTTCGATGGAGCAGTTGCTCAGCAGGCCAATCTTGAAACCATCGTTCCTTAGTTGTTGCAGAGTCGCGACCGCATCCGGTTTGGGGACGAGCGCGCGCCTGGTGTATTCCAAGCGAAATTCGACGGCCTTGGTCATCTGTGCTGGAGTAACTGCGGCACCGAGGGTGCCGCAGACATATTCGATGCTGGCCTCGACCGTCTGAAACTCGCCGAGCGTCCGCCGCCCGGTTATGTCGCGCCACTGTTTCATGAACGGTTCATAAGGCACGCCGAGAATTACGGCGAGTTCATCGTGACTTTGACCCGCCACCGACATGAAATCGTTTACCAACGTACCGAACAGGTCGAAGATAATCGCGCGGTAGTTCATAGATGGGTTTTGTAAAGCGCGTTGATTGTCGCGACGATTTGCTCAAGGTTGTCGTACCAAAGCAAACTAGTTCAACAATCGAGGTGCCCACGTTTGAATTTATTTTTGACAAATTTCGACGGCGTCGAGGATGGTTGTCATTTCGAGACAATGGCCAGAACAAGTTCGCGAACCTGTTCTGCGAGACCCAGGGCGTCAGTAGCCGTTTCCCGGTCCGGCCAAAACTCCAAGTCATACCGGCTTGGAACGGCGTAATCTGAAAGCACGGTCAGGTCCATTTCGGCCAGCCGTGAGTTTTTCGCAAAGGGGAGGCAGAGTCGCTGAAGCTCCTCGATGTCATGCGTCTTGGGAATCGGCTCGTCGAAGTAAGCTAACAAACCCTTCAAATATTTTTCCGCCGCCTGCTGGGCGTGAAAACACGCGGTGTCGAAAGGGCCTTCACTGATTACCGTGCGCCGCACATCCGCTAAGTCGCTGTCTCCTTTGAGGAACCAGCCGCGAGAGTGGGCGACCTTATCCTTCATAAAGAACTTTGCCTTCTCTTAACGTCACATTAATAAAGGCATTTGGCACTTCGCTCCACTCGCGAATTTCCTCTGGCGTCCAAACCACGATATCCTTGGCTGGAAACAGACCTACGAGTGCGCGGCGGTAGCGTGAAGCGCGCTGATGGCGAGGTAAGCACGAGTCCTCAATTATTAGGAAATCGAGATCGCTGTCAGGTCGAGCATCGCCTCGAGCCCGTGAACCGAATAGAACGATCTTGTGAGGACTTCCCACTTCACAAATGCGGCGAACGATTCCCTTCAGAAGTTCATCGTCAACTTCCGGATAGATACTTTCTTGTGTTTCGGCGGTACCCATAAACATCACCCTTTACAGAGCATCTCTTGACGTGATTCTAGCAGCGCACCCGGCAAAAAACCAACAAGTCATCATCGGCGAGAGAAAAATCGAAAGCGATTTCCTATAGATTTTCGATTCTAATTGGCTCAACCGGGTCAGCCAGCTCAAAGCCGAAGACTTTCGAGTAGAAATACAACTCCGCCTCAAGCACGCGCTTGATGTTTTCCGCTCTGCGAAAGCCGTGCTGCTCGCCTTCAAATGTCAGATAAGCCACCGGCAAATTCTTCGCGCGCACGGCTTCGACCATTTTCTCCGCCTGATTGGGCGGGACAACTTTGTCTTCTAGGCCTTGGAAGATGATCATGGGGCAATTCAACTTATCGGTGAAGTGGATCGGCGAGCGTTGGATGTAAAGATCGCGCCGCTCGGGGTAGGGGCCGATCAGGCGGTCGAGATAGCGCGACTCGAATTTATGGGTGTCTTTGGCGAGTGCTTCCAGGTCGCTGATGCCGTAGTGGCTGGCGCCGGCTTTGAACACGTCGCGGAAAGTGAGCGCGCAAAGCGTCGTGTAGCCGCCGGCGCTGCCGCCGCGGATCGCCAGGCGATGGCCATCGACTTCGCCGCGTTGGTCGAGATAGCGCGCGCCATTGGCGCAGTCGTCGACATCGACGACACCCCACTTGCCATTCAATCTTTCACGATAAGCGCGGCCGTAGCTTGAGCTGCCGCCGTAGTTGACATCGAGCACGGCGACGCCGCGGCTGGTCCAATATTGAATCGAGTATTTCAGCGAGCCAGAGCTCGATGATGTCGGTCCGCCGTGGCTCATCACTAGCAGCGGCGGCTTTTCGTTTGCTGACGCCGCGTAGTCGGGATTCTTCGGTGGATAGAAATAACCGTGCGCTGTCAGGCCCTGTTCGGTCGGGAATTCGATCGCGCGTGCTGCGGAGAGATAGCCGGCGTCAATTGCGGTTTCGCGCGATCGGCGCAACACTTTCAACGTTCTAGTCGTCAGATCCAAGGCTAAGACGGCGCTCGTCTCTGTCGAAGACGCGCCGATGAAAACGACTCGGTCGGCTGCGACGCGAACTTGGGAAATGGCGGAGTAGGGAAGTTCGATGTCGCGCAAGGTTTTCGTTTCAGTGTCGAGCGTGGCGAGATAGTCATTGCCGTTCTTGCTGTAGCTACAGACGATTTGCCTTTCCGTTGCGAAGCCGTAAAGCGAGCCGCCAAATGTCCACTGCGGTTGGCCAAACTCTGCTTCTATCGGACACAGTG
>CAYZJE010000130.1:0-5168 GCA_964478485.1 uncultured Syntrophobacter sp. | reverse complement strand
AGAAGGCAACGGGCATTAGGCAATGGGCAACAGGTAAGGGCGACCGGCCGGTCGCCCCTACGAAAATCGCGCCTCGCGCCTTGCGCCTTGCCGTGATAAACAACCATCGATGCCAACCAACGTGATCATGCCCGCCCTCGGAGTAGCGCAGCAAACCGGCACTCTGCTCAAGTGGCTCAAGGCTGAAGGTCAGAGCGTGGCCAAGGGCGAGCCGCTGATGGAGATCGAGACTGATAAGGCAACAGTCGAGATCGAAGCGGCGGCTTCTGGTGTTCTAGCCCGTGTGACGGCGAAGGCCGGCGACGAAGTGCCGGTCGGTCAGACGATCGCCCTGATCTTGGCGCCAAGCGAGCACGCACCGGCAGCGACAGTACAACGCCCTCACCCTAGCCCTCTCCCAGAGGGAGAGGGTATAAAAGCAGAGCGCCCTCACCCAATGAGAGAGGGAAAAGATGAGGATCGCCCTGCGAGGGCGAAATCTACACCGCTTGCCGAACCCGCGCTTGCTCCGGTCTTACCCCCTCTCCCTGGGGGAGAGGGACAGGATGAGGATCGCGCTGCGAGAGCTAAATCTATACCGCTTGCCGAATCCGCAGCGGCTTCTGTCTTACCCCCTCTCCCTCAGGGAGAGGGCAGGGGTGAGGGGCGCGCAATGTCTGTCAGCGGACGCGTTCTCGCTTCTCCAAAAGCCAAACGCATGGCGAAAGAACAGGGAATCGCACTCCGATCGCTGCGCGGCAGCGGCCCCGAAGGAAGCGTTCTCGCTGTCGACGTGCAGCGCGCCGGTAGTGAAAACGTCGCGCGACCCGCGACTTCAACAGCGCCCGGCTTGCTGCCGCTCAGCCCCATGCGCCGCATCGTCGGCCAGCGCATGACGCAGAGTAAACAGTCGGCGCCGCATTTTTACATCGGCATGGACATCGACATGACCGCGGTGAGCAAGCTCAGAAGCGAATGGAAAGAGCGCGGTGACGCGATGATCCCGTCAATCAACGATTTCATTCTGCAAGCCTCAGCGCATGCGCTCAAAGATTTTCCGTTAATCAACTCAAGCTTCACCGAGCAGGGCATCCAGCAGCATGCTGAGATCAACATCGGCTTGGCCGTCGCGCTCGAAGAAGGCCTCGTCGTCCCGGTGATTCGCAACGCGGACCAGTTGAATTTGATGGAATTGGCCAAGCACAGCCGCGAGCTTGCCGATAAGGCGCAAAACAAAAAACTCTTTCCCTTCGACTACGAAGGCGGTACTTTCACGGTGTCGAACCTGGGCATGCTCGGCGTCGATAGTTTTATCGCGATTATCAATCCGCCGCAGTGTGCTATCTTAGCCGTCGGAAGAGTCGCGCCGCGCGTGGTCACGGATGGCGACGGCATCGAGATCAAAACCATAATGACCGCGACATTGTCGGCCGATCATCGCGTCGTTGACGGCGCCAGCGCGGCGCGTTTTTTACGGCAGATTAAGCAGTATCTCGAACGAGGAGAGCTTTAGAAAATTGGCTGACAGAGAAAAGGAGTTTCCCATGAAGAGAACCATTTTACTGACACTTGTGGTCTTGATCGCCGCGGCAATCGCCCCAGCCTATGGACAGAAAGTCGAGCGCCTCAACTTCGTCGGCGGCCCGCCGTCGGGAGTTTTTGGCATCTTTGCCACCGGCATTGGCACTTATCTGTCGAAGAATGTCGCCAATCTCGACGTCAGCGTGACCGCCACCGGTGGTTCGGTGGAGAACATTCGGCGCGTCAACGGCGGCGAAGCGGAGATGGGGTTGTCGTTTTCATCCGACGTGTATGAAGCCTACTACGGTTTGGAACAGTTTAAAGGCAAACCGTTGACCAATTATCGCGCGGTGGGCTTGGTCTTTTTTGGCGTCGCCCACACGATCACTTTTGCCGATAGCGGCATTCGCACCGCTGACGATCTCGCCGGCAAACGGGTCGCCGTCGGCAACCCGGGGTCGGGAACCTTTGCCAGCGCGGAGCGAATTTTTCGCGCGCTCGGCGTCTGGGACAAGCTCAATCGCATTCCGCTACTTGGCGCCCAAGCCGGCGAAGCGATGAGCGACGGTAAAGCCGACGCCTATTTCTGGACCGGTCCCGAGCCCGATCGCGTGACCATGGAAGCCGCGACAAAAAAACCCATTCGCGCCATTGACGTTTACACGCCGGCGACCAAGACGGACTTTTTCAAACAGTTTCCCTACTTCACGCGCTACGTTTTCGCCGCCAATTCGTACAAAGGCATCACTGAAGAAACGTCGACCATTGGTATCCCGGTGATCTGGTACGTCCACAAAGACTTGGCACCGGCGCTGGTGCAGAAAATAACCGAGGCAGCCTACAACAAGGCGGGCAACACGCACATGATGCAAGTCCACGCTGGGTCAAAGGACATGGTCGCGCAGCGCGCTTTGCAGGGCGTGACCTTCCCGTTGCACAAAGGCGCTGAAGATCACTGGCGCGCCGCCGGCATTCAAATACCAGACGCGATCCGCAGCAAATAGGCCGTCCATGTCGGAAGCCACGGCGGCAAAGCCAGTCCTGCTGCGCACCCTCGCCGGCTCTTGGGACCGCGCGATAAAAATTTTAATGGGCGCCACGGCGTTGTATTACGTCTGGGCGTCTACCGTCGGCGTCGTGTCGCTGCAGTACTACCGCGGCATCGCCGTGATTTACAGTCTGGTCATTCCGCTGCTGCTTTATAAAGGCTGGCAGCGCGCCCGCGCCGACCGGCCAACCTTAATCGATCTACTGCTCGCCGCCGGCGCGACTGCGAGCGTGATCTACTGGATGGTCGAGCATGAGTCGATGGCGTATCGCGCCGGCGATTACACTGCCCTCGATGTCGGCATGGGCGCGATCGCGACCGTCGTCGCCATCGAGGCGGCGCGCCGCGTGCTCGGCTGGGACATGGCGCTGTGCGCCATCGTGCCGATCGTCTACGCGCTGTTCGGCAACTACCTGCCTTTCATCATCGGCCACCGCGGCTACAGCATGCGCCGCATCATCGAATACGTCTATCTCACCTCGGATGGCATCTTCGGCATCATGGCGCAGGTCTTGGCCGAATACATCATTCCGTTCGTCGCCTTCGGCGCGTTCTTGGAGCGCGCCGGCGTGGCGCAATTTTTTGTCGACATTTCTCTGGCGAGTTTAGGACGTATCGCCGGCGGGCCGGCGCAGGCTTCGGTCGTTTCGAGTTTGCTCATGGGAACGATCAGCGGCAGCCCGATCGCGGAAACCGTAACCAAGGGCTCGATCACCATCCCGTTGATGAAACGCGCTGGCTTTCCCGGCCACATCGCCGCCGCGGTGGAAGCGGCCGCGTCTACCGGCGGCGCGATCATGCCGCCGGTCATGGGCGCCGGCGCATTTATCATGTCGGAGATGACCGGCATTCCTTATTTGGAAATTATCAAAGTCGCGCTGATACCCGGCATTCTCTACTTTGTGTCGGTCGGCGTCATGGTCTACTTCGAGTCGCGCAAACTCGGTATCAAAGGCTTCGCCAAAGAAGATCTGCCGCGCTCGTGGGATGTCTGGCGGCGCGGCTGGTATCTGCTTTTGCCCATCGCCATACTGATCGGCGTAATGATCGCCGGTTACTCGCCGCAGATGGCGGCGCTTTATGGGATGGTTTCAACTATCGCGGTGAGCTGGATTCGCCAAGAAACCCGCATGGGACTCGACCAAATCTGGCAAGCTTTGGTCCTTGCCGGCAAAAACTGCGTTTTTGTCGCGGCGCTCGCCGGTTGCGTCGGCGTGCTCATCGGCGTGTTATCGCTGACTGGGATCATCATCCGCTTTCCCTACATGCTCATCGAGCTCGCCGGCCAAAGTATTCTCATCACTATCGGTCTCATCGCTATCGCGACCTTTGTGCTTGGCTTGCCATTGCCGATCACGGCAACCTATTTGGTCGTCGCGGTGGTCGCCGTGCCCGCGCTGCTGAAACTTGGCGTGCCTATGCTCTCGGCGCACCTGCTAATTTTTTGGCTGAGCCTCGATTCGAATATCACGCCCCCGGTGGCCATGGGGCCGTTCGCCGCGGCGGCAATCGCCCAGGCCGATCCGATGAAAACCGGCTGGGCCTGTTTTCGCTTCGCCAAAATTATCTACGTCATGCCGTTGCTATTCGCGTACACCCACATCTTGCTCACGGGAACGCCGGCGCAAAACATCGCCGCCATCGCCTCGGCGACTCTCGGCACGATCCTCTTTTCGATCATGAGCACCGGCTTCTTTTACGTGAAGCTGAATTTGATCGAATGGCTGCTCTTAGCCGCCGCCACGGTGCTCGCCTTCATTCCAAACTTGGCGACCGGTATCGCCGCAGTGGCGATTTTCGCCGCGGTTTTCCTGTCGCAGCGAAAGCGCGTTGCCAAACAGATTGATGCAAATCAGCTCGCCGAGAGCGCGCTGAAATGACCGATGCCGATTTTCCCTTCACCGATCCGATTGTGATCCCCATCGAGGATCATCTCGATCTCCATCCGTTTCAGCCCAAGGACATTCCCAGCGTCGTCGAGGAATACTTAGAGCAGTGTAAGCAAGCCGGCTTTCGCGAAGTGCGCTTGATCCACGGCAAAGGCAAAGGCGTGCAGAAAAACATCATTCGCGCACTGCTGGAAAAACATGCCAACGTCGAGTCGTTTCACGACGCGCCGCTCGAAGCCGGCAGCTGGGGCGCGACAATAGTGATTTTGAAAATTTAATGTTGCTAAGCTGCTTGCAGCTTGGAACCGATGAACCAACGTAAGTTTTGATTCAAGGTTATTCCGGCATTCCTGTTAAGAAGAATTCACCACAGAGGCACAGAGTTCGCATGGTTCGACCGTTCGAGAAGCCTCACGGCAGGCTTCCTCGACGGCCTTCAGTTCCGAGCCCGTCGAGGAATCACCACGAACGGAGGAAAGCCGCACATCCTGAGCCTTAGTCGAAGGACGCGCCTCGGCGGTGAATTCCCCAGCCCTGCTTCACACGGATGCCTGAAGACTCTATTTTTTCAACAGATGATTCAACCTAACTTCAAAGACTTCTGCCGGCTCGCCAAGCAAGGCAACTTGATTCCAGTCTATCAGGAGTTGTTGATGGACTTGGAAACCCCGTTGTCTTTTTTTAAGCGCCTCGAGCGCGACCGTTATTCGTTTCTGCTCGAAAGCGTCGAA
>CAYZJE010000129.1:0-15440 GCA_964478485.1 uncultured Syntrophobacter sp. | reverse complement strand
AATTGTTGATCCCGTCGATCTTGAGATCGTAGAGCTTGATGACGTTTTCGCGCACCACTTTGCGCAGCACGTCTTTGGGCAAGTGGCCGAGCTCCTCGGCGATCACCTTGCGCGAGTGCGGCCACGGCGAGGCGGCGTGCGGATAATCATTGGACCACATGAAGGTATCTTGGCCGTAGCGATTCATCAGTTGGCCGCCGCAGGGGTCGCTGAAGAACGTTGCATACACCTGTTCATTGACATACTCACCGGGCAATTTTTTCATGAACGGCAGCGGCACTTTGGTTTTGAAGCGCAGGTAATACTTGTCCCATTCATGGGTGTAGAACGGCAGCCAGGCGCATTCGTTTTCGACGTAAACTAATTTCAATTTTGGGAAGCGCGACAGCACGCCGGTGAAGACCAGATCGAACAGCGTGTTCGCCGCGTCGTTGACCTTGTCGTTGACCGCGGTCTTATAGGTGTCGAGCCCCTTGCGCTCGAAGCGGCTATAGTTAAAACCAGTGAGAATGTGCAAGTTGACCGGCATATTTAACTCACCCGCCGCTTGCCAAAACGGATCGTAGTAGTCGCTACTGAATGGCAAATGTTCGGGCGGCACTTGCCAGATCAAGCAGCCGACCATGCCGGCTTTTTTGCAGCGTTCGAGCTCTTTGACCGCATTCTTGAGATTGTAGAGCGAGATCATCGGGATGCCGATCAGCCGGCCCGGCGTGACTTTGCAATAATCGATCATCCAATCGTTGGCGATCTGAAAACAGGCTTCCTGGCATTCGGCGTCTTCCATGGCGAACAGGCGCAGGCCGAGAGTGGGATAGAGAACTTCAGCGGACACGCCATCAGTTTCCATTTCGCCGATGCGCGCCTTGGGATCCCAACCGCCGGGCTTCTCGCCGGGCGAGTTGCGCTTGGGGAATTTTGGGTATCTATCCTTCAACGAAGCAGTCAGGTTGTTGACCCAGAGATCCTCCGGCTCCTGGATATGGGAGTCCGCCGAGATAATCTTTTCACCGGCCAGGACCTGTTCGGGTGTATAGATGGAAGCGGTTGGGTTCATAGTTTAGCTCCTCGCTTTCAATTGGTTTGGGCTTTTGTCGTCAGCGTCAATGTTCTATCGCGTTCAACAGGCCGCGGCGATTTCTATTCCCTACGAAACCTCGGCCAAGTAGGGGCCGACCTGTGTGTCGGCCCTCCGGACGGGTGGACACATAGGTCCACCCCTACCGAACTCTGTGGTGAATGGGTCTTCACAAGAAACCCAGAAGAATCAATTAACGAAACCACGCCGCAGAGCGGCTAACGTAACACGCATTTTTTGTCAGCCAGTACTTTGTTGGCGCGCCATGGGATCGGTTTCGGGCTCGTCGCCGAAACCGCGGCGCCTTCGAGTTTGTCGCCTTGGACCTTGCCGGTGAAGCGGTAGTTGGTCGTGCCGATGGTAAGGAAGAAATCGATTTCATCGCCTTTGAGCGTTGGACTCTCGATGTTAAGCGATGCAAGCACGGACTCGGCGGCGGCGGCGAGCATTTGATAACGCTGATTGAACGACAGGACCACCCATTGGGGCTTGCCCGTGCCGAGATCGAAGTTCATGCACCACTGCCCGCTGACCACACTCGGCACGACCCAAAGATAGAGATACGCTTTGTCGGTGCCGTTGGCGGCTTTCTTTTCCGGCACGGTGAGCTCGATGCGTCGGTCGGGATACCATTCGCTCATGTAATAGTCATGGGCGACGATGCGCGTGCCAGGTTTCATTTCCGCTATGAGTTTCGGGCGAAGCTTCTCCATGAAATCGGGCAGGACATAGAGGGTCACCACCGTGGCTTTCGACAGATCCGCCTTGAACATATCCTGTTCAATAAACTTGGCGCGGTCGCCGACGCCCTGCGCCCTGGCTTCTTTGTTCGAAAGCTCGACCAGCTTCGGATCGATATCGACGCCTAGGCCGTTGGCTTTGAAAGTTTTCGCGGCGCTGATGATCATGCGGCCATCGCCGGAGCCGAGGTCGACAACGAAATCTTTGGCCGTGACGTTGGCCAACTTCAGCATCTCGTCGACGACGATCTGCGGCGTCGGCACATAGGGAAGCTTGCTGAGCTCCTGGGCTGGCGCCTGCGCCGCCGGCAAGAGCAACCCGAAAGCTAAGATATGGCCGAGCAAAGTTCTCGTTGGTTTCATTCCTCTATCTCCTTGGCAAGTTTCACCATCATAATCCTATTTCGCCGTGCGATTGCAAATCGTTTCGATTCCCGGATGCAGGCGGTTCGTGAAACTAGCAGCGGGTCAACCTTAATTGAGAGCGTCAATTAAGCTCCAATTGCTTGACCCTTGGGACAATTCCAAATACTTTCGTGTTCATCTTTGAGCGGCCTATGAGTTCGGCAAGCGGTCATTTGCGAAGGAGAGCGTGCGAACGTGAAGTTTGGCTACTACATTCTTAACACTTATGTTCCCGAGCTGGATGGCGGCAGCCGCGATATTTATGCCAGGTGGCTTGAGCAGATCGATGCGGCCGAGTCGCTGGGATTCGATTCGCTCTGGGTAACGGAACACCATTTTCGCCACTTCGGCGGCCAGATGCCGAGCCCGTCGGTGATCCTCGCGGCGGCGTCGCAGCGCACAAAAAAAATGCGCTTGGGCGCCGCGGTGTCGATCGTCCCGATGCACAATCCGCTGCGCATCGCCGAAGAGTTCGCGATGGTCGATCAGCTCTCAGGTGGACGACTCAACTTCGGCGCCGGCCGCGGCATGCATCCGACCGAATACGCGGTGTTCGGCTATGATTGGAACGATGCGCAGAAAAGATTGCCTGAGGCGCTCGACATCATTATGCGCGCGTGGAGCGGCGAGGAATTCGAGTGGAAGGGTGAACATTACAAATTTCCCAAGCTGCGAGTTTATCCGCAACCGTGGCAGCAACCCCATCCGCCGATCTACATCACGGCGAACCGCGAGCCTGAAAATTTTCAAATGATCGGCCGGCGCGGCCATCATTTGATGACGCTACCGTGGGTTGCGACTAATGAAGAGCAGCGGCCGCGGGTGGAAATTTACCTATCAGCGCTTAGGGAAGCCGGACATCGAGCAGATGACAAAGAGGTGTTCACCATGTATCCGGTTTACGTCGGTGACAGCGATGAACAAGCAAGAGCGGATGTAATTGAGCATTGGCATCGATGGCGCGTTTTCGCCTTGGCAGCGGTTGGCGCCGCGCCCGGAACTCCGGCGCATGAGCGCATCTTTCCGCACCTGAGTTACGACTCGATGGTGCGCGATAGTCGCGGCGTGTTCGGCGGGCCGGAAACTTGCGCGCGCATCTTGCAACGCATCATCGACGTCGTCGGCACGACGCATATCGGTCTGACCTTTCACTTCGGCGGCCTCGGCCAAGACAAAGTGCTCAAGTCGATGGAGCGCTGCGCCAAGTTGGTTTTACCGGCGCTGCGAGCGGCGGATGTTTAGCCGCAAAGACCGCAAAAATTAGGATTCGGAGTATCTCCCGCAAAGACGCAAAGACGCAGAGTTCGGAAATTAATTCTTCTTGCCTTAGCGTCTTTGCGCCTTTGCGGGAGGTATATCCGATTCCGATCGAGGATCGCAAAACTGCAATGAAGCATTCCGCCAAGACGCTACAATTCGAAGAACTCAAATCGCTCGATCTGAACAAATGCGCGAGCGTCGGCGATATCGTCGACGCCATGCGCTACTGCGCCTTTGGCGCGCGCATGCTCGGCGAGGTCGCCGCGACGATGCGCGACATGGCTTCGGCCGAAGCTAAGCCGCTGCTGATTTACGACGGTATGGAAAGCTCGCCGCTAGGGCGCTTGCTAAAAAAATTCGTCGCCAACGGCTGGTGTAAGCGCGTCGTTCAACCTGCGGCCTATGCCAGGCAAAAAAAGCGCGGCGAAAACGTTATTGTCATCGGCGCTTTCTCCGAGCGCGATGCCGCAGCGATTTTCAAAAAGCCCAAGCGCGCGCTGTTTATCAATCCGTTCGACATGGCGCGCCCCGGACAGGTGCGCGACGGGTTTTTTCCTGACGCGGTGTTCGCCGATCCGCGCTATGTCATGCCGGTGCTTTACGCTGCGCTCGACGAGTGGTTGAACGGCAAACCCAGCTCAGTGACCTCGTTCATCTCCGGTCTTGGCGCCAACGGCGGACTGGCGGCGCAAGTTGCCAGCGGCGCAAAAGCGCTGGAAGCGATGATGAACGACAAGAACTGCGTGCGTTTTCTCACCATCAGCGGCGCCATGACCGTCGGCAAGATGGATTTGATCATTTGCGACATGATCGAGCAGGGATTGATTCACGCGATTTCTTGCACCGGCGCGCTGATGGCCCATGGTTTGGTGTCGTCGATCGGACTTAAACATTACAAATACAACCCCAAGTATGACGACACTGAGTTGGCGCGGCGCAAGCTCAACCGGGTCACTGACACCTTGGAGCCCGAGTCGAATCTCGATACAGTCGAAGAAGTCATCGGCAAAGTGGTCGAGAAGATCGATGGCAACGAGATGCTGAGCCCGACGGCGCTCAACAAACTGATCGGCAAGCATCTCGCGGAAAACTATCCCAACGATCGCGGCATTCTCAAATCAGCGTATCTCCAAAACGTTTCCGTTTTTGTTCCGGCGTTCGTCGATTCCGAGCTAGGCAACGACATTTATATTCACAACATCAAACGGCGGCGGCGCGGCAGGAAGCCGATCTTGATGGACTTGGAGCGCGACAGCAAAGAGTTGATTCGGCTCGTCACTGGATCGAAGCGCTTCGGAATTTTTTCCATCGGCGGCGGCGTGCCGCGCAACAACGTGCAAAACGTTGCGCCGCTGATCGAGATCGTCAACGAGCGGTTGGGCCCGACATTTCCCAATCGCCGTTTCAGCTACGGCGTGAGAATTTGCCCGGACAAACCGCACTTCGGCCATCTGTCCGGCTGTACCTATTCCGAAAACGAATCGTGGCGCAAAGCTGCTAAGAACGGCGTCTACGCCGAGATGCTCGCCGACGCGACGCAGGTCTGGCCGTTTTTGGTGAAGTACATCATGGAGAAGCGGAGCGGGGTCATTCGCGGGACTCACCGCAGAGACGCAGAGGGCGCGGAGTAAAGAGGTTTCGATGAAAAACTCTCCCTCAGCGTCCTCCGTGCCGCCGCGGTGAAATCTCTTTGGATCGATCGGCTATTTGGCGATTCCCAAGAGCTGGCGGCCGTATTCTTTGACCAAAATTTCTCGGTCTTCGGATGATGGCAAAGTTTTCAGACGGTCTTCGATACGGCCCCGTTCTTCCTGTTTGAGTTCATTCCAACGATCCAGGTCCTTTTTGATTTGATCGCGCTCTTCGATGGTGATCGGCGCGGCGGCGAGCTCGGTGGTTTCTACTTTAGCCGCGGTCGCCACCGGCTGGTTGGCGACGACGACGGCTCGGTGGGGACGGCCGCTCTCGTCGTACATCACGGCAAAATTTCTGTAACCGATGGTCGAGATGAGCGAACGGACAGCCGGCTCCAGCGGCTGGCGGTCGAGCCGTAGGCTAACCACCTGCGCTTCGGTGGTCGACGGCACGACGATCTGAAATCCGGTGCGGGCGTGAAACGCGTGCAGCGCAAACTGCACCGGAGTGCGCTCGAAGGCGACCGAGATCTCGCCATTCCGGTAATCGATCCACTGCTGGTAGTACTCATCCTCGTCGGTCTGAGCGAACACCGGCGCAACGAAAGCCATGGCCAGCGGGGCAAGAAAAATTGCCCTTTTCAACAGATTCTTCATCGGCTTCACCTCTGATAGTAGCCAATGAGCAAGCCCTGTGCCTCGTTAACGAGGGGGCGTCATGCCCAAGACGTCTTGTTGTTGGCTTGTATCTTCCTTCGAATGGTCAGGGATGGGTCATGACTGAACAAATTTGTGCCAGAGCTGGAACCTGCGATTGAAGATTACCCGCCAAACGGGGTCGAATAAAATGGCCCAAGTCATCACCACAATAGCGATCAATTTCAGCGTGGACTGATGTGCGATCGCTCCGCGAGGGTTGTCATCCGGTCCAGCGGACGCAAAGCGGTCAGGTCGTTGTCGCGAGATTGGAATCAGCTTCTGACCCGCCGGTCGCACCGCCTTTGCCGTGCTCTCTGAGATGAGCGCGAAGGTCGGCGCCGGTTTTGAGCAGGATCAACAGGAGCAACGCGGCCTCGGGCGTTCGCAACACCAGGGTCAGGAACCCGCCGGCGATAACGGTAACGTGCATAACGACGATTCGCTTGTAGGGTTCCGCCATCTGTTGTTTTAGCTTTGTGCCAAGGTATTCGCGCCGTCCGACGAAATTGGCAAAAAACGAGACGCCGTGACTGAAAAAAAGCGAGAAGATCGCCGATTGGAGGGGAGTGAAAAGATCGAACAGCGCCTGCCAAACACCAGGCTCCGGCCCCGCGGCACCGGGGTCGCGCACGAATAAATAGTAAACAAACATGAAATGACCGGCCATGAACCCGCCAAAGTGGCCGATGAAGAATGGTACGACGAAAAAAGCCGCCCATTTGCCAATGACGGCGAGCTTGACTGAGTTCCACACTCCTATAACGGCGCTCTCCGCCCAGTAGAGCACCATGAGATCGCCCAGCTTCCATCCGAAAAGCATCACCCCCGCGAGCGGAAGAAGATTGACCGCGATCAGAGAAAGCGACGACAGTGAACTGAGCTCCACGGGTGGCGCCGCGAGGACCGGCCCTCGGTCCGCCTCCGTTGCGCCGCTCTTCAGCGGCTCGGTGCGAGGCCGAGTGGCTTGAGCGGTTACGGCGCTCGCAATGGAAGAGCTTGCCGCGCGGATCAGTTCCACCAGCTTTTCGGCTTCCGGGCGCGGCATCGCGTTGCCCAGTGCGTTGCTGCCGTCACCGTAGTCGAATCTGATTTGGACGGTGTGTTCTTTTTCAGCTGCCAGCCGAAGATTGCGAATCTTCGCGAGATCGTATTCGATATTGATTCTTAACGGGCCGAGCCGCGGCATGTGAATCAACCGTCCATTATGCAGCCGGGCGGATTCCGTGTAGAAGAGAAAGAGCACGGTCAGCGCGCCGAGGATGAACACACCCACGGACCAACCCAAGACCCAAGCTCCCTGAAAAAGAATCAAGCTGAGATCGAAGACCGTTGTAATCTTATGACCCCGCATCGAGTCGATTTGACTCCAAGCGATGCCGGCAAATATCACAAAGAAGACACCGATCACGATGCCGGCCGGCCATAAGCGCTGGTTGGCCAGAGGCAACGGGGTTCCTCCGGAGCGGTCGAAAAACGACACTCGGATGCGCTCCGGTCTGGCCTTGCGCAATCTCATGACTTTGGCGCCCGCGCTCTCCGCGGATGTCTCGGACATTTAAAACGATCTCCTTAAGCCGTAATTGTGAATGAAGATTCGTCGAACTGTCAATCCAAATGACCGCGGACTTACCTTGGAGGATTTTCTCAAAACGCGAACTTCATTGGTCCGAACAGCGCGCTACTTTTTGTTCCCTTTCTAAGGTGTCCGTCAAACCGGCGCTAACTCAGCAGCGAGCCTGAAGGCTCTCTCGTCAAGGAGAAATTAGTATTATGTCCCCGGAATTTCGCCAATAACCGCGGATGTTCGATCCCCGGTGTTGACCCTTTGCCACTCAGAATATTGCCCACTCCTCAAGCACCAGATGTCTCTATAGAGACAGTAAAAATGAACACTGATGCTATTTCAGCAAGATAGAATTTTTTAATATGTTTATTCAGATTGTTTACTGATTATTTTATATGTTATTTTATATGTAACTTAACTTTTTCAATATACTTAATAGTATATTTGCATGGCCAAAAGACACTTAAACATAGTCGATGAGATGGCGTTATCTCGTCTCGTTCCGCCAGAGACAAAGAAACACGAACCGTCACCCGGAGATTGGATCAGAATTCTGCGTGACTCTTTGCGCATGACCCAGGCCGAACTAGCGAGCCGTGCGAAGATCACTCAACCGCATTTGGCCAGTATTGAGAGCGGTAAGACCGACCCGCAGATCAGTACCCTGAAGCGTATTTTTGATGCGATGACTTGCGATTTGGTTCTTGAGCCGCGACCCAGAAAGGCGATCAAAGAAGTGCTGCGCGGGCGGGCGCGCAGCGTCGCGTTGAAACGCTTAAAACAATCAATGGGAACCATGGCCCTCGAGCATCAGGCGCCGGAAGCCGATGTATTCAAGCAGCTTTTGGAGAAACGTACTGATGAGATTCTCACCGATCGGCGCGAGAAGCTGTGGCAACAGCCAGCAGATGAGTGACAAAACTAAATCCCCCGGGGCCACTCCAGGCGACGACACGTCGGGTCTTATTCAAAGGCAACTGACGGATCGCCACGCCCGCAACGCAGCCGAGCTAGATGCCATCTCACGCGCGTACAACAAGCACATCTATCGAGCCCGACGAAAAAGAGCCGGGACCGCATGGTTGACCGATCCATTTATCCGCGCCGTCCATTACGACATGTTCGGCGAGATCTGGGAGTGGGCCGGAAAGTATCGCACCGAGGCCCTTAACATCGGTGTCGACTTTCACCTCATCCCGGAACAGATAAAGTTGCTGTGCGGAGATTTCAGCTATTGGAACGCCGAGAAGGGTTCGATGCCGCCGCTTGAAATCGCTGCTCGCTTACAGAACCGACTGACCCGGATTCATCCGTTTACCAATGGCAACGGCAGACACGCGCGACTCATCACTGACATTTACTGTTACTCGGTCAGACTTCCCCTGCCCAAATGGCCGCAGATTCAGCTCTTGTCGGAAGGCGACCAAATCCGATCGCGGTATATCGACGCGATGAAGACCGCGGATCAAGAAGATTATCGTGAGTTGATCGCATTCATGAAAGAGCTTGTTGAGTAGCAAAACTGTCGCACTAAAAGACCTGACACGGATTCCGACTCGATGTTGCTGGTACGCCGCCGGCGCGAGATCTGACAAAGCGCAGAGTTTAGTTCTCTACCGTGAGACGATTGTAATCATAGTTGTGTCTGACCCCGCCCCTGACCCCGCCCCCGAATTGATTGATGACGTTTTCGCTGGGCGCGATTATCCTTGGGGTTGCGTGCCACGTTAACGCTCAATCGCTCCCGGCTTGTCTTTTCTGATTTCATCCCGTATTCGTTTTAGAGCACCTGCTAAGAGAAAGTTTTGGAACAGACTATCCAGAAGATTGCCATTTGGGCGATACCATTGTTGATCGCTGTGGTGTTTCATGAGGTTGCGCATGGTTGGGTGGCCAATCGGTTGGGCGATCCTACGGCGGCGCGGTTGGGGCGGCTGACGCTCAATCCGATCGCCCATATCGATCTGTTCGGCACCATCTTGTTTCCGGCGCTGCTGATCCTTACGGGGTCGCCGTTTGTCTTCGGCTATGCCAAGCCGGTGCCGGTGAATTTTTACAACCTGCGCAATCCTAAGCGCGACATGGTCTGGGTGGCCGCGGCTGGGCCGGCGATGAATCTGCTTTTGGCCTTGGGCTTTGTGATGGTTTGGAAGGCTCTGATGCCGCACGGATCGCCAGGACTGTCCGACGGTTCTTGGTTGACGCCCTTGGTGTTGATGGCGCAGGGCGGTTTGCTGATCAATATTTCGTTGGCGGTGTTCAATATGTTTCCATTGCCGCCGTTGGATGGCGGCAGAGTGTTGGTCGGTCTCCTACCGAATCCGCTTTCATCTAAAGTTGCCGGCATCGAGCGCTACGGTTTTCTTATCTTGATCCTGTTGCTCATGACTCGGACCATGGATCGCTTCATCGATCCACCGATGGAATTTTTGCTGCGAATCTATCTCGGAATTTTTTAGACCGGCCGAATTCGTCACGCGGGTATTCCATGATTGTCTCGATCGATGTCTCAGGCCAGCGCCGCTAAAAAACGAAGGCCCGACTCATAGGAGATCGGGCCTTTTAGTGTTGACGGTGGTAAAGCTTAGCCGTCGATTGTTCTACACTCCGCCAAACCCCTCATCCTGCGCTTCGGCCAACAACCACGGATCTTTGATCTCGGTCGTCGGGCCTCGGCCGCTCAATACGCCGACGACTTCTCGGGCGGCGTGGGATTGGCAGTCGACGTAGGATTCGTCTGAGTTGGCCGCGGTGTGGCAGGTGACGATAACGTTGGGGAGTGTGAGGATGCGTGAGATCGTTCGTCTGCCCTCGAACTACTTTATTTTTAGCAACCGTCTGATATTGCCCGACATGATTAGTCGGAGGTCTTCGATCTTGAGCTTCAAATGCCGCTGCGCGTGCTTGACGATCTTCTCGATCTCCCAGTCCATTGGGTTGAACGGATGGTCGGAACCGTAAAGAACTCGGTCGGGACCGGCCCATACAATCGATTCGCAGAAGAATGGCAGCCAGCCCACGCCCGAGCTGTCCATGTGAACGTTTTCACATTTCTTCGCGATCTCGACCACCTCTCTCACCCCTTCGACCAAACCCGAGTGGCCCATGATGATGGGCAGCTTGGGAAAATCCTTGGCCACCTCGCCGATGCGTTTCGGACTTGCATCTTCCCCAAGGCCGCAGTGAAAGAGAACTGGGATGCCGTGGTGCTGCGCGGCTTCCATGAGCGGATAAACTTTCTCTTTGTCGTTGGCCGGGCAATGCTCGATCAGCGGATGAATCTTGATTCCCTTGAGCCCGAGCTTGACTCCCTCCTCCAGCACCTGAAGCGTATCCTTCGGCCCGTTGCCCGGACTGAGCCGCATGAAACCATGAATGCGATCCGGGTGCTTTTTCATAGTATCGGCGATGTACTGGTTGGTTTCACGATAGTCAGACGGTTCGCCGATGCCGATGGCGAACGTGACGACTCCGTCGACGCCCGCGTCGTCCATCGACTGGAGCATGTCCTCCGCCATGAATTTCATGATCGGCGGGATCTGATGGATCGCCAGCTTCTTTCGCGCCCCCATATGCGAATGCGCATCGATAACTTCGATCTTTTCCCCTTCGACGGTAATCATGTTTTCCTCCGCAAAGCTTTATACGCTGTTGAAGAAGACATCCTTCGAGGTTGCTCAGCACGAGCGGCTAAGAAGTTGACGTAAAGGTTGGAGTGATGCATTTAAAGCCAATATTCCAATACTTCCATACTCCAACACTCTTGCCCTTACACCCCGCCAAACCCCTCGTCCTGCGCTTCGGCCAATAACCACGGATCTTTGATCTCTGTTGTTGGACCTTTGCCGCTTAGAACGCCGACGACTTCTCTCGCTGCGTGGGTTTGGCAGTCGACGTAGGATTCATCCGAGTTGGCTGCCGTGTGGCAGGTTACGATGACGTTGGGGAGCGTTAGCAATTTGTGATCGGCCGGCAGCGGCTCTGGTTCGGTTACGTCCAGCGCTGCGCCTGCTAATTCACCTGCGACCAAGGCGTCGTACAATGTGTCGGAGTCGACTAGGCCGCCGCGGGCGCAGTTGATTAGGTAGGCGGTTTTTTTCATCGCTTTGAACTGCGGTGTGCTGAACATGTTTCTGGTCTGTTTGGTCAACGGGGCGTGGATGCTGATGAAATCGGAGGTCGCGACCAGTTCGTCGAACGAGACCATCTTCACGCCGTATTCTTTGGCGGTTATTTCGTCGAGATAGGGGTCGTAGGTTTGCACGTTCAAGCGCATGCCTTGGGCGCGTGGCGCGACCTGTTTGCCGACGTGGCCCAGGCCAACGATGCCCATGGTTCGCCCTTGGATTCGATACACCCGGCCGCGGTAGGCGTGCAGTTCGGCGGTGTGGCGTTTCCATTTACCATCGTGGACGTATTGGTTCATGCGCATGAGCTTGCGCGAAATCGCGATCATTAACCCGATCGCTTGCTCGGCGACTTCGATGGAGTTGCAGCCCGCCGCGTTGCAAATGATCATGCCGTGATCGGCGGCAGCCTTGAGGTCCATTCGGTCGACGCCGACGCCGGTGCGGGCGACGACTTTGACCCGCTTCAATTGCGAAATGATCTCCCGCGACAGCGGCACGGAGCCGTGCATGATGATGCCGTCGGCGTCCTTGGCCATTTCGATCACTTCGGCGTCGGTGGATGGCCGCCTGATCGTCATGTCGGCGTCGATCTCTTTTAAGATCGGCTTAAGCAAATCAACCGGCACGTCGTTGCTGCCAAAATAAACTACATGAAACTTGCCCATGTGAGTCAAACCTCCAGTCCGTAAAAGCGCTTCGGATTGTCCCATAAAATTTTCCGGCGCGCGTCTTTTGAGATGTGATCGTTCTTGGTCAGATCGCCGACGGTGCGATCGGGGAATTTGCCGATGCAATCGCTGTGCGGATAGTCCGTCGCGACCATTAGGTAATCCGCGCCGACATGCTCGACGTAAACTGGCGCCAACTCTTCGCCGGCTTCGCAGCTGGTCCAGCATTGCCGTTTGAAATAATAGCTCGGTTTTTCTTTGGTCGTCTTAGCTTGGCCGTGGCCTTCATGCTCCCAGTGCTCGTCCATGCGTTCCAACCAGAACGGCACCCAACCGCAGCCCGATTCCAGGTGGGCGACTTTGAGTTTGGGAAACTTTTCCAGCACGCCGTCGGCGCAGAGGTTCAAGCAGGCGAGCATCTGTTCTAGGGGATGGCAAGCGACATGGCGGCCGAACTCGCTGTAGCGGTCCGAGCCGGCTTGTTGCAGCACGGTGCGCGCGCCTTCGTGGACGCATACTGTGACGCCGAGATCGGCGGCAGTGGCGTAGATCGGGTCGTAGTCTCCGCTCGACATGGTCCGGCCGCAGATTTTGTTAGGCCGCCAGAAGATGCCGACCATGCCGAGTTTTTCCCGGGCGTATTTAAGCTCCTCGACGGCGCGCTTGGGGTCTTGCAGTGGTAGTAAGGCGACGCCGTAGAGCCGCTTGTTGCTGGCGCTGCAATAGTCCGACATCCACGTGTTGTAGGCGCGGCAGATGGCCGCGGAGAGTTCGGGATCTAAATTGTCGCGCCACATGATGTAAAGGCCGACGGTGGGGAAGAGGACCCCTATGTCTACCCCTTCTTTGTCCATATCGCGGACGTTGGACGCGGTGTCGAATTTCGCAGCTAAGGCATCGGCGAAGGTCTCGCGCCATTTTTTCGAGGCGGCGAAAGTAAAGCCGTAATCTTCTTGCTTGGCGGCGTCGCGCAAGCGATCGGCGTCGGAAATCAACTCGCCGTCAACCCGGCGGTAAGATTGATTGGGGCCCTTGATTTCGACCCGGCCGCGAAATTTTTCTGGTAAATATTTGGCGAACAGGTCCGACGGCTCGAGCACATGGCGGTCGGCATCGATGATTTTGAATCCGTCTCTCATGATTGATCTCCTTTCTTACTGTCCGGCCCGAATGGGCGACGCGATTAAATGATTTGTTATAACTGGACCGTTATCAATAGGACGAGTTCGTGGAGGGAGTCAACAGGAGGAAGGCGTGGGGCAGGCAATAGGCAATGGGCAATAGGCAATAGTTCGGACGGTGAATTGGTCGGCGCGAGTGAGAATTATTTGGTATCGATTTGATTGTCGGTGTAATCGCCGTTTTGCGCGCCAATCAAAGTGATAGCATAGACGGCGGCTAGCGGGTCGTAGTAAGAAGAGTGAACCGCAATGAACGTTCGCCGCACACGCCTGGTTACCGGATTGATCCTGCTGACCTATCTCTCGACCCATCTGCTCAATCACGGGCTCGGGTTGATCTCTCTCGACGCGATGGAGTGGGGGCGGCGGTGGTTCTTGTTGCTCTGGCGCAATCCGCTCGGGACGGTGGCGCTTTATGGCGCCCTGTTGACCCATCTTAGCCTGGCCATCTGGGCGCTCTACGAGCGGCGACGTTTGCACATGTCTCTGCCGGAGCTGATCCAACTTTTGTTCGGATTGACGATTCCCGTGCTGCTGACGATCCACATCGTCGGGACGCGCCTGACGCATGAATTCTTCGGCGTCAATGATTCCTACACTTTGCTGGTGTTGACGCTCTGGCAGGCCGCCCCGCTCGATGGCCTGAAGCAAGCGATCTTGATTCTAATCGCGTGGACCCATGGTTCGATCGGCTTTCATTATTGGCTGAGGTTGAAACCGTGGTATCCGCGCCTGGCGCCTTATTTTCTCGCTTTGGCGCTTTTGATTCCCGTCTTCGGCTTGACCGGTTTCGTCAACGCGGGCAGGGAGATTGCCAACTTGATCGCGCGGAAACCCGAGTGGCTCGATCAATTTCTCCTCGCCGCAAAGATGCCGCCGCGCGCTCAGCGAGAAATTCTCTATAATATCTATGATGGAGTCCTGATTACTTTTGCCGCTGCCATCGTGCTGGCGCTCTGTGCCCGCATCGCGCGCCGCGTGCGCGAACGGCGCACGCTCATCCGCATCACCTATGCGGGCGGTCGAGTAGTGCAAGCGCCGCGCAATTTCTCGGTCCTCGAAGCGAGCCGGTTGGCGGGGATTCCTCATGCTTCGGTGTGCGGCGGTAGAGGGCGTTGCTCGACTTGCCGGATTCGCGTGTCGTTGGGAATGTCTTCGTTGCCGCCACCCAGTGCCGGTGAACAGCGGGTCTTGCAGCGCGTCGGTGCCTCACCCAACGTGCGACTGGCTTGCCAGTTAAAGCCCACCGGAGACTTAACCGTGACGCAGCTTTTGCCCGCCCACGCGCAGGCCAGCGACGGATTCGGCCAGCCGACTTATCTCGCCGGCCAGGAGTTGACCATCGCCGTGATGTTCGCCGATCTGCGCTCGTTCACCGGCATTTCGGAGAAAAAGTTGCCATACGATCTAGTGTTCTTGCTGAACCGTTACTTCGAATCGGTCGGCGCGGCGATCACCGAAGCCGGAGGTATGGTCGACAAATTTATCGGCGACGGCGTGATGGCGCTATTCGGCGTCGACAGCGGGCCCGAAACCGGCTGCCGCCAGGCGTTGGCCGCGGCGCAAGCGATGGTCGATCAGGTGAGCTTGCTAAGCCAAAATCTCGTCGAGGATCTTGCCGAGCCGCTCCGTCTCGGCATCGGTATTCACTGTGGGCCGGCGGTGGTCGGCCGCATGGGCTACGGCAAGGCGACCAGCGTCACGGCGATCGGTGACACGGTGAACGTCGCCAGCCGGTTGCAGGATTTGACCAAGGAATTCCAATGCCAGCTGGTGATCTCGGAGGAAGTTGCCAGGCTATCCGGTGTGAATGTCGCCGAGCTGCAACGTCACGAAGTGACGGTGCGTAACCGCGGCGAAGCGCTGGGGATTTATACAACTGACGATGTTGCGAAAATTGTTGAACGGTTGCGGTCAACCGGCAGTGAGCATCTGTGAACGAGATTTAGCCGCAAAGAACGTAGGGCGGCGCAGCCGCAACCGAAGAAGATTGGCCGCAAAGAACGCAAAGGCCACAAAAGGGACGTAGGGGCGACCGGCTGGTCGCCCTTCGGATCGGCGACGCAGAAGTTTTGCGCAGG
>CAYZJE010000128.1:0-5629 GCA_964478485.1 uncultured Syntrophobacter sp. | reverse complement strand
GCTTCCATCGCCGCGTCGTGCATTTTTTGCCACTCAGGCGTCGGCCCCTCACCGATGGAGAAGGTCCGATGAATTTGTCCGCTGTAGCCCGAAAAGGCGCCGCTAATTTCCGTGATCAGCGCGTCGCCTTTCTGCAACTTTCGGTTGGAGTGAAACTGCGAGGGCACGCAAATGTCAGGCGCCCGCATCGGCATGCTGCTGATGAAATGAATGCCGGCATAACCGCCGGCCTTTAGATAGACCGGCTCGATGAGCGCTGGTACCTCGTCTTCGCGCATGCCTTCGCGCAACCCTTCGGCGAGCGCGTGGATCGATTGATCGGTGAGCTTGGAGGCGGTCTGGATGCGGGCAATTTCATCGGCGCTCTTGATCGTGCGCATCATACGCAGCTTGCCGCCGAGATCGACGAAAGCGGCCTTGGGATATTTTTCTCGCAGCTTGTTGTAAACCTGGTAGGAGATCGAACCGACCAGGCCGATCTTTTTCGCTTCGAGCCCTCGTTCTTGAATCAGCTCGGCAACGCTGTTGGTCGTATTGGCGCCGGCCCAGCGCACATCCTTGATCCACGACATCACCCGCGCCATTGGAAAGTGATTGAACAGCTGCATCAAAATCACCGGCTCTTTGCCGGTCTGCATCAACAGGTAAGCTTCCCGGCTGCTCGGCCAATCGCTCAGCCAATAAATATCGGAGGCATAACGGCCGCTGCCGTAAAGCAGCGCCGCGTCGACCCCCTCTTGCTCCATCAGCGCGTAAAATGCCTGGTGGCGCCGGCGCAACTCCTCGTCGGAAAAAATTGGATAATCGGATCGTTGGCGCATGGAAAATCCTCCTCGGTAGTCGTCGTTGAAACTTGTTGGAAAATTTGGCGTGACTTGGTCGTGCGGCTCTGTTTCATTTAGCATCGATAGAGTTGGCGAAGCAACCGCCAATGCTCGCATGATGGGGCCGGAGTGAACTGGACAATTGCTGTGCTGCGTGCGACTGTCGAAGCATATTATTACATCTGAGGGGGAAGTGAATCATGAATAGTTCGAGTTTAGTTGCATTGGCGCTAGCGGCCTTTCTGTGCGCGTCACCGGCACAGGCGGCTCAGAGCGCCGGCGACTTTCAGCCGCAAGTGGGTCAAGAAGGGAAGGATGTCATCTGGGTGCCGACGCCCCAGGCGCTGGTGGAAAAGATGCTCGACATGGGCAAGGTAACGCCGCGAGATTACGTCATCGATCTCGGCTCCGGCGATGGCCGCACGGTAATCACCGCGGCCAAGCGCGGCGCCAAAGCGCTCGGTATCGAATACAATCCTGACATGGTCGAGCTGTCGAAGCGCAATGCGGCCAAAGAAGGCGTGAGCGACCGGGCAAATTTCGTCAAAGCCGACTTGTTTGAAAGCGACTTTTCCCAGGCCCAGGTCATCACTATGTTTCTTTTGCCCGACATCAACATCCGCTTGCGCCCCAAGATTCTCGACTTGAAACCGGGCACGCGCATCGTTTCTAATTCTTTCACCATGGGCGATTGGTCCGCCGATGAGTCGGTTACTGTCAAGGATGGCTGTGTGTCCTATTGCACGGCCCATCTCTGGATCGTGCCGGCTAAGGTAGAAGGAAGCTGGCAGCTCGGCGACGGCGAGCTGACGCTCAAACAGACTTACCAAATGTTGTCCGGCTCCTTGCGGCGCGGCGCGAGCAACACGGCAATCGCCAACGCTAAGCTCAATGGCGATCAGATCACGTTCAGTATTGGCGGTTTGTCATACAGCGGGCAAGTTGGCGGTAACAGCATGGAAGGAGCGACCAGCTCCGCTGTCCCATGGAAGGCGTCGCGGTTGAGTAAGTAGGATCTTCCGGGTTTACCGTGAAGATATTTTCACCACAGAGGCACAGAGTTCGCAGAGTTCGGAGTATTATTTTAATCAAAAACTCTTTAGTCCGTGCCCTCTGCGCCTCGGCGGTGCAATCTCTGAACCCTGCTTCACACAAAAGCCTGAAGATCCGTTTATTAAAATACTCATCCCTGATCTTTCAGTTACTGGTCTCGCTCGCGATTAGCGCCGCGAGTGGCGTTGTGGCGGCGCAATCCGATTACACACCGAAATCCGGCCAGCCCGGCAAAGACGTCGTTTGGGTGGGAAACCCGGAAGTGATGGTGCAAAAGATGCTCGACATGGCTGGTGTTACCGCGAGCGATTTTGTCGTCGATCTTGGTTCCGGCGACGGCCGCAATGTGATCGCCGCGGCCAAACGCGGCGCCCGCGCCCACGGCATCGAGTACGATGCGGACTTGGTTGCGTTATCCAAACGGGCGGCCGCCAAAGAGCGCGTCAGCGATAAGGCGACGTTCGAACGTGGCGATGTTTTCGTCGCGGACTTTTCCAAAGCGACAGTGGTGGTGTTGTTTTTGACGCCGGAGATGAACATCCGGCTGCGGCCGCGGCTCTTGAGTCTCAAACCTGGCACTCGCGTGGTCGCCAATACCTTCGCCATCGGCGACTGGAATCCCGATCGAATCCTTAACGTGGCTGAGAACTGCGAACGCTTTTGCAGCGCGCGTCTTTGGTTCGTGCCGGCAAAAGTAAACGGAACATGGAAGCTCGGCGCCGGTGAATTGCTTCTGAAACAAACCTATCAGACTTTTTCTGGATCCCTGAAAAGCGGCGCGGGCACGATCCCGGTGTCCGGGCGATTGCGCGGTGAGCAAGTCAATTTTCACGCTGCAAAGACTCAATACACCGGCCGCGTTGACGGTGATGTCATGGAAGGGTTTGCGCGCACGGGGGGTGTCGATAGCAAGTTTCGCGCGACGCGTTCGATAAAATAGTCAACCTTCGTCCACAAGACGAGCAGGACGCCATGCTGCTTCGCTGACCGTCGTGACAGACGCTGCAATGCCATGATAGAGTAACTAGCGATGGTAATGGAGGTTCGATATGGCGCTTGATTGGTCACAATGCCCCGCCGTGGAAAGTATTCCGGGCAAGGTGAGCGGCGCATGGGTTTTTCGCGGCACGCGCATGCCGGTTGCCACCGTCTTTGAAAACCTCGAATCCGGCGCAAGCATCGAAGAAATTGTCGAATGGTTCGACGTAACGCCCGAACAGATCAAGGCCGTACTGGAATTTGCCGCCCGCAGTCTTGATGCTCCGGCGCAAGGGATTTGATGCTCATTCTCTTCGACCACGGCACGCCGCTTTGGTAGAAGTAAACTCGGTTGTAAACGCACTGTTGGGGGGCCATCCTGCGACTGTGGCAAGGACAAGCGTGGCTATAATTGCATCTCCGGATTCCGGTCCTGTATCTGGTCGATATTGGGCGGCCATCATCTCGGCTTTATTGACAATCTTTTTGGCTTTCGCGGCCAGCCCTGTTGCCTCCCTTTTGAAAGTGCTGCCGAAGACATACATCTTTGCAATTGCCGGTCTTGCCATAGTATCTTCGCTTCAGGATGCTCTGGAGAAAGCGTTAATGGGCAAGATGCGCTTTGGTGCTTTAGTAGCCTTTGCGGTCGCGACAACACCGTTTGCTGTTGCTGGAATCACGTCGGCGTTTTGGGCGATCATCGTGGGATTACTAGCCTCTCTATTGGTCGAGCCAAAAGAGATTTTCGAATTCTGGGCACGACACGAATCGTCTAATACTCCACTTCAGACCGTCACACCAAGCGACAGCTAAGCATCTAAAAAATGGTCGGCAAAGACGTTTAACAAGGGGCTGGAAACTGAAGAGAACTCAATCCGGAGGGCTTCGTCATGGACGTTCAATTCAGAGCGATGAACATGATACGCGTTTCGACCGCACTCCTGCTGGGTGTTTTGCTATGCCTCCTGGCGGCGCCCGCACATAGCCAGTCTCCCGCGAACTCTTCCTACACTGAAGTCTTCTATCCGAGCGGGACTCTGCGCATCCACGCGTTTCTATATAAGCCCAAAGGTGACGGTCCCTTTTCGGTCGTCATTTACAACCACGGCGCACGCACGGGACGCCCGCGGCGCCCGGAGCCGAACGAGTATATCGGCAGGCTGCTGACCCGAGTTGGATACGTGGTACTGATTCCCGAGCGCCGTGGTTACGGCGACTCCGACGGGCCAACATTGTCGGAGGCCATCGGCAGCGACTTAGGGCAGCGGTTCGTTGCGCGGGTGGAGGCGGAGACCGATGACGTGTTTGCCGCAGTCGATTATCTTCGCACGCTGCCGTTCGCCGATACGAAACGGATCGGCATCATGGGCTATTCGTTGGGCGGCATCGTCACCATGGTCGCCGTCAGCCGCAGTAACATCTTCGCTGTTGCAATAAATCAGGCCGGCGCCGCAGGAGCCTGGAACATCAGTGAACAGTTGCGCAGCGCGCTCATCGCCGCAGCCGAAAAAGCGAAGACACCAGCGCTCTTGATGGTGGCACAGAACGACCGCACCACTGATTCCATCACCACGCTGGCCGAAATCTATAAGAAGCGCGGCGTGGCACACCGAATGGTGATCTACGAGCCGTTTACGCCGCAATCGACAGCCAGGGCAGCCACCGAGGCTCCCGGACACGACGTGTTCAGGGCTCACGGCGTGCATGTGTGGGAAAAGGACGTGCTCGAGTTCCTGGCCCGCTACCTTGGTGCAGCATCTACGGAGGCGTCGCGCGGGCCGGATCCGGCCAAGTCGCAGCGATAACTTTCATGTTTCTGTTCATAGATTTTGCAGCCAAGGTAAATACATGCTGCCGCGTAAAGGCTCGCCTAGACCTTAAGAGATGCCTCTATACAGGAGGAGCGTCGCTGTGCAAACCCTTTACGACACGATAGGCACGCACTACAGCAATTACCGCCGCCCCGACCCAAGAATCACCACTGCCCTCAATGCTGAGTTTGGCCAAGCAGCCAGCATTGTAAACATAGGTGCGGGGGTTGGGTCGTATGAGCCGCGCGATCGAGAGATCGTTGCCGTGGAGCCTTCTTGGTTGATGATTTCGCAGCGAGCGAAGAGCGGGCCGCCGGTGGTGCAAGCCCGTGCCGAATCCCTTCCTTTTCGCGCCGCTGCATTTGACGCGGCCACGGCCATACTGACGATTCATCACTGGTCGGACATCGAGCGAGGCCTCCGAGAGGCACGCCGCGTCGCTAGAGATCGCATCGTGTTTCTGACGCGGAGCGGATTCGGTCAAGACTTCTGGCTCCTCGATTATCTTCCTCAGATCCGGGAGATTGAAGAGCCCCTCTTCCCATCGATCGAAGAGCTGGCCCGCCTCCTTGGGCCAGTACGCGTGATCCCGGTGCCGATTCCACATGACTGCACGGATGGGTTTTTATGTGCATATTGGCAGCGGCCTTACAGCTATCTTAACGAGGGAGTTAGGAGCGCGATCTCTACATTTTCCCGCGTTCTGGATATAGATGAAGGACTACGCAGGCTAAAGGAAGACCTCGAGACGGGCGCATGGCATAACCGGTACGGTCGCCTATTTCAAACCGACAGCATGGACTGCGGCTACCGTCTTGTCGTGTGGCAAAGGGAAGCCGCCTGAATCGCCGTTTGAGCAGACGCTTACTACGTTCGCGCTGCTCACCGCCTGGGCGTAAGACCTACGATTGAATTGAATTCTCCCCCAGGCAAACAAACCGCATCAGCACTAAATTTTCAACA
>CAYZJE010000127.1:0-16376 GCA_964478485.1 uncultured Syntrophobacter sp. | reverse complement strand
CTACGGACCGACACTTCGCCTCCGGTTGCTCTCCACCCCGCCTCGCGGCGACGCAGTTACCTTCGGCTACGGAGCTGTGGCATACTCCGACACGGACTTTCACCGTGCTGATGTGGCGCCCTCACGGGCGCACGATGCCCGTGTGCACGGGCATGACGGACCTTCTCTTCGCCTGAAGCATGTCCGGAGTTTGGCCGACGGATCGAAGTGGCGAGGGATTTCAACCATCCCCGAGCGAGAGGCATTAACTATTTGACCCGCGCCCAACGAATCGGCTATCTCTGGCGAAACAATCGGCGCAGTCTAACGGAGATGAGCGATGATTCTAAATCGAGTGCTTTTAACCTTCGCTATCATTACTTCTGTCAGCGCGAGCTTTTCGGCCGGCGCGGCCGAGCTATCTTCGCTGCGCAAAATCCGCGTCGCCATTACCTCGATCTCCGGCTCCATGGTTCCGCCGTGGGCGGCGAATGAGGCGGGCATCTTCAAGAAATACGGCCTGCAAGTCGAAGTCATCGCCACGCCGAGCGGCATCCAGGGCACCAACGCGCTAATCGCCAACGAAGTCTCGTTCTTGCAAATCGCCGGCGGTACGACCACCGGCGCGGCGGTCGGCGGCGCCGATTTGAAAATCGTCGCGACCATGACGGCAACCTTGGTTTTGAATTTGGCCGTACGCCCTGAGATCGAAAAATCCGAACAGTTGCGCGGCAAAAGCATCGCCATCAGCCGCTTCGGCACCTCGCTGCACACCGGCGCGCGCATCGCCGCGAAGCACTACGGCCTGGAACCGGGAAAAGATGTTCACATCGTCGAGATCGGCGCCGGCGATTGGATCGTTGGTGCCCTGCAAGGCAACCGTGTGCAAGCCGGCGTCTTCGGCTATCCGGCCACCGGCCGAGCCGTTAAGTTCGGCAACCGCGTGATGCTGCATCTGCCGTCGCTCAACATTCCCTATGCGTCCACCGGAGTTTCTACCCGCGGCGACATCATCCGCGACGATCCCGATCTGGTGCGGCGCTATTTGTCGGCGCAAATCGAAGCGATCGCGCTGATGAAAAAAGACCGGCCGTTTACGCTCAAAGTGTTGTCCAAGTATCTGCGCACCAACGACATGGACTTGCTCAATGAGTCCTACGACATCCAAATCGCCAAGTACATGCAGAAAACCCCGCTGCCGACCGCCGAAGCCGTGCGCTCGGTGCTCGAAGAACTGACGGACCGAAATCCCAAAGCCAAAGACCTCGACCCCAACAAATTTTTCGACGACCGCTTCGTGCGCCAGTTGCAGGCTGGAGATTTCATCGAAGCGCTGTACCGATAAGAAGTAAGTAGTAAATAGTCAGGAGTGAGGAGTCCGGAATCCGAGTCTCCTTACTCCTTACTACCCACTCCTCACCAATCATTCGCAGCGAAATAAAACGCGAAGAAATCAGCTGGTAGCCGCACCATCGTCACGCACGGTGCTATTTTTCCCGCGCCGCATTTGTTCCGGCGATAAACCCCTGCGTCGTGCAGCGGCCCAGACCATGTTGGTTGAAGCCACCGGCGCTCTCGCCGGCGCAATAAAGGCCGGGAATGATCTGGCCGTTCATATCCACCACTTGGCACTTGGCGTTAATATGCAATCCAGAGCGCGTGTCGTGCACGTTGGGCGTCCCCCAAGCGGCGTAGAATGGCGCGGTTTGAATCTTATATTTCGGCGTTGGCTTACCAAAGTCGGCGTCCTTGCCCGCGTCGACAAAAGAATTGTAACGCTCCACCGTGGCCTGAAGGGTCTCGCCTTTCATCGGCTTGGCTTGAAACTCGTTTTTGATCTTGTCGGCCAACTCCGCCAGCGTGTTGGCGCTAAAGAAGTAGCCGTCTGGGTCGACGTAGGGCGGCGTGACATTCCACTTGTTGCGCTTGACCGCTTCTGAATCGAAAATTGCCCAGATCGGCCCGGCGGAATAGTCGGGCGGCTCGGAATATTCGTTCATCGCCACCGCGGCGTTGAAAAAGTTGTAGTTGGTCGGATGGAAGTGAATGTTCTCGTTGTTGCGATAGTCGTTGGGCGTGTAAGGGTCGACTTCTTTATAAACGTTGCCATGGGGATAATCGCCCTTGGTTTCGTCGTAAAAACGCTTGCCGACCTGGTTTACCAAAATCAAATCATGCCAATCCTTCGTCGCTAACCCGGTGGCTCGCACCAACGGAAACAGCGGAAACTCAAGCTCCCAGGTCATGTAATTCCACTTGGTCGCCAATACGCGCTGGGTGCGAATGTTGTCGCCATTTTCCAAGGTCTGGTTCACCAAGCCCCAGAGCGACGCGCCGATCTCCATGGCGGCGAGCTCCCCGCTTGCGTCCTGATAGCTATAGGGCTCGCCGGCAACGGTCAGCACAGCAGTTAAGCGCGGGTCGAACATGCGCCGGAAATTCAAATTGCTGGTCATGCCGCCGGTGGCGACAATCACCGCTTTCTTCGCCCGGATAGCCATTGCCGGCTTGCTGCTGTCAATGTTGCCGTCGGAGCGAAAACTTTTTAACGGCGTCGACTGGCCAGGCATGATGCGCGGCGTATACGCGGTCGTGACGCCGATCAACCGTCCACTTTTCTCGCCTTCGCGCACAAAGCTCGTCATCTTGTAGTTCAGTAAGAATTTTACCCCCTTGGCGCGCGCGCTATTTTCCAACGGCCTGATCAAGCCTGTTCCCCCGCGGTTATTCGGACTCTCGTATCCCGGGCCTTTGGTCCAAACGCAGTGATTTTCCCGCGGCGCGGAGTTGCCCAAGTTATGTCCGCCCTGATTGTCCGGCGCGACCGGTTTAAACTCGACACCGTTTTCAAGGAGAAATTCAAAATTCAGCGCGCAATGATCGGCGAAGGCGCGCATCACCTCACGGTCGTTGTAACGGTAATCCGGCCAGCCGTTGTTCTGCACCACCGTCCAGTCGGTCAAGTCGGAGAAGACCGTGTCCGGCGAGTCCGGGATGCCATATTTTTTCTGCGCGCTGGTGCCGCCGCCGAGCGGCACGTTGCCACCGCTGATGATCGCGTGACCGCCGATATCGTAGTTCGCCTCCACCACGATCACCGACGCGCCGCCGTCCGCCGCCTTGATCGCTGCCGGCAAGCCCGCCGCCCCCGAGCCGATTACGACCACATCGGCTTGTAAATCCCAATTTTGACTATCATTCGATTGTGCCATCGTTCTCTCCTCCGCTGAAAATTTTTCAATGTCATGCGCTGCTGTGATAAACCGAGCCATTTGCCGCGCCGGCTTCAATGACTCAACAGTTCGGCTTCTACCACGCCGAAATAAACCCAGCAACAGAAAAAATAATCCGCTGGCGAGGACCAATCGCAGTCAAGTCTTAGAAAAAGTTTGGAATGACTAGAAAAAGAAATGGTCGGGGCGGCCGGATTTGAACCGGCGACCTCACGCACCCCAAGCGTGCGCGCTACCAGGCTGCGCCACGCCCCGACGGCGGCCCAAGACTGGCGCGAATGTAACACCGTCATTTGGCTAAATCAATTTATCGAAACTCACACGAAGGTAATTGGCCTGGCTGAACTTTGAGAAAATACGATCTCACCACGAAGGACACGAAGCATGTCCTGAGCAAAGCCGAAGGAAGCACGAAGTTGTAGGGGCGCAGCATGCTGCGCCCTCACTCCACCCTTCGTGAGCTTCGTGGTGAAAAGTGTCTTTCTCATTCGCTAGAGCATTGCGCCCTGGCAGCGCAACCAGTTCACCCTACGAAACCAATCGGCGCAGGGATTCTAATTCCTTCTTGAGCTTGGCCAGGGCGCTTTTGTATTTCTGTTCACTGAGCGGCAATTTGAGCTGGTCTTTTTCATCTTTCTTGCTTTCCTTCAGCTTTTTGCGCGCCCCTTCGATGGTGAAACCTTCGCTGTAGAGCAGACGTTTGATCTCGAGCAACAACTCGACATCGCGTTTCTTGTAAAGCCGGTGTCGCGACGGCGCCTTGGCAGGCTTGAGAACTTCAAACTCGGTTTCCCAGTAGCGCAGCACATAGGGTTCGACGCCGACGATCTCGCTCACCTCACCGATCTTGAAATAGATTTTTTCCGGCAATCGCTGCGCCATCGCGGTGCCTACTCGGCAGACTCGGGAGACGACGGCGCCGAACCGCTCGCCGCCATGCCGTTCAAACTCTTTTTCATGATTTGGCTCGCCTTGAAGGTTAACACCTTGCGCCCGACGATGATGATCTCATCGCCGGTCTGCGGATTTCTCCCCTTGCGCGGCCGCTTGGTGTTGACGACGAAGTTGCCAAAACCGGAGATCTTTACTTTCTCGCCCTTTTCCAAACAGTTCTTAACGATCTCGAAGGTCGCTTCGACGACATCGGTGGCGTCTTTTTTGGAAAAGCCGACTTTCTCGTAGATTCGCGTGATGATTTCAGCTTTTGTCATGTGCTCCTCTTGCCTCCGTCAGCTATTGAAAATTGCTAACTGCGCCGTTCGGCGCCAAAGGTTGTGCCGAGCCGATCCACTAGGCTCTGGTGCAAAGCATTGATCTCCGTGTCCGTCAGTGTTCGGTCCTCGGCGCGGTAGGAAACTTTATAGGCCAAGCTCTTCTTACCTTCCGGAATCGGCGCGCCCAGGTACTGATCGAATACTTCCACCTGCTCGATCAGCGCCTCACCCAGGCTGTTGATCCAACCGATCACCTGATGCGCCGCAAAGTCGCGATCAACCACGAGCGCGACATCTCGCACCACGGCTGGAAAACGGGGCAAAGCGCGCGCCGCGATTCGCCGCGGAGCATACTCAAGCAGTTTTTCGAAGTCAAGTTCAAACACGCAACCTTGCGGCACTTCGAGTTGTTCGCAGATATCGGGATGGAGCTGGCCCAAATAACCGGCGCGTTGGCCGTTCAAGAAAAGCGCCGCCGCCTGTCCCGGATGGAGAATCGCCGATTCGAGCGCCGACCAGCCGGCCAATTGAGTCACATGAAACAGTTCCAACAACGATTCGACCAAGCCTTTGCAGTCGAGAAAACCCAATGGCTCGGCCACGGCTTGGCGAAGCCCGCGCCGTGAACGCGGTCCATAGAGTAGCGCGCCGAGCGATTGCCGTTCGGTTGGCTCACCCGCCGGCGACAACTGAAAAGTCTTAGCCAAATGATAAGCGGCGAAACTTTCCGCCCGATGCGCCAAATTGAGCTTTAAGTTATCGATCAGTCCAGGCAACAAGCTATGGCGTAGTTCGCCAAATTCCTTCGCCAAAGGATTGAGCACCGGCACCGGCTTAGGCGCCTGCCAAAGACCGGCGAAGGAGCGATTGAGCGCCGCCGTGGTGAACGGTAGGTTGATCGTTTCGGCCAATCCTTCGCCGCTCATGAAAGCGCGCAGCCGGCGCTCCCAACCAAGATAGTGATCGTTCTTGCCGCCCGACGATCGCAGCGAAGGCAAGGTCGATGGAATCCGATCGTAACCATGCAAGCGCGCCAACTCTTCAATCAAATCGGCCTCGCGCGATATATCCGGGCGGCTGGTCGGCGGCGTCACTTTGAGGAGCCGGCCTTTGCTTTGGCGCGCCGTGTTCATACCGATGGAGCGGAGCAACGTTTCGGCTTGTCTGCCGTCCATCGCTAGGCCGAGCTGCTGCTCGATGCGCGCTTCACGGAGCGTGATCACCGGCGGCTTGGTTTTGCCCGGATAGCTATCGGCGACGCCGGCCATGGGCTTGCCGCCGGCGGTTTGGACAAGCAAATAAACCGCACGGTTTAAAGCGGCAATCGTCGCTTCTGGATCGACGCCGCGCTCGAAGCGATGCGACGCTTCACTGTGCAGGGCCAATCGTTTGGCCGTGCGGCGGATCGTGGTCGGCGCGAAATTCGCGCTCTCGATCAACAGCGAGCGAGTCGCCTCGGTCACTTGGCAATCCATGCCGCCCATCACGCCGGCCAACGCCACCGGCTGCTCGTCGTCGCAGATCAATAAATCTTCATGAGCCAGCTCGCGCTCGACGCCGTCCAAGGTTGTAAACTTGGCGAATTCCTTGGCGGTGCGCACGACGATCTTTTTCTGCGGCAAACGGTCCAGATCAAAGGCATGGAGCGGCTGGCCGGTTTCGAGCATCACATAATTGGTCACGTCGACAACGTTGTTGATGGCGCGAATGCCGCAGGCTTCAAGCCGCGCGCTGAGCCAGGACGGCGAAGGCGCTATACGCACGTCATCAACAACGCGCGTCGAGTAGCGCGCACAAAGTTCGGCCTTTTCAATCGTCAGGCTGACTCTCTTGTTGATCGACGAATCTTTCTTGGGCGCGCTCGCGGGCGGCGTTTTCAATCCGGCGCCGGTCAGCGCGGCGACTTCCCGAGCGATACCGGCGATGCCGAGACAATCGCCGCGATTGGGCGTCACGCCGAGCTCGAAAAGCCGATCATCGCGACCGCTCTCCGGTTCACGCAGTGGCGTAACCGAATCGACCTCAAGCCCGGCCATCGTGAGCCGCTTGGCAAGCTCCTCCGGTGTGCCGGTGAAATCGACGAACTCTTTGAGCCAGTTGAGAGTAAACTTCATGGGACTGGAGTGATGGAGTGATGGAGTATTGGAGTAATGGGTAGTCGGACTGATGCGATCCGACCCAACACTCCATCACTCCAATACTCCATTACTCCGCCTTTCAATTGAATTGCCGCAAGAATCGTAAATCATTCTGAAAGAACAGCCTGATATCGTCGATGCCGTTTTTGAGCATTGCGATGCGCTCCACGCCCATGCCGAAGGCGAAGCCGGAAATTTTCTCCGGATCATAACCGACGAACTTGAAGACCGCCGGATCGATCATGCCGGCGCCAAGAATCTCCAACCAGCCCGTCGCCTTGCACACGCGGCAAGTCTGGCCCGATTTAATCGCGCCGCTGCCGCCGCAGATCACACATTGAATATCGATCTCGGCGCTCGGCTCGGTAAATGGGAAAAAACTTGGGCGAAAGCGCACACCGGCGTCGCGCTGGAAAATTTGCCGTAGAACATGGGTCAGTACGCCCTTCAGATCGGCAAAGGCGATGCGTTCGTCGACCATGAACCCTTCGACCTGGTGAAACATCGGAGAATGAGTCGCGTCGTCGTCGTGGCGGTAAACCGCGCCGGGCACGATCACCTGCAGCGGCGGTTTGCGCGACTCCATGGTGCGAATCTGCACCGGCGAAGTATGCGTGCGCAGCAGACGTCCGTCGGCGACAAAGAAGGTATCCTGCATGTCGCGCGCCGGGTGATCTTTGGGAATATTGAGCGCTTCGAAATTATGGTAGTCGTCTTCAATATCCGGACCGCGCGCGATCTCGAACCCCATGCCCCAAAAAATATCGACGATCTCGTCGATGACCAGCGTCAACGGATGAGTGCTACCCCGTTGCCAGCGCGTGCCGGGCAATGTGATGTCGATGCGCTCATTCTTGAGCGCCTGCGCCTTCGCGTGATTTTTTACCGCGGCGACGCGCTCGTCCAAACTCGCTTCCAGCTCGCGGCGTAAGTGATTGAGCGCTTCGCCGGCGCGCGGCCGTTCCTCCGCCGCCAGCTCTTTCAGCCCGCGCAGCCGCAGCGTAACCGTGCCGCTCCGGCCCAGGACTTCAACCCGTAGCTGTTCGAGATCCTGCTCGGAGTTCGCTCGCTGGATTCGGTCCAGAAGCTCTCCACGGAGAGTTTCCAGGGAATCGATCATCTGACTGGAATTCTAAGCGCTCAGGCGCCTAGGTGAGACTTGGCGGTTTGCGCCAGCTGACCGAAGACGGTCATGTCCGCCGCGGCGATTTCCGCCAGGATCTTTCGGTCCAACTCCACTTTCGCCTCTTTGAGGCCTTTGATCAGCTGGCTATAAGAAATACCGCAAATTTTAGCCGCCGCGCTGATGCGCTGGATCCACAAGCCGCGAAAGGTGCGCTTTTTGACGCGCCGATCGCGATAAGCGAATGCCAATCCGCGCTCGACGGTTTCCCGCGCGGAACGATACAAACGGCCGCGGCCACCGACGTAGCCTTTGGCCAGCTTCATGATCTTTTTATGTTTCTGCCTGGTCTTACTTCCACCTTTAGCTCTAGGCACGATAAAACTCCTTCCCGAATTAGCGTTGAGAGATGAGCTTTGAGATCAAAGCGGTTAAGAATTCTTGGGCTCCGAATCTCAACGCTTTTTAGTCAACCCTCAGTACTTTTATTTGTATGGTATTAGTCTGCGGATATTGCTCGCTTCAACCGCGGCCACCGTGGTCGCTTTGCGCAAATGACGTTTTTGCTTTTTGCCTTTGCTTGAAAGAATATGCCGCTTGTAAGCTTTATTGCGTTTGATCTTACCGGTGCCGGTGACGCGAAATCGCTTCGCGGCCGATCGGTTGGTTTTAATTTTTGGCACTTTTTTGCTCCTCTTTCTGAGCTCATTCTCGCTGGCGGTTGGCTCACTTAGGGGTCAACAACATCGCCATGTTGCGTCCTTCCAGGCGCGGCTCGATATCGACTTTGGCAACGTCCTGGACCAGAACAACGACGCTCTTGAGCATTTGCCGGCCCAAATCTGGATGGGTAATCTCGCGGCCGCGAAAGAACACCGACACTTTGACCCGCTGGCCTTCGCCGATAAATTTGCGAATGTTTTTTACCTTATGCTCGACATCATGGGCGTCCGTCCGTGAACCCATTTTGACTTCCTTGATTTCGACCACGGCGTGCTTGTTCGGTCCATGCTGTTTTTTCCTCTGCTCATAGCGGAACTTGCCGTAGTCCATCATCCGGCAGACCGGCGGCTGCGCATCCGGCGCGACTTCCACCAAGTCGAGCTCCAGGGTTTCAACCTGCTTCAACGCCTCGTGCAGCGGCATCACGCCAAGCTGTTCCCCCTTGGAACCGATGATGCGAACTTCGCGGGCACGGATTTGATGATTGATTCGCGCTTCTCTAGCTATAAGACACCTCCATTTAACGACCCTCCCTATATAACGTAGCCACTATTTCCCGTGCGGGTTATTGACCCCGCCGCTTATTCGAATATCGCAAAGGGGATATTCGCCCCTTTTGGAAAACCGATTGACTGGTTCCGCGCTTAAAGCAGCGCGCTCCACCCCTCTACATTTCTATGCCGGTCCGACTTCCAGTGCAACCTCGGCGCGCAGCTGTTCGAGAAACTGCCCGAGCGCCAGCGGCGCGAGATTCTCCCCGCCGCGCCGGCGCGGCGCCACGGTTTGCCCCGCCACTTCCTTATCGCCGATCACCAGCGCATAGGGAACCTTCGCCAACTGGACTTCGCGAATCTTGTAGCCCAACTTTTCGTTCCGCCCATCGAGCTCAACCCGCCAGCCAGCGTCGCGCAGCTGCTCAAACACACTCGTAGCATATTCTTTCTGGTCATCGGTGACGGTCAGTATTTTCAATTGCACCGGGGCGAGCCAAAGCGGAAAGGCGCCGGCACAGTGCTCGATCAAGATGCCCATGAATCGTTCAATCGACCCCAACAATGCCCGGTGAATCATCACCGGCCGCTCCTCACTGCCAGCCGACGATGTGTAAACCAGTTCGAAACGCTCGGGCAGGTTGAAGTCGAGTTGCATGGTCGCCAGCTGCCAACTTCGCTTAAGCACGTCGAGCACGACGAAATCGATCTTCGGGCCGTAGAAGGCGCCTTCGCCGGGATTAACCTGGTAGTCGATTCCCTCCTTGGACAGCGCCTGGCCAAGGGCTGCTTCGGCCCTTTGCCAAATCGCGGGATCGCCAATAAAATCATTCGGCCGGGTCGAGAGCTTAACCTGCATGTCGTTAAACTGAAAGGTCCGGTAGACTTCGCGGAGCATTTTGATCAGGCTACTGATCTCCGACTCGATTTGCTCGGGCGCGCAAAAGATATGCGCGTCATCCTGCGAGAATGAGCGCACCCGGGTCAAGCCCGCAGTCACACCCGAACGTTCGTAGCGGTGCAAGCGGCCGAAGTCGGCGATGCGCAGCGGCAGATCGCGGTAGGAGCGCTTCTTCGCCGCGTAGACGAAAGTATGAGCGGGACAGTTCATTGGCTTGACGCCGAACTGGCGCTCGTCGACCTCGGTGAAATACATGTTGTCACGATAATGATCGTAATGGCCGGAGCGGCGCCACAGATCGACGTCGAGAATCTGCGGCGTGATGACCTCATCGTAACCATAACGAACATAGAGCCGGCGCATGTAGGCGATCAGTTCGTTGTAAACCGTCGCGCCCTTGGGATGAAAGAACGGGCTCGCCGGCGCGATTGGATGGAAACTAAAAAGGTCCAACTCCTTGCCAAGCCGGCGGTGATCGCGTTTCTTGGCCTCCTCAAGCAATCGAAGATGCTCGCTGAGCGCATCCTTGGAGTGCCATGACGTGCCGTAGATGCGCTGCAGCATTTCGTTCTGTTCATTGCCACGCCAGTAAGCGCCGGCCACGCCGGTCAATTTGAACGCTTTGATCGCGCCGGTCGACGGCACATGGGGACCGCGGCAGAGATCGACCCAGTCACCTTGGCGATAGAGCGAAACGGTCGGTTCTGCTATCCCTTCGATAATCTCAACCTTGTAGTCCTCGCCCATCTTACGAAACAATTCGATGGCTTCCACCCGCGGCAGCTCCTCACGGGTGATTTTGAGATTGGCTTTGGCCAATTCCTGCATACGCTTTTCGATTTGTTCGAGTTCTTCCGCCGAGAACGGCTGGCTGCGCTTGAAGTCGTAGTAAAAGCCGTCGTCGATGGTCGGACCGATGGTGACTTGAGTGCCAGGAAATAAACTTTGCACCGCCTGAGCCATTAAATGGGCCGTCGAGTGACGAATCACGTCGAGACCATCGGCACTCTCAGGGGTTATCCAAGCCACCGAACAATCCTTCTCCAACGGGCGGTTTAGATCGAATGGTTGGCCATCGACTTTGGCGGCGACCAGATTCTTGGCGCCGGCGGACGCGGCGAGTTCGACAACCCTAATGCCAGGGCGAACGTCGACGGATTTTCCGTCAGCAAAAGTGACGTGAATACTATTCATGCCAGCGAGTTAAAAAATGGTAGGCACGGGCAGGATTGAACTGCCGACCTCTTCCGTGTCAGGGAAGCGCTCTCCCGCTGAGCTACGTGCCTGTAGTGATTGGCCGGAAAGCCCATTATGGCCGAATCTGGGTGAATTCGAAAGCATCATGTTTGCTAGTTGTTACCCCGGAAGCTCGCGCCCTAGGCCCCTAACGGCATCAGTTCAATCGGCGCAAGAGATCGATTTTATTACCAATTTTTCACCCGACTGTCAACCGGCCGGGGGCAATCGTGGGCTCGACGGGAGCTTTTCCTGAAGCCACACGAGCCCTCGATACAAATATTGGCAGCCCGACAGGACGGTTAACAGCGCCGTTAGTCCGACGAAGAAGTCCAAGAAGGCAACCCTAAACATTTTCGGGTCATGCAACAGAGCCAATGCCAACGCAAGGGTAAGCAATTGGAAAGTGGTACTCCATTTGCCGATGCGGCTTGGCCTTACTTGCCAGCGCTCGTCGACCAAAAAATAAATCAAGCTGTAGCCAATGACGATAAACGCATCGCGCGCCACCACGATCACCGCCAACCACATTGGAATACCCTCGATGGAACCCAACATGACAAACGAGGTGATCACCAATAATTTATCCGCTACCGGGTCCAGATAGGCGCCCAGGGCGGTCTGCTGATTCATCCAGCGCGCCGCCAGGCCGTCCAAGAAATCGGTGACGCCACCGATGGCGAACACCACCAGCGCTTCCAAATAAAGATGGTAGGCGAGAAATTCGAGAAACAGCGGAATCGTCAGTATGCGGAGAAGCGTGAGCGTGTTCGGCAAGTTCAGCATCGCTCAGTCAGCTGACGATCTTTCCGCGCGCGCTATTGGCGCTGAGTAACTTGTGCAGCTGCCCGGCCAATTTTGGCGTCACCAAAGCGGTCACATGGACGCCCTCGCCGTCATAGCTTTCCGTGACGATGCGGCCGCGCTCGCGCAGCAGCGCAACTAAATTGCCTTGGGCCGGGGTGAAGCTCGCTTCGAACCGCTGTTTTTCCCGGTCGAGTATCGTGCCAACGGTTGCCAATAACTGGGCGACACCAGCGCCAGTCAAAGCTGAAATCGGACAAACACCGACAACATCTTTGCTCTTGAGCTCGCCCAGCGGCGGTGCTTCGACCACGTCGACTTTATTCGGCACCAACAGCGTCGGGATTTCCCCCGCGCCGATCTCGCTCAACACCTTTTTGATAATCTGAATTTGTTCTTCGTAGAGCGGGTTGGCCATGTCGACCAAATGGAGCAACAAATCGGCGCGGCTCACCTCTTCGAGCGTGCCCTTGAACGCTTCGATCAGAGAATGGGGAATCTTACTGATAAAGCCCACCGTGTCGACGATCATCACCTTGTCGCCGTTGGGCAGGCGCAGCGCGCGGGTGGTCGGATCGAGGGTCGCGAACAGCTTGTCTTCGACGAAAACGCCGGCGCGCGTCAGCGTGTTCATCAACGTCGATTTGCCGGCGTTGGTGTAGCCGACCAGCGCCACGGTGGCGAACGGCACTTCGCCGCGCTCCTTTCTTTGCAGCGTGCGCGTACGCTCGACGCCTTCCAGACGGTGTTTAAGATGGCCGATGCGTTCGCGAATGCGCCGGCGGTCGACCTCCAGCTGGGTTTCGCCCGGTCCGCGCGTGCCGATGCCGCCGCCGAGCCGCGACAAGTGGGTCCACTGGCGCGTCAAGCGCGGCAGTAAGTATTGCAGCTGCGCCAGCTCGACCTGCAACTTACCCTCATTGCTGCGCGCCCGCTGGGCGAAAATATCGAGGATCAACTGGCTGCGGTCGACGACGCGAACCTTGAATGCGGTTTCCAGATTGCGCTGCTGCGCCGGCGTCAAATCCTCGTCGACGATCACCAAATTGGCCTCGAGCTTTTGAATGCTCGCTTGAATCTCATCGACCTTGCCGCGGCCGATCAACGTCGCCGGCGTGACCCGGCGCACCTGCTGGGAATGTTTTCCAAGCACGATGGCGCCGGCGGTTTTCGCCAGGCGCTCCAGTTCTTCAAGACTATATTCGAGAGGAATCTTGGCATCGCGCGAGGGCAGCTCGACGCCGACGAGCAGGGCTTTCTCTTTGGGACGCAGGGTGGAGATAAGCGGCTTCAAGAGTTCAAGGCGTGGAAACGGACGCGCGCGCCAAAAAGTTTTTCCACGGTATCCTCCAGTTCCGGCGAGGCGGCGACGCGCACCTGGTCGGGAAGCTCGATGACGGTCTCGTCTTTGAGCGCGGCCATCAAGTGGAGAAAAACCGTCGCCGGGCCGGGATAGTCGAGCAAAGTGTCGCGCAGGCGCACCAATTCATCGGCGGAGACCTCGGCTTCGCGTAGATAGAGATGTATTTTCTCGCCGTTGCCGTTGGTCTTGCCGTTGCCGTTGGCGAAATTGTTTTTTTGATTTTTCACCGCCTCGGTTAACGCGACGACTTCATTGGCGATCACCTGCATGCGCTCTTCGCCGACCTCCAATCGGCCCTTTATATAAATCGGATCATCGGCGCCGAGCAACTCGGCGCATTTCTTGTAAGTATCCGGCCAGACGAGCACCTCGATGAAACCGCTCTTGTCTTCGAGATTGAAGCTACCATAGCGGTCGCCCTTCTTGGTGTTGCGCAGGCGCAGAGCCGACACCACGCCGCCCAAGCGAATCTCACCGGGCTGCGCCTTTTCTTTCAGCGCGGCAATCGTGCCGTTGGTGATACGCTTTAGAGCGCGGTCGTACTTGTCCAACGGATGACCGGTAATGTAAAAACCCAGCGCTTCCTTTTCGAAGGCGAGCAATTCTTGCGACGACCATTCGTTCACCGGCGAATAAACATCGCCGGGTTTCTTGGCGCCTTTCGCCGGGGTGCCGAGCATGGCGAAAATATCGATCTGATTGCTCGCCTGATCGCGCTGGTGCGCCTGGCCGGCCTTCATCGCGTCGTCCAGCGCGCCGACCATGCGCGCCCGCGACACCTGGGTTGAATCGAAGGCGCCGCACTTGATCAAACTCTCGACCACCCGGCGGTTGACCGCTGTCATGTCGACGCGCCGGCAAAAATCGAACAGCGATGCAAAGGAACCGTCTTGGTTACGGCTTTGGAGAATCACCTCGACCGCTTTCTCACCGACGTTTTTCACGGCCGCCAAACCGAAGCGAATCTTATCGCCCACCGGAGTGAAGTCGGACAGGCTTTCGTCGATGTCAGGCGCCAGCACGACGATCCCCTTGTCGCGGCATTCGGCGAGATTCTTGATCACCTTATCGGTGTCGCCCATTTCGGAGGTCATCAGCGCCGCCATGAACTCCACCGGATAGTGGGTTTTGAGATAGGCGGTCTGATAGGAAACTAACGCGTAGGCGGCGGAGTGGGATTTGTTGAAACCGTAGCGCGCGAAGGTTTCCATCTGATCAAAAATCTCCGTGGCCTTCTTCTCATCGATCTTCTTGGCTGTGGCGCCTTCGACGAAGCGCTCGCGCTGAGCCGCCATTTCCTCGGGATCTTTTTTGCCCATGGCGCGGCGCAGAATATCGGCGTCGCCCATGGTGTAGCCGGCAAGAATCTGCGCCGTCTGCATCACCTGTTCTTGGTAAACGATGACACCATAGGTGTCCTTGAGAATCCCTTCTAGCAGGGGGTGTAAGTACTTGATCTTCTCTTTGCCGCTCTTGCGCTTAATGTAATCCTCGGCCATGCCGCTATCGAGGGGGCCGGGCCGATAGAGCGCCAGAATTGCCACCAGATCTTCGAAGCAATTGGGACGGATGCGCACCGTCATGTCGCGGATGCCGGTGCTTTCCAGTTGGAACACGCCGGTGGTGTTGCCGTTGCACAGCGTGCGGTAAGTTTTCTTGTCGTCCAGAGGCAATCGGTTGAGATCGATTTTATCGCCGCCGGTCACTTCGATGAGTTTTAAACAATCGTGCAGCAAGGTCAGCGTTTTCAGTCCGAGAAAATCGAACTTGACCAAACCGATCTTCTCCACCCAGGTCATTTCGTACTGGGTGACGATGCCGCCTTCCTTATCGACGAACAGCGGGCAATGATCGACCAAAGGCAGATTCGACAGCACCACGCCCGCGGCATGGGTGGAGGCGTGCCGCACCAAACCTTCCAAGCGCAGCGCATAATCCATCAGCGTTTTCACCCGTGGATCGTTCTTCACCAATTCCGCCAGGCGCGGCTCCATTTTCATCGCTTCGGTCAACGGATAGTCGAAGCCCTGCTTGGGCGCGGGAATCAGCTTGGCGATAGAATCCGTTTCGGCGAAGGAAAAACCGAGCGCGCGGCCGACGTCTCTGATCGCGGCCTTGGCCTTCATCGTTCCGAAGGTTGCGATCTGCGCGACCCGGTCCGCGCCATATTTATCTTTGACATACTGAATGACTTTGGCGCGGCCGCGAATACAAAAATCGACGTCGATATCGGGCATCGACTTGCGCTCGGGATTGAGAAAGCGCTCGAATATCAAGACATGGCGGATCGGATCGAGATCGGTAATGCGCAGCGCGTAGGCGACCAGACTGCCCGCCGAAGAGCCGCGGCCAGGTCCGACTGGAATGCCATTTTGCTTGGCGTAGTTGATGAAATCGGCGACGACTAGGAAATAACCGGGAAACTGCATGTCCTTGATCACGCCCAGTTCGTAATCGAGCCGCTCCTTGTAGGATTTTCTCACCGCCGGGTCGGTGACGCCTTCGAGCCGCTCGTTTAAGCCTGCATAGGCCAGCTCGTCGAGATAATCGTCGAGGCTGATTTCTTTTGGCGGCGTGAAGTTGGGAAAGTGATACTTGCCGAATTCGATCTCGAGGTTGCAGCGCTCGGCGATCTCGACCGTGCGCTGCACCACTCCCGGACACCACTCGAAGCCTTTGGCCATCTCCTCGGCCGACTTGATAAATAGTTCGTCGGTCTCCATCTTCAGCCGGTTTTCTTCGTCGACGGTCTTGCCGGTTTGCACACAGAGCAGAACATCGTGAGCGTGAAAATCGTCGCGTTGGCCGTAGTGGCAATCGTTGGTGGCGACCACTGGAATCGAGACCTCTTTTGCCAGCTCGACCAACAAGCGGTTGACCTTTTCCTGCTCCGCCAGCTTGTTGTCTTGGATTTCGATGTAGTAGCGATCGCCAAAGATCGCCGCGTACTGCTGCACCGCCGCCTTGGCTTTCTCGTAATTGCCGTAACTGAGCGCTTGCGACACTTCGCCCTGCAAACAAGCGCTCAGAGCGATCAGCCCGCCGTTTAGTTCCTTGAGCAAATCCTTATCGATGCGCGGCTTGTAGTAAAAACCTTCCATGTAGCCGAGGGACACCAGCTTGCAGAGATTGCGGTAGCCCTGGTTGTTCATCGCCAACAGAATCAAGTGA
>CAYZJE010000126.1:0-11117 GCA_964478485.1 uncultured Syntrophobacter sp. | reverse complement strand
CTGTGTCGCAATACCGTTCATGGTTCGAGAACCTCACCACGAACGGTATTGCTCGATCGCGAATTCAACTACTTATCCGTTCGCCCTGAGCGTGTCGAAGGGCTCCGAGTGAATTGCGACACAGTCTCTCAAGGGGGAAGGAATCGGCAGGAACGGGAACGGCCCGCCTCGTTGATTTCGGTTGCCTTACGCCGTACTACACAGACAACTTCTTTCCAGGAGACAGGAATCACATGACCTACAACAGCTTCGTTTTTGAGAACAATGACGGAATCGCCACGATCCGATTGAACGATCCCGATAAGCTCAACGCGCTCACCTTTCAAACCTACGGCGATCTCGAGCAGATTTTTGCCGAGCTGCCACACGACAACAGCGTCAAGGTCGTGGTTCTGACCGGAACCGGCAAAGGCTTTTGTTCTGGCGGCAGCGTCAACGACATCATCGGCCCACTGCTCAAGATGAAGGGCGATGAGTTGTACAAGTTCACCCGTATGACCTGCAACGTGGTCAAGAACATGCGCAATTTAAAGAAGCCGATCATCGCGGCGGTCAATGGCATCGCTGCCGGCGCCGGCGCCATGCTCATGCTGGCGTCCGACCTGCGCGTCTTTTCCGATAAAGCGCGCGCTGCGTTTCTGTTCGTCAAAGTTGGCCTCTCAGGCGCGGATATGGGCGCGCTCTATTTGCTGCCGAGAATTGTCGGGCAGAGCAAAGCCACCGAGTTAATTTACTTCGGCGACACCATTGATGCCCAAGAAGCCCATCGCATTGGCTTGGCGAATCGTGTCGTGCCCGGCGATGCGCTAATGGACGAAGCGTACAAATGGGCGGCGCGACTCAAAGACGGGCCGCTCTACGCCCTCGGCGTAACCAAGGAGCTGTTCGAATACGAAGCGAACGTCAATCTAGAAACCGCGCTGGAGATGGAAGCGGCGGCGCAGGCAAAATGCATGGAGACGCCCGACTTCATCGAGGGCTACAACGCTTTCATGGAAAAACGGCCGCTGCGCTTTAACCGCGGCTGAGAGCGGCACAGGAGGAAAACCACGTGGCAAAAAATATTCACATCAGAAGCCTCGAAAAAAACGATCTGGCGGCGATCGTCAACATGGAAGAGCGCCAAACCGGCGTCGCCCGCCCCGACTATTGGGAGAAGCGGTTGGAGATTTCCGAAGCCATCCGGCCGCACTGGGCATCCCTGGTCGCCGAATTCGACAACCGCGTCGTCGGATTTATCCTGGGCCGGGCCGGTGAACATGAGTTCGGCCTGCCGGGTACGGTGGCGTGGGTCGAGATGATCGGCGTCGATCCAGCCTACCGCCGCCGTGGCATCGCCGAAGATCTGATGGAGAAGTTCACCGAATCGGCCGAAGACCACGGCATCAAAACTATCTTCACGTTGATCGATCCGAACCGGTCTGACTTGCAACATTTTTTCAACCAGCTCGGTTTCGCCCACGGCAAGATGGTGCACTATCAAAAGGAGCTGGCCGGCTAATCGCCATCCGGCCTCGCAGCAATCTAGCAAAAGGACTCAGCCGATGGATTTCGAGTTGCCTGAAGAATTAGCCGAGGTGCAAAAACTGGCGCGCGATTTCGCCGAGAAGGAAATCGCTCCGTGCGCGGCAAAAGACGACCGAGAACATATCTTCCGCAAAGACCTCACCCTCAAAATGGGCGAGCTAGGTTTCTACGGCTGTATGATCCCGGAAGAATACGGCGGCAATGGTCTCGGCTTTCTCGCTCACACGCTGATCTCGGAGGAAATCGCCCGCGCGCACAGCGCCATCCGAGTTTACATAAACATGCAGGCCGGGCCGGCGCTGACGCTCCACGAATTTGGCAATGAAGCGCAGAAGAGAAAATACTTGCCGGAATTGCTGAGCGGCGAAACCATCGGCTTGTTCGCCATCACCGAGCCCGACGCCGGTTCGGACGTGGCGGCGATGAAGACCAGCGCAAAGCGCGACGGCAACGATTATCTAATTAACGGCACCAAGATCTGGATCACCAACGCCACCGTCGCCGATGCCGGTGTCATCTTTGCGTATACCAATCGCGCCGAGAAGCATCGCGGCATGTCGGCATTCTATGCCGATTTGAATCAGCCGGGTGTGAGCCGGCGCGACCTCGACAAACTGGGCGCCCACGCCTCGCCGACCGGCGAGCTGACCTTCGATAATTTTCGCGTTCCGGCGGAAAACTTAATCGGCGAAGTAGGTGCCGGCTTCAAGATCTGCATGCGCCATCTGAATCACACCCGCCTCGGCTGCGCTGCCGGCGCCGTCGGGCTCGCCAAGGCGGCCCGCGAGGCGGCGGTGAGCTACGCCAACCAGCGCGAACAGTTCGGTCAAAAGATCGGCCAGTTTCAAATGAACCAAGATCTGATCGCGCAAATGGTCGTGCAGGAGGAAGCGGCGCGATTACTCGTCTATCGCGCGGCATGTCTCGCTGACCGCGGCCAAGCCTATAACTTGGAAGTCTCCCTGGCAAAATATGCCGCTGCCGAAGCGGCTGCGTTTTGCGCCGACGGCGCGCTCAAGATCCTCGGCGCCTACGGCTATTCAACAGAGTTCCCCGTCGAGCGTTACTATCGCGACGCCAAGTCCTATCAAATCGTCGAAGGTTCGGCGAACATTCAAAAGCTCATCATCGCGCAGGACGCGCTGGGCTACCGAAAGGCCAACCGCTGAGCCGTCGACTGCGGAGCAATCGGCATGACTGAAACGACAACTAGATCGCGCGAGCCCTTCGAGCTGCTGCCCTTAGCTGCGCAGCGGCTGAAAAAAATCTCCTTGCAGCGCGGCATCATTTACGGCCCAGTGCCGTCGCGCCGCTTGGGCCTATCGCTCGGCATCAACTTGTTGCCGACCGATCACAAACTGTGTTCATTCAATTGCCTCTATTGCCAATACGGCTGGACAAAAAAGGTCAGATTCTCGCCCGACGAACGGTTGGAAAACCTGCCATCGCTCGAAGCAGTCGGCACCGCGCTGGAGGCCGCCTTAACGGTTCTCGATCGCGATCATAAGAAAATCGACTCCATTACGGTTTGCGGTAACGGCGAACCGACGCTTTATCCGGCACTCGCTGAAGTGATCCTTGGGGCGAAAACATTGCGGGACCGCTACCAGCCGCAGGCGCGCGTCGCGATTCTTTCCAACTCATCGACAGTAGGGAGTCCGGCCGTGCGCCGAGCCCTCGAATTGCTCGATCTGAGGATCATGAAATTCGACGCCGGCAGCGAGGATATGTTTCGCCAGCTCAATCACCCCGCCGCGCCGGTCTATATGGGCGAAATCATCGCTGGACTCAAGGCTCTTAAAGACTGTTACCTCCAGTCCTGCTTCGTCCAAGGAAGGGTGACCAACGCCGATCCCGATTCGGTCGGGATGTGGGTCGAGAAGGTCCGCGAAATTCATCCCCTGGCGGTTCACATCTACAGCCTGGACCGCGAACCCGCCGATAAGCGAATCGAAAGAGTCAGCCTCGCCACGCTGCAATGGATCGCCAATGAAGTGCGCTGGCATGGCGCTGTGCAAGCGGAAGTGTTTTAACTGCGCCGACGAACTCGGAAAACTCATTAGCGCTTCGCCCAAGCGAAGAAACCTTCTTTCTCGACCTCCCTCAACAGGCTATCATCGACGAAGTCGGCTGGCTTCTTACCGGCGAGCTCGGCAATGCTGGCGCTTAGATCGTTGATATCCAATGCCATGGCTTTTTCCAACGGCCGGGCATTGCGCGGATTGCTGCCAAGAAAATAGTGGCTTTCGTAGTAAGCGTCGAGCAAGCGTGGATTGTCTTCCTTGAGGTGTTTGCGAATCGCCCGATAAAACAGCTCTTTGTTTTCCCGGCCCATTTTGACCGCATCGCTGAGCGCTTTGAGCATCGCTTTGACTTGATTGGGACGGGCGCGCAGAAACTCGCGGGTGGTGATGAAATCGCCCCCTGAGACCTCGACGCCCTGCTCTTCGGTGCCGGTGAGCACGTTGAGCTTTTTCCCTTGTAACTCCACCCGCGCCACCGCGTTTTTGGTCGACAAGACCGCGTCCATCTTGCCCGCGAACATGATGTTCATCCGGTCGTAGGGCGAGGTAAAGCCAGTGGGTAGAAGGCTCACATCGCGATCGATAGCGAGTCCGAGTTTCGGCAGCAAGCGGCGCAGCACGAAAAAGTCGCCGGCGCCAAAGCCGGCGATGCCGATGGTTTTGCCTTTTAATTGCTGGATTGAACTAATCGCCGGCCGCGACACCAGAACGTATTCGGTCGGACCGACGGTGGCGATAATGACGATGGGCGCTCCCCGGGCCGCTGCGGTGATGGCGACCGCACTGGCCGCAACGGTCATTTGAATCTCGCCCGCGAGCAGCGCCGCGGTGTTGATCGCGGCACCGCGAATATTGACGATCTCGGCGTTCAATCCGTACTTTTCAAACAGACCGAGATCCTTCGCCATGTACAAGGGCGCGCGGCTCTCCGACATCGTCGAGTTAGATAGCATGAAACGGTCGAGTTTCCGTTCCTGCGAAAACGCAGGAACGGCAAGCAGCACAAATACGATTAACGTCGATCGCAAAGACTGAGGTAGCATGATTAATCCTCTGTGGACAGCGCGGATTTGCATCGATAAAGTAAGCGCGGGGTTATTCTTAATCAACCGCGCTGCGGAGAAAATCGCCGACCAGCCGGTTGAAGCGATCCGCCTGGTCCCACTGTACCCAGTGGGCGCATTTGTCGAACAAATGAAATTCGGCGCCGGGAATACGCTGGAACAGCTCGACGCCCCTTTCGACCGAAACCCCGTGGTCGTTGTTGCCCCACAACAGCAACGACTTGACCCGCAGCTTGCCGAGCTCGTCATACACCGGCTGCTGTTTCGCCGCCGTGCGCCGCCCTACCTGCGCTTGGTAGTTTTTGCCGATGCTCATCTCATAGCGTTCGCGCACCAGCTCTTCGGTGACCAAGGCTTTGTTGAAGATCGTTCCGAAGGTCAGTTTTCTCATGTTCTCCATGCTCGGTTCGTATTCGCGCAGATCCGCCGCATGTTTCTGCGCCAACGATTGCGATGCCGCCGAACCCGCCGGCGATAAAGAGCCGCTGGTGGTGGTGACAAAGGTTCTCACCCGTTGGTCGTCCAATGCGAGACGCGCGGCGATGTAACCGCCGACGGAATTTCCCACCACGTGATAGCGATCCAACTTCAACAGGTTGATCAATGCTTTGGCATGGCGCACTCGGTACTCGATCGAATGATCCGACGGATTGTCGGTGTAGCCAAACCCCGGTTGGTCATAGGCGTAGACGGCAAATCCGGCGTTGGCGAGCTGCTCGATATTGAGTTTCCAATTGACCAGCGACGAAGCCCCCGGCGAAGCGCCGTGAATCAAGACCAACGGGTGGCCGCTTCCCAGCGAGACCAAAAAAGTCTTGATGCCATCGACTTGGAGATATTCCTGTTTGATGTTTGCTGCCATTGTCAGAGGCTCCTTAAAGGGCAAAGCTTGAACTGAACTTTCGAGTAGGCTGCTGAAATACTACCTCGGAGTCCTTCGACAGGCTCAGGACGAACGGAAAAAGATTTGCAACAGCGGAGAAATCTCCGTTCATGCTGGCCCCTCGACAGGCTCGGGACTAAAGGCTGTCAGGGGGCCTGCCCTGAGGCCTCTCGAAGGGTCGAAGTATTCTTTGCCTATTTTCAGCAGCCTGCTAACCGCGTATAAAACTAAATATAAGGTAAGAGCTGACTCAAGGTAAAATTTTACGGGCGAACTCTAGCGACGGCCGACGCACCGTCAAATCCTTGTCCTCGAGCGCATTCTGCCACTTATAAAAGTTGTCGATGGTAATGCTATCTTTTGCCGCGCGCACGCCGAACTCCACCATCGAACTGGTATCGACGTCGAGCCGGCGGGTCGCCTGGCCGAAAACTTTAGTGTAAAGCTGTTGCCCTTCCTTGCTGAGCAGCCAGTTGACGTAAACCTTCGCCGCGTTGGGATGAGGCGGGTTCTTAATCACGACTGGCCCGCCATTGCCGACCGAAACGTAGGTCCCTTCTTTCGACGGCGGCAGCGGTTTCACCGGCAGGCCGGCCTTCATAAACGCGGCGTAACTATAATAAGTCGCGCCGATGGCAACCGCTGCCTTGGCGCGCGCTAAAGAATCCGCCACCAAGCGGCGGTCTTCGACGAGTTGTAAATTTTGCTGCGCCAGTTTGCGCAAATAAGCTTCGCCCTTGGTGAGCCACATGTAGCTCCAGATGCCCAGTGCCGCGCCGCCGCCGGTGCGCGGATCCCAAACGGCGATCTTTCCTTTCCACTTGGGATTGAGCAGATCATCGTAGGTGCGCAACTCCTCCGCCTTGGCGTGGCCGGTGTTGTACCAAATGTTATCGAGCATGTAGGCAAGCGGCGAATAAGCGAACCGCTTGGTCGAATCGGTCCAGATGTGACCGCCCCACCAGTTCGCCGGGTCTTTAACTTCGGGAAGTATCCAATACTGTTCGAGCGGCTCGATGGCGCCCATGGGCAAGAGGTTATACGAAAGCGAATCCCAGGTGCTGGTGATGACGTCGAAATAGCGCACGCCGGCCTTGAACTCATCGCCGACCCGTTTGGTCAGGGTCGTGCTGCTGGCCAAGACGATTTCCAGCTCGATGCCAAACTTTTGCTTGACCGCTCCTTCAAGCGCAATTCTCAGCTCGGCGCTCGGTGGAATATTCACCACCAGTTTGCCTTCCTTGCGCGCCGCCGCTTGCACCCGTTCCCATTCCGTCTGCCATTGCGCCCGCGCCGCGCTGGCGAATAGCAGCGCGTAAGCGGCAAGCAGCAGCGCGGTGCGGTTGAACAATCGATTTCTCAAAATTGGCCACTCCATAATGAGATCGCTCCTTCTTTCCGTTCCGACCTTAGCGCCTTTGCGGGAGAAAATCATCGAATGCCGACCTTGCCGCCGAGAATGCGCGCGAGGATCGCCGCGGTCAATACCATCAACACAGTGATCGCGCCCACCACCGTCGCCTTCTCCAGTTCCGCGCCCGCTGTGTAATCGAGCATCAGCAGCGACAGCGTTCGATTCTTACCGGTGGCGAGTAAAACCACGGTGCTGATGTTGCGCGCCGAGGCGATAAATTCAAGCAAACCGACGACGATCACACAAGGGAGCAGTAGCGGCAGCAGGATGCGGCGGAACGTTGTGAGCCAAGTCGCGCCGGCCACTTGCGACGCTTCTTCCAACTCGTCGGCCAGTTGCATGAGAAACGATTTGATTACCTGCACCGTCAGCGGCAAGCCGGCGATCGTCATGGCCACCACCAGCGCGGCCATGGTGCCATAGAGCGGCACGACTTTATGGATCAACAGCAGTGAAGATGCGAGCGCCATGCCGAGCAAGATGCCGGGGATCGACCAAGGTATCCAGGAAATAAAATCGAGGAAGCCGCGGGCGCAAAATTTCGATTTGACGATGATGTAAGCGATCGCGCTGCTGAATAGGATGCCCAGTCCCGCCGCCGAAATGCCGAGCACAAAAGTATTTTGCAAGGAGCGCAGGAGAATCGGGTCTTTCATGACCTGGCGCCAATTATCCAGCGTCCAGGGCTCGGCAATATGGAAATAGCCGAAGAGCTTCATGAAGGTCGCGAAAAAAAGCGAAGCGATCGGCACCGCCGTCGTGCACAGCGCGACGACTCCGACAAAGCCGAGCGCCGCGTAGCGCCAGCGGCCCAGGCGGATCGCGCGGGCGTTAAAGCCGCGGCCGGAGATTGTCGTGTAGCTCCGCTGGCGCAGAAAATAGCGCTGCGAGGCGACTAACAAACCCAACACGATGAGAAAAAAACTGCCGAGCGCCGAGGCCGGAGCGAACTGCGGCGGCTCGATGGTCATGAAGCTATAAATCTTGGTCGAGAAGACATGGAGCCCGATGGGCCGGCCCAAGATCAGCTCGATTTCAAAGGCTTCGAGGGAACGGATCAGCCCGAGAATAAACGCCACGAGTATCGTCGGCATCATGATCGGCGCAGCGATCTTGAACAGAGTTTTCAGCGGGCCGGCGCCGGCGACATGGGACGCCTCTTCGAGGGCCGCGTCCAAGTTGCGAAACGCCGGTGTCAGCAACATCACCTTGATGGCGATCGTGCTGGCGCTCAGATGCACCCAGACGATGCCCCAAAAGGAATAAACGTTGAACGGCGCTTCGCTGACAAATGGCAACGCGGTAAGCCACTGGTTGATTAACCCGTACTTCGAATCCAAAAGCAGGATCCATCCCAAAGCGATCGGCAAGGACGGAATAAAATAGGACAGCCAAAAAGAAAACTCCAGCCAACCGCCAAAGGGAATGTCGGTGCGGGCGATCAGCCACGCGAGAAAAATCCCGATGACGATGGCGAGCGATTGGCGCGCGACGGCTAAAGCAAAGCTGTTGTAAATCGCGCCGGCGATGCCGGGATTGGCCAGCGCCTGGCGCCAACCTTGTAAGCTATAGACCGTGGTTCCGTCCGGCCGCAAGCTCTCGATGCTGCCGTAAAGCAAAAATAGCAGCGGTGTAAAAACTAATAACGCAATGAACGCCACAAACAGAGATAGAAAAAGCGTCCGCCCATCGAAGCGTTCGAAGAAAGATTTCGCGTGGGGCGTCGCCAATTCGAGCGTGTCGATCTTCATGTCAATCCCGGCACCGCACTATCGCCACTAAAGAACAAATGACAGTTTTTTACCACGAAGTGTGCCATGAGCTGCGCTCGTCCACAGAGCATGAAAATGGACGGATTCTTCCCCGCTTTGTAGGATGCGGTGAGTTCACGAACCGCATCGAGCGCATGCGGGTCACAACCGATGCGGTTCCCGTTGGTCACCGCATCCTACACCGTATTTTCAAAGGAGGGCACGAAGAGCACGAAATTCGGAAACTTAATCTTCCGAACCCTTCGTGCCATTCGTGGCGAAAGCGAATTTTTCATACAGCTCGACGTCGGATTTCGTGTCGAAGTCATAGCTACCATAAGCGCGCTCCCTCTTGTCAACTGGAATGTCGCCGGCCAGCTCAACATTCCGTTTGACAGCAATCCCGCGGCACGATTATGTTTAAGGCCACGACCCGCGTTCGAGCGCACGCATCGCCGGACTGGACGAATTTGAGGGTACCTTTGGGTCGTATCAGCGCGCGTGGACTCACCAAGGAGGACAATACAATGATTCGTTGGGCCGGTATGGAGATCCTGGAGCAATTCCGCGAAGTGGTCGAGCCCAAACACACGGGCTTGCTGCTGTGGAATGTTTCAGCAGGAGCAATTAGCCGCTGCCATAACGGCGCCGCCATGTTAGCAAACACCAAGGCGCTGGTGGCTAAAGCCAGAGAACGGGGCGTGCGCCTGATGTATTCAAAGCCAGGACCGGTGGACTGGAAAAGCGTCGGCGCGCCGATGATTCGCATGAGAATGAAGCAAATGCGCTTGAGCGATCCCAATGCTCTAAAAATACCCAGCGCGAGCGGCACCACCTTCGCTCAAGGGTTGGAGCCGGCATCCGATGATATCGTCTTCGAAGAATTTTTACCCAATGCGTTTCTCGGCAGCAGTTTCGAATGGTGGCTGCGCAAGTACCAGCTTAAAACTCTGATCCTCGCCGGCGCTTCCCTCGAGACCGGCATCGACGGCACCGCCCGCGACGCGCTCAATCTGGGATACTATACGGTCATCGTGCGCGACTGTGTCGGCAGTCAATTTAAAGACACCTACGACGCCGCGCTGCTATCGCTGGAAAGAATCTTCGATATCGTCGACGCCAAAGAAATCATCCGCGAATGGTAACGCGCGAAATCCCATTCATCGCGGCGAATCCTAGCCCGGATAATTCATACTACGAGGAAAACGGATGATAGTGTGTCGATCGAGGTGTAACCCTGGAGGAGCGAAGGCACCAGGGACAAATGTTTCATCGTCATCTTGCTCGTTGGCACGATGCCTGACCTTTTCACAGCAGACCGCACATGTAACGCGCCTCATCGCGTGTTCAAGGCACAGCTACATTGCCTTCGCTCCGGAAGGGTTGCGCCTCGATCGCAGTTTCACCGCGAATAATTCAGGCTAGGGCCATCCGTCGTCTACCATAGCGACCGGATGTAGCCGCCGTCGATCTGCAGCGTGGAGCCGGTGATGTAGCTGGCGCACTCCGATGCCAAGAAGACCACGGCGTTGGCGAATTCTTCCGGCTGACCGTAACGTCCCATGGGAATCTCGCGGCAACTTTCACGCCGCACCTCTTCCACGCTTACGCCCTTTCGCCGCGCCGTGGCGGCGTCGACTTCGTTGACCCGCTCGGTTTGAATCCGTCCCGGACAAATGTTGTTAACCAGAATCCCATGGGCCGCCACTTCGCGCGAGAGCGTTTTCGCCGCGCCCGCCATTGCCGCCCGCGCCGCGTTGGATTGAATCAGGCCGTCGATTGGCTGCTTCGCGCCCGAGGAAAGAACATTGATGATGCGGCCCCAGCTGCGCGCTTTCATATGCGGCAGCACGCGTTGAATCAGCCGCACGCCGGAAAAGAAATTAAGGCCGATGGCGTTCTCCCAGTCCTCAGCAGTCGATTCTTCGAAAGTCTTCGGCGCCGGACCGCCGGCGTTGTTTAGGAGAATATCGATGCGATTGAATCGATTGACGGTGCTGTCGACCACACGGTCGATATCCGAGGAAATGCGCAAATCGGTGACGATCGGCAGCGCCGCGACCGAATAGTTCTCTTCAATAAACTTTGCCGTGCTCGTCAAGCTGTCTTGGCTGCGCGCGCAGATCGCCACGTTCGCTCCCTCGCGCGCTAGCCCGATCGCAATCGATCGGCCCAAGCCTTTGCTCGCCCCTGCCACGATTGCGACGCGTCCGGTCAAACCAAGATCCATTCAGTCTTCTCCAATCGAGGACAGGTCAACTTGTGAGCTCAGTCCAATTGTTAACAAACAATCACGCCGCAGTTTTGGCCACCGTCACTCGCTCTTTAACCGAATCGACCCAATCGAGATTATCGGGCACGACGACGGAGGTGCCGCGCACTCGGTAGATTTCCGGCTCGCGCACGCCAAGCGGCGTTGTGCCGCCCTCGCGTAGCGCCTTGGCGAGGCGCAGC
>CAYZJE010000125.1:0-3654 GCA_964478485.1 uncultured Syntrophobacter sp. | reverse complement strand
TCCGAACTCTGCGAACTCCGTGCCTCTGTGGTGAATACGCCTTCACAGAAAACCCAGAAGAACGTAATTTGCCGGGTTGATTAGGACAGCGGCTATGGAAACTCCGTTGACACTACCGGCCAATAGCCGCTAGGTTGCCGGCATGATCATCAGCACGGGCGTCGACTTGGCCGAGGTCGACCGTATCCAGGCGGCGCTTGAACATCCGCGCACGGGGCGGCGCTTTCGCGACCGGGTGTTCACCGAGAAGGAAATTGCTTATTGCGAGAAGAAGCGGCGCGGCAAGTACGAGAGCTACGCGGGGCGGTTCGCGGCGAAGGAGGCGGTGATGAAGGCACTCGGGCGCGGCTGGGGCACGAAAGTCCGTTGGCTCGACATCGAAGTGGCGCGGGCACGCAGCGGCAAACCCGATATTGCCTTGCACGACAAGACGGCGAAGCTCGCCGAAGCGCTGGGCATTCGCCGCTGGGCGCTGTCGATTACGCACACCAAGCAGCATGGATTAGCGTTCGTAATCGCGCAGGATGAGTAGAAAAGCCGCCGGACTGGATTCACCACAGAGGCGCTGAGTTCGCAGAGTTCGGATTGTGGATTAATCAAAAACTCTTTACTCCGCGTCCTCCGTGCCTCCGCGGTGAATATCTTCTTGATCGATACACTCAGGAACCGCGTCATTGGTTTTTCTTCGCGGGCAGCAAAAACAACACTCCCAGCGCCCAGATGCCGCCGATGAGTCCGCTGATGGTCCAGCCGATTATGTTGCGCCGGCTGTGGCCGGCGATGACGCCGCAGAGGATGGCGTCGAGCACATGAACCAGCGCGGCGGTTGGGACCAGCGAGCTCGGCTCCATGTTGGGTCGGACGACGAGCAGTCCGGTAAAGTATCCAAGCAGTTGGTAGAAATCCATGAGCAGCCCTTGACGCTTCGTTTAGTCGCCTAATATACTCGGTCTCCGCAAAATTGGAATATTCACATGGCATTCAAAACCATCCAATGGAAGAACGATCGCGTGGTCATGCTCGACCAGCGCTTGCTGCCGCATAAAGAGGTGTACCGGGTTTGCCGCGATTACAAGCAGGTCGCCGCGGCGATTCGCGACATGGTCATTCGCGGCGCGCCGGCGATTGGCGTGGCGGCGGCCATGGGAGTGGCATTGGGCGGGCTCAAGGTGGCGCCGAAGTCGTTCGACCGAGAGTTTGAAAAAATCGTTCTGACGTTGGCGAAAACCCGGCCCACCGCCGTGAATCTGTTTTGGGCACTACAGCGCATGCGCGAGGTTTATTTGCGCACCCGTAGCTCCGGCGTTGAATCGGTCCAGCTCGCGCTCAAGGACGAAGCGCTAAAAATCTATCGGGACGACATTGCCGCCAACAAACAGATTGGCAAATACGGCGCGGGCCTAATGCGTCACGCCAAAAAGATCATGACCCATTGCAACGCCGGGGCTCTGGCGACGGCGGGTTATGGCACGGCGCTGGGCGTGCTGCGGGCGCTCAAAGAGTCGGGCAGCAAGTTTGAAGTTTGGGTTAACGAGACTCGGCCATTTCTCCAGGGGGCAAGGCTCACCGCATGGGAGCTTAAGAAGGAAAAAATACCGGCGACGTTGGTCACCGACAACATGGCCGGCTATCTCATGCAGAAGGGTAGAGTCGACGCGGTGGTCGTCGGCTGCGATCGGGTGGCGGCGAACGGCGACGTGGCGAACAAGATCGGGACTTATATGATCGCGGTGCTGGCCAAGCGCCATAACATTCCTTTCTACGTCGCCGGGCCGACCTCGTCGATCGATATCAACTGCCCATCTGGCAAAGATATTCCCATCGAGCAGCGCGATCCCAAAGAGGTCTCGCATATGTTCGGCAAGCCGCTGGCGCCCAAGGGAATGAAAGTTTTCAATCCCGCTTTCGACGTGACGGCGCAAGAGTTAGTCTCGGCTATCATTACCGAAAAGGGAGTGATAAATCCTCCCTATCAGCAGAATATTCGCAACTATGTCAGTCATTGAGAAAAACCAAGAGCTGGAAGCTTACTTTCACGACGCCGGCAAGCCGCGCGAGCGTTGGCGCGTCGGCACCGAATACGAGAAGGTCGGCATCGATCGCCACACCGGCCAGGCGATTTCGTACTTCGGGCGGCGCGGCGTCGAATATATCTTACGTGAGCTGATCGAGCGTTTTGGCTGGGAACCGGAAGAGCAGGACGGCCACATTATCGCGCTTAGCCGGGACAAAGCGCAGATCACCTTGGAGCCCGGCGGGCAGATCGAGCTCAGCGGCGAGCCCTGCGAGAGCATCCATTGCACCTACGCCGAGTTTACCCGGCATATCCGCGAATTGATCGAAGTATGCGAGCCGCTGGGCATCATTTTTCTCGGCCTCGGCATGCAGCCGGTGAGCCGGATCGATCAGATCGAGTGGGTGCCGAAGCAACGCTATCGGATCATGGGGCCGTACATGCAGACCGTCGGCACTCTCGGCCAGCGCATGATGAAGCAGACCGCCACGGTGCAGGCGAATATCGATTTTCTCGACGAGAAAGACGCGATGATGAAGTTTCGCACCGGCATGGGGTTGGCGCCGGTGCTGATCGCCATGTTCGCCAACTCGCCGATCTCGGACGGCCAGCTCAACGGCTACCGGAGCTTCCGCGAGCATATTTGGACTGACACGGATAAAAGCCGGCAGGGCTTGCTCAAATTCGCCTTCGCGCCGGAAGCTTGCTTCGCGCACTACGTCGAATACGCCCTCGACGTGCCGATGTATTTCATCATCCGGCACCACAATTATATCGACATGACCAGCATGACCTTTCGCCAGTACTTACAATACGGCCACAACGGCGAGCGGGCGACGCTCGAAGACTGGTCCGATCACTTGACCACGCTCTTTCCCGAGACGCGCATCAAGCGCTACATCGAAGTCCGTTCGGTGGATAGCCAACCGCCGGAGCTGATGCCGGCGTTGTCGGCGCTGATCAAGGGAGCGTTTTACGACAACGATTGTCTACAGGCGGCGTGGGACTTGGTCAAAGGCTGGAGCTGGGACGAGCGCATGGAAGTTTATCTCGATTCCCACGTGAACGCCCTGACGACCCGCTTCCGGCGTCACTCGCTGCTCGATTTAGCGAAGGAATTTTTTGAAATCGCTTGGGAAGGCTTGCGCCGGCAGCATGTGGTTAACGATCTCGGTGACGATGAGACGGTCTATCTAAAACCGCTCAAGGGTTTGCTTGACCAGGGGAAATGTCCCGCCGATATCCTGCTGGAAAAATGGCAAGGCGAGTTGGACAAAGATATTAAGAAATTAATCGCCTACAGCGCGTACAAGTTGCCGTGAGTTTCGCTGAGAGTGGGGTCAATTTTTTTCGTCATTCCGGCGCAGGCCGGAATCCAGAGGGCGGACACGTAGGTCCGCCCCTACAATAAATTGCGTGGATTCTAATCATCCCCGAAATTATCGCTTACCAATCGTCCGTGGTTCAATTCAACTAGCCGCGCCACTATTTCGTTTTCCGCCACACCGGTAAAGGTTGTCAAATAGCGTCGCTTGAGTTCCGTTGTCCTGTGAAAGCTGTCTTCTACCCGCGCGCGCACAACGGGATCGCTTGCCGCTTCATTACAGAGAAATTCAAAGGCTTGAATTGCCTTCTCTGCT
>CAYZJE010000124.1:0-8646 GCA_964478485.1 uncultured Syntrophobacter sp. | reverse complement strand
ACGATGGTTCCGCGCGCTCATTTTGGTCCCATACCCATCGGCCGCGTCGAAATCAGTATTGATGAGCCACACCATCGCTGGATACGCGAGCATGGCGCGCTCCACGTTCCCGACGTCCGCGCGCAGAACGATTTCCCAATGATGGGTTCCGTCACCGGTGTGCGCACCTTCTTGCTCGTTCCCCTTCATCAGCAGGGGGATCTCATTGGAGGACTGTTCGCACGGCGCACCGACGTGCGCCCCTTCACCCCGGCGCAGATCAAGCTCCTCGAAACCTTCGCCGACCAAGCCGTCATCGCCATCGAGAACGTGCGGCTGTTCAAAGAACTGGATGAGCGAACCAACGAATTGACACGCTCGGTAGGCGAGCTCAAAGCGCTCGGCGAAGTCGGTCAAGCGGTCAGCTCCACGCTTGACCTCGAAACCGTGCTGACGAGCATCGTTTCCCATGCGGTCCAGTTGAGCGGCACCGACGGCGGAGCGATTTACGAATACGACGAGCCCTCCGAAGAGTTTCTCCTGCGCGCCACCGATCATATGGAGGAGGAACTCATCAATGCGCTGCGCGCCAATCCACCTCGGCTGGGAGATGGCGTGGTTGGCCGGGCGGCGGCGAGCCGGGAACCGGTCCAGGTTCCCAATATCTTAGAAGAGCGCGCTTACGCGCCGCGGTTGCGCCAGATACTGGAGCGCTACGGTTTCCGTGCCACCCTGGCCGTTCCCTTGCTGCGCGAAGACAGCATCATCGGCGCCTTGGTGGTGCGGCGAAAATCCACCGGCGAGTTTCGCCCCGAAGTGATCGAGCTATTGAAAACCTTCGCCACCCAGTCCGTGTTAGCGATCCAAAACGCCCGGCTGTTCCGCGAGATCGAGGACAAGAGCCGGCAGATCGAAGCCGCCAACCGGCACAAGTCGGAGTTCCTCGCCAACATGTCCCACGAGCTGCGCACGCCGCTCAACGCCATCATTGGCTTCTCCGAAGTGTTGCAGGAAAGATACTTTGGCGAGTTGAACGAGAAACAAGCCGAGTACACGGAGGATATACTTTCTTCCGGCCGCCATCTGCTGTCACTGATCAATGAGATTCTCGATCTGTCCAAGGTCGAGGCCGGCCGCATGGAACTGGAGCTGGCGACGTTCGATTTGCCGATCGCCATCGACAACGCGCGCACCTTCGTGCGCGAACGCGCCACCACGCACGGCATCACGATCGACGTAAAAGTCGACGAGCGCCTGGGCGACTTCGTTGGTGATGAGCGGAAGATCAAGCAGATACTTCTCAATCTGCTTTCCAACGCGGTCAAGTTCACGCCGGAGGGAGGACGGATCGGAATTAACGCCAGACAAGCTGACGGTTCGGTGGAGATCTCGGTAACTGACACCGGCATCGGCATCTCTCCTGAGGATCAGCCGAAGATCTTCGAAGAGTTTCGCCAAGTGGGAACCGACTACGCGCACAAGGTGGAGGGAACTGGACTTGGCTTAACGCTGGCCAAGAAGTTCGTCGAGCTGCATGGGGGAAGGATCTGGGTGGAGAGCGAAGTGGGCAAGGGGAGCACTTTTGTTTTCACATTACCGATTGGTTAAGAGTTATCTCCCGCAAAGGCGCAAAGGCGCTAAGTGACGGGCCGAGACCCGTCATCCCGAACGGATGTGAGGGATATAAGAAAGATTTCTCCCGTGGGTCGAAATGACAAGGCGCTTCCCTTCGCACGCTCGGCGCGAGGAAATCCGAATCGGAAAAAAGTTATTCTCGCAAAGGCGCCAAGATTCGGAGAAGAAGTTAATGGGATTCTCGTCTTCGATTTCTTAAACTTTGCGCCTTCGCGCCTTTGCGGGAGACATTCCGAATTCTTCTCCGCTATTCCTGTGGGAACTGCTGGTAGGACTTTTGCGCGGCTTCGGCGCTGCCGCAGAGGTAGACGGCGTCGTTCTTTTCGAATTTGAAATCGGCGGCGAATTCCACCAGCAACTCTTCGCCACGCTCGACGGCGACCACCGTGCAGCCGGTCTTGGTGCGAATCTCCAATTGGCGCGGATGATGTTTTTCCAAACCGCGGGTCGACACTTTGATGACGCGCAGCTCGGGATCGACCGCCACCGATTCCTTGCCGAGTAAACGCCAGGCCAGCAACTGTCCCGACACTTGGCTGATCGACAGCGCGAAGTCAGCTCCCGCAGCATAAATTCTTTCGACATTCTCGGCGCGGTTGACGCGCGCGATGACCGGCACGTCGGGCGCCAAGTCTTTGACGATGACGGTAGAAAAGAGCGTGGTCGAGTCGGCGCTCAGGGCGAGAATCACCGCCTGGACATTTTCAACGCCGGCTTGTTTGAGGATCTGCGTGTCGAGCACGTTGCCGACTAAGTTTACGCCCGGTCCCGGCTGACTATCGATGATAAAGGTTTCTTCGCCGGCATCGGTCAACAGCTCGGCGACTTTGCGGCCGACTTCGCCGCCGCCGGCGATCAAGAACGGCCCGTGGCGGCGCAATTGCTTCGCGCCGGCGCACAGTTTCATGAAGTTTTGAATGCTCGCGTCGTTGCCGACCAAGATCAAGATGCCGCCCGCTTCGAGGCGCATGTCGGGCGATGGTGGCGCGATCAACTTGCCGCCGACCCACTGGCCGATGACGGTGACGCCGGCATGCTGGCCGAGATCCGCTTCGGACAGAGTCTTACCGCTGAGCACGCTATCGCGCGTGATGCGGGCTTCGGCGACTTGCAGTTTGTTGCCGAGATGCTGGATGCCGGCTACCGTCGGGCTGACTTTTGGGCTGGCGCGGGCGGCCAGCGCGGCGCCGAGCACGTGGCGCGGCGTGTAGGCGCCGTTGGCGCCCGCGAGAATGATCGGTTGGCGGTGATAGGGATCTTCCACCAGAGCGAGGATTTCGCCTTTGTAGCCGAGCTGGCGCGCGGCCAATATGGCGGCCGCGTTGCGGTCATCGCTGCTGTTGACGATCAAAGCGCGGGCCTGGGACAAATTACTTTTCCTCAGGACGCCTTCGTCGAGATTGCCGTAAATGACTTGGTGCCCCTGCTCCAATAGAAGGCGCGCGTCGGCTTCGTCTTCATCGATGACGACGGTGGCGATGTTGGCTTGTTCGAGCTCCGTCAATAACGTGGCGACCGCCGGACCGTAGTCGAAAATCACGACATGATTTTTGGCCTTGGAAGCTTCCTTTGGCAGGCGGGTTTCGAACCGTTCTTCGAGAAACGGAATCAGATAAATCGGAAAAATCAGGAAGAGCAGAATCACAAAGATGAACTGGGCAAAGACGACGTAGACAACCATCAGCGGATGCTGCCAGGAAGTATCGCCGCCGTAGCCGGTGGTCGACGCAGTACCGGCAGCCCACTGCAACGCCTGCCAAAAGCCGCGTGACCGGCCTTCTAGATAATACATGCCGAGCATGTAGAGCAGCGTCATGGTGAGCAGCACGAGCAGCAGCGCGCCGATCAAGACGACGAATCTATTGTACGAGCGAAGCATGATGGCTTAGCGATTCAAAATCCTTCGGTGAAGTTTCTTCGGATCAATAGCACGGCGTGATGTTAATCTTCAACGCGGCGTTATCGTCGGTAGTACCGATAGTTAAAAATATTCGCCGCTCGCACGAATGTTTCGCGGCGTGCGACAAAGAAGGGCGACCAGCCGGCACGCCGCCCGGAGGCTTTGAGCCGCAGGCCGGTCGCCCCTACTCCTTCTTTGCGTACTTTGCGTTCTTTGCGGTGAATGATCCCCGTCTTCCGTCCGAGGGCGCGATGAATCGCGCCCCTACGTGACCATTATGGTTAAATTTCTTCTCCGCCAGCGCCGGGATCAATGTCCCGGCCGCGAAGTGGCGGCGGTTGTCGCGGGTTCGTTCTGATCCGCGGCGCTGCTCGAACGCCGTTGGCCGGCGCCGAAGAAGTATAGCGCCCAGAGTGAAAGACTTAGGCCGAGAACCGCGATGCGGCTTGGGTAGTCCAAACTGCTTGGTGAAACGAAGCCTTCGATCGCGCCGGCGATGACCAACATAACCATGCAGCCGAGCTCGATCGCGAGGGCGTCGCTGCCGACGCGTTTGAGCGCGCTGCTGCGGCGCAGCAAACCGGGTGCGACGATGGCGGCGGCGAGCAGGTAGCCCGCCGCGCCGGCTAGGCAGATGGCGAGTAACTCCGTGCCGCCGTGCGGCATGATCCAGCCCCACAGCGCGCGTTGTTTGCCGCGCAGCGTCATCCATCCGGCGACCGAGCCGAGATGAATGCCATTGAAGATCAGCAACGCCGTGGTGCCGATGCCAGCGGTGAGTCCCAGGCCGAAGGCCAAGAAGGTCACTTGAATATTGTTGGCGATGATCGTCGACGACACCACCGGCCGGGCGAGGCTCGGGATGTTGTGCAAATTTTCCGGGCTGGCCGGATCGAACTCGACGAAAGAATCGTCGAGCAGGTCGTATCCCAATGTGGGATTGAACAGCACGGCAACATAGCTTGCCAACGCCGAGCCGAAAAACATCGTCAGCGAAAGCGCCACCGCCCAGCCATGGCGCCTGACGGCGCGGGCGAAACTACCGAACCAACCGGAGCCATCGGCAGTTGTTTGGCGGCGCATTTGGCCGTACAGCAGATTGTGCCCGGCGACGGCGATGCGATTGAGCTGAGCCACGGTGGCGTGATCGGCGCCCATGGAGCGCGCCCGTGCCAGGTCGGCGTTGAGCACTTGATAATCGTCGATCAATCTGGTGAGTTCCGCGCCGCCGAGTTTGCGCAGCGCGCGCGGCCCCTGGCGGTTGAGCCGCTCAACCCGATCGGCGAAGCGGTTCCACTGGGTTTGTTTTTCTTCGGCGTTCTCCATCGCGCAGCTTCCTCAGAAAAGGGATGGGCTTGGGGTCTTGGCCGCGGCCAGCGGTTTGGTTTCCTGCGATTGCGCCATCTCAAGAATCTGCAGCAACAACCGTTCGCAGCGCTCCGCGCGTTCGGCGCTCTTGGCCAACCGGTCGCGATCTTCGGCGAGAAACGGCAACAGCGGCTCGGCGATTTGCCAAACCAAGTTGTCTCTGCGCTCCTGGGTCAATTGATGGCGCCGGGCGAGAAACTGTTCGATCAAGCCGATCTGTTGCGCCGAGATGGTGCCGCGCGGCAAAGTCAGCGCCTGGCGCGAGCGGCCTTTTTCAATGCGCGTGGCCCAAGCCGCGCCGCTGGCGCTGCGGCCCGCTCGCGCGAATTTTTCCATGACGACGTAGGTGCCCGCGACCATGTCGCCCAAGCGCCGGCCTTTGCTGTCGAAATGCGCCACCAATCCGCCCAGAATGTAGCAGGGCGGCGGCAGCATGTCGGCGACGCGCAAAAGATTGCGCAGGGCCGCTTCGCGAAAGCCGATGGGCAAGCCGTCCTGGCGAATCACCCGGATGCCCAGGCTTTTTTTCCCCGGCGTGGAGCCATGCCATATTCCTTCAAAAAAGACATAGTATCCCCAATGAATCGCAAAGAGCATGAGGATCAATAGCGCAGTACCCCATGACGCGAGCCAGCCGCCGTCGCCGCGAAACAGATTCAACAGGCCGCGCAAACCGGCGGCGCCGGTGAAAAGCATGAGCAAAACCAGCGCGATCATGAGCAAGACGCTGGACAAAAAGTCGAGCAGATAGGCGGCAAAGCGCGAGCCCGGTCCGGCGAGCTCGAACTCGAGGGAGACGTGATCGGGGGTAGAGATAAAAACGCTTTCGTCCATGGTATTCGGATGATTAGCCGCAAAGAACGCAAAGAGCGCAAAGTCGCTAAGTTTGGAAAGAAAGACTCCTTGTCATTTCTACCCCTTCGACAAAGCTCATGCGTCGATTTCCCTCAGCATGACCCTGAGCCTGGTCGAATGGGTCAGGACAAGCTCCGGGAAAAATTGTTTTTGGATCCCTCGGCTTCGCTCGGGATGACGGGCCTCGGCCCGTCACCTTTGCGTCTTTGCGCCTTTGCGGGAGATATTCCGAGACTGTTGGTTCCAGCTTTACTTCGCATGGCCGCTATTGCAAATCGGCTTGCCTGATTTCCAGATAACGCTTCACTAAATGGACGCTCAAATGGTCCGGATCGGTTTCGAGCACTAGAATGCCACGGGCGCGCATTTGTTCCAGGGCCAGGTGGCGGCGCCGGCGCAGGTCAGCGGCCGCGGCCTTTTGATAGGTCTCGGCGGCCGTGCTGGGAATTTGCTCCGCCAGCTCGCGAATTTTCGGCTCGGTCAAGACGACGCATAACACCAGGTGGCGATCGGCGGCGCGCGCCAGGTTGTTGATCAATCCGGCGCTCGCCGAGGCGTCGAGCACGTCGGTGAGGAGGATCACCAAGCTGCGCCGCCGAAGCATATTCATCACTTCGGCGATGACCTGCCAGTAGTCGGATTCCACCGGCCGTACTTGCACGGGATAGAGCGATTCGAGCACCCGAGGCAGCAACGCCGGGCCGCGCATCATCGGCAGAAACGATTCGATCCTATTCGAGAACGAAGCCACGGCGAGCGCATCGCCGCGCTTTTGCGCGACGTAGCTCAGCATCACCGCCGCGTTCATGGCGTGCTCCAGTTTGGCATACTTGCCGACCGTGCCGGCCATCAGCCGGCCGGTGTCCAATAGGATCGCGATCTGCTGACCTCGTTCGATCTGCTTGTTCTTGGCGATGGTTGCGCCGCGCCGGGCGGTCGCTTTCCAGTCGATACTGCGCGGATCTTCACCGGGAATGTAGGGGCGCAGGCTTTCGAAATCGGTGCCGGCCGCGCGCAAATGGCGCGGTTTGCGCACGAGTTCGTCGCGCTCGTCGATCTTGGCGAGTAATTGGTAGCGCCCAACCGCTTTGAAGTTCGGATAGACTTTTACGCTATCGGCCACTGGCAACGAAATCTGTTTCTGCAAGAGTCCCGCCGCGCCGCTAATTCGCAGCACGACAGCGCCGAAATCAAAAGCGCCGCGTTTGAGCGGCAGAACCGAATAAGTGAACTCGGCCGCCCCAGCAGCGGGCAGTCGGCCCGGCGGCATTTCGCTCAGAAGCTCAAAGACATCCGGCAACTCGTCGCGCACGGCGACCGCCAATGGCCGTCTGGAGCGATTGCTAACGGTAAGCTTGATTTTATGCTCGACGCCAAGCGAGAAGCGCGGCGGCAGCTCACGTTGGGCGCCGAGCTCGGTGGCGGCGGGAATGGTGCGAAGATCGCGCCAACACAACGCGAGCAAAATTATCAGAAATAGCAAGCCCGCGAGGGCGCCGCCCGGGACGAAGGCCGCCGGCAGCCAGAAAAATGCGCCGATCGTGAGCAGCCGAATCAAGCGCAGTGTCGGTACGAGAGACATGTTGCGGCTCCTTAACTAGCAGGTCGCTGAAATACCTTCTCGGAGTCCTTCGACGGGCTCAGGACGAACGGAAAGGACCTTGAAATGATTCAAATAATTCCGTTCATGCTGAGCGTGTCGAAGCATGTTTCACATTTATTCAGCAGACTGCTAGCGCGGGATTTCAACTTGAGAAATCAGCGACTGGATGCAGGCGTCGGCGCTCAGGCCTTCGATTTCCGCTTCGGGTGTCAGCCGGACGCGGTGGCGCAGCACCGGAGGGGCCATCACCTGGATTTCGTCCGGTGTCACGTAATCGCGGCCGCGCAGCAGCGCCAAAGCTTTCGCCGCTTGCAACAGCATGAGCGTGGCGCGCGGGCTGCCGCCGAGAGTTAGGCTCGGCAGGGAGCGCGATTGGCGGATGATTCGGAGCGCGTATTCAAGCACGGCATCGTCGACGCGGACCGCGTACATCTCCGCGCGCATGCGGCTGAGTTCTTCTAGCCCCGCCACCGCTTGAATCACGTTGTGCGGCTTGGCTGACTGCGCGCCTAAAGATTGCATGGTTTTAAGCATAGCTCTTTCATCGATTTCGCCGGGATAATCGATGACGATCTTCACTAGAAAACGGTCAAGCTGGGCTTCCGGCAAAGGATAGGTTCCCTCGAACTCGATCGGATTCTGCGTCGCCACCACCGTGAAGCCGGGCGGCAATGGGCGGGTCTCGCCGTCGATGCTGACTTGATACTCCTGCATGGCTTCGAGCAGCGCGGCCTGAGTCTTCGCCGGCGCGCGGTTGATTTCGTCAGCGAGCACGATATCGGCAAACAACGGCCCTGGCCGAAAAATAAAGTTGCCGGTGGCGGCGTTGAAAACGTTCACGCCGGTAATATCCGACGGCATCAGATCGGGAGTGAACTGAATGCGCGCGAAGCTACAGCGCAAAGCGGCGGCGAGGCTGCGCGCCAAAAGCGTCTTGGCGACCCCAGGCACACCTTCGATCAACACATGGCCGCCGGCGGTCAACGCGACGAGTAGACTCTGAATCGCCGCCGACTGCCCCTGGATTACCCGTTCCAACTCGCTCTGCACGGCGCGGCCGAAATTTAGTGTGTCTGGTGTGAGGTTTGTTTCGCTCATGTGAGTTTGCCTTTACTCGGAAATTGTTTTTCACCACGAAGGACACGAATCCCCCTCCTGTTTCCTCCCCCGCAACGAGACTGTGTCGCAATACCGTTCATGGTTCGAGAACCTCACCACGAACGGTATTGCTCGATCGCGAATTCAACTACTTATCCGTTCGCCCTGAGCGTGTCGAAGGGCTCCGAGTGAATTGCGACACAGTCTC
>CAYZJE010000123.1:0-3882 GCA_964478485.1 uncultured Syntrophobacter sp. | reverse complement strand
AGTTCCTGCTTGAGACTGTAGCTCTTGGCGCCGATACCACGCACGTAACATCGTTCTTCGTCGTAAATTTGCTGTTCCACTTGTTCCTCCTGCTAAATTTCACAGTCCAGTTTTCTTGTCGAACGGCGGCGCTTCCTCGATCTCTTCCACGTCGCCAAAACCAAGCATCGTATAGACGCGATTGCTCGCCGAGATGAAGCGCGCCGGCTTTTCCGGATCGCTGTTGAAATGCTGGTGCACGGTGTTGATCGGGATAAACACCAGGTCGCCTTCTTCCCAATCGAAACGTTTCGGTTCTTCGGCCGTGTGCCACTTGTACGCCTCGTCGAGATCGAAGTCGACATCCCAATGGAGCGAGTAACCGCGCCCCTCGAGGATGAACATTAATTCTTCCGCGGTGTGACGATGTTTTCCCGAACGCCCGCCGGGTGGCAGTTCCTGTTGGTACATGTCGATATCTTTGATGCGCGCGTTGATGCCTTCGCGCGCCATGTGCTTGAGCCGGCCATGGGGACTATCTTCCCAGGGCATTTCTTCCGGCTTGACCGCCTTGGGGTATTTATCGAGCTGCTGCTTCTCTTCCTTGCTGCGCTTCAAGTCGTCGGCGTAGTAGGTCGCCGTCTTGTTACCTTTGCGCCACTTTTTAGACTCTTCTAAAGGCATCGGGTTACCTCCTATGATTTGTGCTCGTCGATGATGCTATCGCTTGATCTCGGCCTTGGGAAAACCGTAGGCCTCAAAAACTTTCGCCTGCCATTGGTCGATATGCTGGTGATCATCCCAGTTCACGGTGGAAAGTTTCTTGCCGCGCAGTTCCTGCTCGACGATGCCGCCGCGCACATACAGCGAAGAACTCGCCGGCTCGTTTTCGTCGGCGATCTTCTGCGCCTCGTTGCTCGCCATCCATTCGAGAAACAGCAGCGCGGCATGGGGATTTTTGCTGCCGGCCTGAATCGCTTCTTCCAGCGACAAACGCACCGGCACGGGTTCGAGGGCGACGAATTGCAAATTGCCCAGCCGGTCTTTGCCCATGGCCCGTTTGGTGGTGTGAAAGTTGGGCCCGATCATCATCGGCACCTCGCCGGCGGCGATCGAGGTCACGGTGCGGCTGCCGCCGCGCACCCACATGGGATCTTGGGCGGCGATCTTACGGGCAAAGTCGATGGTCTTTTCTAAACCGAAGGCCGGCACCAGCGCGGCGATTTCGGTCGGGCGAATATCGGCGGCGAATTTTTTGCCTTTGAATTCCGGTTTCAGCATGTCTTCCCAAAGCTTGGGCAATTTGTCGGCGGCGACCAGAGTTTTGTTGTAGGCGGTCACCTGAAAGCGGCTGTAATAGCCGACCACGTTACGATTTTTCGGATCGATCATCGGCACTGGGATTTGCAGAATGCCTTGCTGTGCCATGCCGACGACATCCATTTTCCATAAATAGGGCAGGTATTCGTTGTAGAAATCGCTGGAAAGATGGAGCACATCCCAGTCTTTGGCCATGCCGCTTTTGATTTCCAAAATATTGCGCCGGGCGGCATCGGTGCCGGTGATCTCTTCGATGTGCAGATTGATGAACGGATATTTACTCGTGAACGCTTTGATCGCGGCTTTGATCGTCGGCGGCTCCATCTCGGCGAGCACCCGGAGCTTGCCTTCTTGCTTGGCTTTATTGACGATCTCGTCGTGATTGGTGACGAACGTGTAGCCTTTGGCGTCAGCGTCTTTTTTCGCTTTGAGTAAGGCCGGACTCGGCGCGGCTGCGAGTGCCGTAGAGCCGGACAGCCATGCAGCTGCAAAAAGGATCGTTAGTAGCTTTGCTAGAATTTCGCTTCGCATGTTATATTCCCGCTCGCTCGACGCAATCGTCGTCGAGGATCGAGGGTCGAGGATCGAGGATCGAAAAACGCCATCCTCCATCCTCGATCTTCTATCCTCGACCTGCTACAGCCGACTCTCCATCACAGCCGTGCTCGGCTGCGGCCGCGCGCCATATTCTGGTGCATCCTCAAGTTGCTCGATTCTGGAATAGCCGAGCATTTTGTAAAGCCGGTTCGATGCCGAGATCAAGCGTACCGGCTTGGCTGGATCGGCGTTGAAATGCTGATGCACGCAGTTTTGTGGAATGTAGACCAGATCGCCGGCGCGCCAATCCCAGCGACTCGGCTGCTTGGCGATGCGCGCGTAGTATTTGTCGGTGATGTCAACGTCGACGTCCCAGTGGAGATCGTAGCCTTTCCCTTCGAGCACGTAGAAAACTTCGTCGGCCATCTGCCATTGTTTTCCCGACCGGCTGGCGCCGGCAATGTCTTGCAGGTGGACGTCGATCGCTTTGACCCGCAGTGGCACGCTGGCGTCGGCGAGCAGGCGCATTTTTCCATGCGGCGTCATCTGCCAGGGTGTGTCGTGCGGCTTGAGGACTTTTTTGAGCTTTTCGTCTTGCGGGGCGCGGACGATGGACAGTTCGCTGGGCGGGCCCCAGCGGTCATCGTCTGCAGCCGGTGTCGTGCCCAGCGGCCCTTGCTGGTGCAAGCCTAGGAACAACCAAGTCGGTTTGGCTTTCATGATCAGTCCCACCGCCGGACGGTCGGGATCGAGGTTGTTGTGCCAATGCACCGAATCGTTGTGAACGGCGAGACAGTCGCCGGCTTCCCAGTCGTAACGAAGCCCGTCATGCATGTCGAAGCCGCGCCCTTGGAGAAAATAAATAAAAGCTTCGTTCTGATGGCCGTGGCCCTTGTCGCGCGCGCCGGGAGGGAGCAGGACGAAGTGGCAATGCAGACTTTGCGTGACAAAGGGCTCTTTCCCTGGGCTGATAATCGATTTTTCTTCGACCTTATCGCCGGTGGCGTTAATGAGTTCCTGATAGTCGCGCCGAATCACCCGAGGCGCCGTCTCCAATCGCTGGCGGCGCATGTCGTTAAGCGAATAAGTAATGCTTTCCACCGACCGAACAAAGACCCGTGGTTTGGAATATCTTGGCGGCGGATTCGCCATCGTTAGTTCCTTCCTTATGGACGCCTAATGGAGATTCTTAATTCGCTGCGAGGAATATAATGGAACCGCTACCAGTGTCAATGCTCGTAACCTTTCAGCGTACCCAACTGGGAGGTCTTGACGTTGGCGGCTTGTGTCTGTAAACGGTTTATATTCATGAAAAACATAGCTAACTGATCAAAAGGAGAGAGCCAATGAGCGCAAACGAAAAGATCGTCGTGTTCGGCCCGGCATTGCCGCTCAACATCGCGCCCATGTGGGTCGCCTATGACAAAGGCTTCTTCAAAGAAGAAGGGCTGGATGTCGATCTCAGGCCAGTTCAGGGGATACCCGACAGCGAACACCCCCGCCACCAATGGCGCAAAGACGGCGCGATCATTTTTCAATCCCCCGGCGGCTCGCCGCCGTTTCGCTCGGTGTTGGAAAAGCGCGATCACCTCGACGGCGAAGTGAACGTCGTCTCGATAGCCAACCGCACGGCGCATGTGTTTGTGGCTAAGCCCTATGTCAAAGATGTTGCCGATTTGAAAGGAAGAACGATTGCCGGAGACCTCAAAGGCGGGTCGAGCATGGACGCCAAGATGGTCATGCGCCACTTCGGCGTCGATCCGGAAAAGGATGTTACGTGGATCGATAGCCGCAGCAAACCGCCCAACACCGAACGCTTTCGCTTGGGGTTGTTCGAACGCGGCGAAGTCGACGCGGTGTGTTGCGATCCGCCGCACTGGAACATCGCCGTGCAGATGGGCGGCCATGCGCTAGCTTCTTGCCGCGATCTTTTCGAGATTCCCGAAGCGGGCTTTTCCACTTCGCCGGCGGTCATCGCCGAGAAGCCGCTGGTGGTCAAAGGCATGATTCGCGCGCTTTTACGCGGCGTCATGGTGGCGCGCCATA
>CAYZJE010000122.1:0-12182 GCA_964478485.1 uncultured Syntrophobacter sp. | reverse complement strand
GTCGAAAGCTACCGCAAGGCCGGCGGCCACCTAGAGCTAGAACTATTCGAAGGCGAAGCCGAAGGCTTCGTCGGCAGAAATGCCAGCTCACCCAATGCCGCGCGAGCGGTGGAGAAGATTGTCGAGTTCGTGCATCGACAGATCTGTTAAGTGAAATCGGTCTAGATCTCTTTTTTTATCAAGATGTTTGGGCCGAGCTACAAGTTCTCATCGTAATTGTACTGTGAAACGGAATCCAAAACCGGAAACCTTATGTGGAAAAATTTTAAAGTCATCGATGCCGACGGCCATATGCACGAGCCGCAGTACCTCTGGGAGCGCTATGTCGAGCCAAAATACCGTGACCAAGTGCCCAAGGTTGCGTTCATGGACGGCAACTTCATGGTTTACGAGCCGGACGGCAAGTTTATTTCTAAAGGCGAGATCCAATCGGCGCCGCCCGAGAGCGCGCGGCGCGCCATGGAAGAAAAATATGGCGAAGCCTACCGGCAATGGTGGTCGCCGCAGATTCGCCTGAGCGACATGGATCGATATGGCTGGGACATTCAGGTGTTGCTACCCACGGGCAACAACGGCAACTTCGCCTACCGCGTCGCGTTGAAAGATGTTCAGCTCGGCGCCGCCATGTGCCGCGCTTACAACAACTGGTGCCGTGAATATTGCAGCGTCGACCCCAAGCGACTCAAATTCGTCGCCGTGCTACCAGGCTCGGATGTCGGCGAGATGGTCAAGGAAGCGCGCCGCGCGGTCGAGGAATTGGGCGCGCTGTCGGTGCGCAATCCGTATTTGCCCGAAGGCAAGTGGCTGCACGAACCCGAATACGACGCGCTGTGGAACTTAGCCTCTGAGCTGGACTTCCCCATCGCCGTGCACGGTGAGAATCGTCAGCGACGCTTTCAGCCGTTCCGCGAGCTGGAAGGCAACCGTCGTGACGACATGCAGCTCGCGCTGCGCGGTCTCAATCATGCGCTCGGATTTCCCTGCGACAACATGACCACCCTGGGCCATTTTATTTTTACCGGCGTGTTGGAGCGCTTCCCTAAATTGCGCCTGGCGATCCTCGAATCGAACTCAGGCTGGCTGCCATTCTGGCTCGGGCGCATGGACGATCACACGCACGGAAGAAATAGCGTGATGGGCAAGTCGGACAAGCTAAAGCTCCGCCCGAGCGAATACTTCATGCGCCAGTGCGTGATCTCCTGCGATAGCGACGAGCGCGCGCTCAAACACGTGGTCGATGAGTTGAATGGTGAAAACATCGTCTGGAACACCGACTACCCGCACCCCGATGCCATCGAACCAGCCCGAGCGCTGCCGGATTTCGACGCGCAGGCAATTTCTAGCGAGGCCAAACGGAAGATTCTTTGGGACAACTCCGTCAAACTCTTCGGCCCGCGGCTCTTGAGCTGAGGTCGGCAGAGCGACCACCAAAGATTCGGAACCGGAGAATTGAACCACGAAAGGCACGAAAAACACGAAAATGAAGCTCAGAAATTTTCGATGCATTGGTGTAGTTCGTGTGTTTCGCGGTTGATCCTCTTGTGCGTTCGGTTTGACCGCCGCTGAGAAGTCTTGTATTAACTTCGATCCAGGAGGTAACCCATGATTGAAATTCTCGACCAGATGAAGGAAATGATTGACCCGGCCTTGGCCAACGGCTGTCCCTGCATCCTCGCCACGGTCTCCGCCGACGGCGAACCGGACATTGGCTACAAGGGCAGCATGATGGTGTTCGACAAGGAGTCGCTCGCCTATTTGGAGCGCACCAAGCGGATACATCTAAAAAACGTCAAAGAAAACCCCAAGGTCATCGTGCTCTTCCGCGACGCCAAAACCAAAGTGGCCTGGCGCTTTCATGGCGCCGCGACGTTGCATGAATCGGGACCGATCTGGGAACAAGGCATGGCGCGCACGGTCAAAGAAGAGTTGGACAAAGATCCTGAGCGCAAAGGCATTATCGTGCAAATCCGCCTCGACAAAATCACCAATATGGGCGGACAGGTATTGCAGAGTCGCTAGTGCGGACAATTCAGCGGGCTACTGGACAGGTCTGAAATTTGCCATCTGAGATCGCGCGCGGCGCGCGCGATCTCAGGCTCCCTCGCCGGCTTCTTCACGGTAAAGTTTTAGCGCTTCCGTCACCGGCAGCTAGCCGCCTTATAAACGCCGCTCATTTGGCTCACCACGCCGCGCTTGCCGGCCTCTGCTTCGAACATCCGACGAATCCGCGGGTCTTCATCCTCATATTCGATTTGGTCGCCACCGAGCTTTACGCTTTCGGAGGTGCCCCATTGTTTTCTCAGGCCGGGAAATTTTCGGCTGCTAAACGGTTTAAGCGCCAGATAGCGCGCCGGTTCGCCGCCGACATTGAAGTGTTGATGGAACCAACGTTCCGGCGGCACCATCAAGCTGCCGGCGCGCCAATCGTAGCGCTTAATATCGTCGCCTTCCTTCCACATCACCGAAAAGCCTTCACCCTTGAGGATGATCACATGGGCGCCGGCGCCGTGGCGGTGCGCCTTTTTGTAGGTGCCCACGGGAAATTGCGAGATATGCGCCGACATGACGTTGTTCGACATCTCGATCATCAGCATCTTGCCGCCGGCGCCGCGCTCGCGGCGCTCCGGCAACTCATAGGCGCGCACGTCGCGGATGAAGTTGGTATCGTGAAATCCTTCACCGGGAATCTTCGCTTGGCCGCTGAAAAAATCCTCCTCGCCAGCGTAGCGGTCGGTGAAGCGGTAGTCGCAGTTAAAGACGAAGTCAATATTGTGATAGAGGTTGAGTACCGTCGGCGCGTTGGTCATGGCCAGCAAGCGCACCGGTTTATCGCCGGCGCCGTTGAAATGTTGGTGCCAAGCATTGAGCGGCGGCGAGAACAGCGCCCCTTCGCCCCACTCGAAAGTTTGCTTCCTGCCGCCGTCTTGCCAAACCGCGGTCGCTCCATGACCGCCGACGACGTAGATCAATTGTTCAAACAAATGCTTCTGCGGCTCGAGCGACTTGCCGGCGGCGATCTCGGCGATATAGCAGTCGTTGACACCCTCGGAACCGTCGAGATTGAGATAGATACCACGGCCCCCCAGCCGCGCCCAGGGATGCAGTTCCACGGTATTGATGTCTTCGATGTGAAAGCCGCCCAGCGCCGGCACGCCTTCCTTTTCAAGAAATAATTGATAAGTGGTGCACGCGCCCAACTCGTTGCCGGCGCGGTGAAGCTGCGCGAAACTGCCAGAATTTGCCATAAACGGCCCGCCTTTCTCGAAAAAACAGCTTTTAAAGGTTTGGCTGTTTTGTAGTACGCCATGAGCCACAGGGTCAAGCCACCGATTTACCCATTACCGTCGGACCGACGGCGAGCGCGGCGTGGGCTCCGGAAACTTGAGCCGCAAATCTTATCAGTTGTAGCAATCCTCCAAGTAATTCATAATATTCAGTGAGGCAACGCAAAGATGGAACAATTTTCCGGATTTCATGCTCGCGCCTTGCGCGCGATCGGCCAAGACCTTGCCGATCTTCTACCCGACAGTATGACTATCGAGCCGGACGGCAACAGTATTCTGGTTCACGGTAGATGCAATCGCGCCCGGCACGAAAGCCAGCAGGCAAACGGAGGTTGGAGCAGCCTGCGCAAGATGGGCGCCATGCTCCGCGCTGGAATTATTAGGCCGCCGATGGGTGAGCCCGACCTGGACCTTACGCCGTTCACGCGCAGTTACAATGCGGCCGACATCGACCGCTTGGACGCGCGCGGCAATCAACGCCGCTACGACGCCGGCGGCCTTCCGGAAATTTACAGTCTCGCCGAACGGCTCCGCACCATCGGCAAAGTCATCGACGGCCACAACGGCCGGCTCAGCAAAATTTTCAAGGACTTGCACCACATCATTTTCGAATACCAAGACGGCGAGGACCGGCTTAGGAAAGTCGAACTGGACAACACTCAGTTGTACCGCCTGCAGCGGCGCTACACCAGCGAACGAAGCGATAATATTCCCATCGATTTCAGCGAGCAGAGCAGCCCATTGGAGAAATCACCGTAGTCGAGGGCGCACCGATTTTAGTGATACGAAAATACGCCGATCTTAACCGGTCATGAAGTTCGCACAGTCATTCAAAATATTGTCCTCAACCGCTCCTGGCGCCTATGCCCGCGCGTTGCGCGCCATCGGTCAAGACCTTGCCGACCTATTTCCCGAATCTGTCGAAATCCAAGTTTACGGCGAGAAGTTTGTCGTTCGCGGTCAGTGCACCAAGGATCGATTGGCCGCCAAACAAACTCAACCGCAGCGCAACGGGCTCAAGGGTTTCTGCGCCGACATGCTCGCCCGCGACGTTTCGACTCTAACCCACCAAGCCAAGTCGGCAACCGTCCCCTTCGACCGCACTTACACTCTCGGAGACGTTAATCAAATCGACGAAACCGGCATGCGCCGGCGCTTTGGGGTGGGCAAGATTCCCGACATTCGAAGCCTCGCGGAAATGCTCCGAACCATTGGCCGGCTGGTCGACGGCCAAGCGGGAGTGCTAACGAAAATCCACAAGGATGCGCGCCGCATCGTCTTCGAATACAGCGACGCCGCGGGCAAGTCTCACAACGAGCTTTTGAGTACCCCGGATCTCCATAAGCTGCAGAAAAGTTTTTACGAACAACGCAGCGCTCCAGTCGGTTTGGATCCCTGGAAAAACCGGAAATAGAAATATCGTTTCGAACCAAGCCCCGGTGACCTATTCGGCTCGGTGTACAATGCCAATTCAGGCAAAAACCGTATGGCTAATTTTTCTAGCACAACCCGGCGGCCAAGCTAAGGCACGCGCAGTTTCGGGTCGAGCGCATCGCGCAGCGAGTCACCGAATAGGTTGAAGGCGAAAACCGCCAAGCTGATAGCGATGCCCGGGTAGATGGCCATCCAGGGCGCGCGCTCGGCGAACTCCACTGCCGCGCCGCGCAACATCAATCCCCACGCCGCCTGCGGCTCCGACACGCCGAGGCCAAGAAATGACAATGACGCTTCAAGCAAAATCGCCTGCCCTAGAAAAGCCGTGAGCATGATCAGATAGGGCGCCATCACGTTGGGCAGCATATGGCGAAAAATAATCCGCGCGTGGCCGGTGCCCAGGGCGCGCGAAGCTTCGACGAATGGAGTTTCGCGCAATGACAGCGCGCAGCTGCGCAGGACCAGGGCGCAACGCGGGATCATCGGTATCATGATTGCGAGAATAACGTTGGTAATCCCGGTGCCTACGATCGCGACAACCAAGAGCGCCAGAACGACCAGCGGGAAGGACAACAGCATGTCCATGAAACGCTGAGTTATCAGATCCACCTTGCCGCCAAAGTAAGCGCTGGCAACACCGACGATAGCGCCGCAGGTCGCGCCGAGAAAAGAAGAAGCAAACCCCACCCACAATGCGGTTCGCGAACCGTAGATGATGCGGGTCAGGACATCCCGGCCGAAGGAATCGGTGCCGAGCCAGTGCGCCGCGCCCGGCGCCTGCAGCATCGCGCCGTAATCGGTCGCCAACGGGTTAAAGGACGAGATCAACTCGGCAAAACTCGCCATGAAAACCATCACGAAAATAATCATCGCGCCGGCAGCGCCGAGCGGCCGACGACGAGTGAAGTGTAAGGCAGCGCGCGCCCAACGGTTGGCAGTGAAAATAGCCAAAAAAGATTCCGCTGTGATGCTTCCCGCTCGTGACATGGATGGTTTACTGATATCGAATGCGGGGATCGAGCCAGGCATTGACTAGATCGGTAATAAAATTGACGAAAACAAAGACGAAGGAGGTCAGCAACACCAGGCTCTGAACCATCGGGTAGTCCCGTTGGCTGATCGCTTCGACTAACAGCTTGCCGACGCCGTTTAGATTGAATACCTGCTCGGTCACCACCAACCCGCCCACTAGAAAGGCGAATTCAAGGCCGATCACCGTGATAATCGGCAGCAGCGCATTTTTGAGCGCGTGGCGCACGAGCACCGCCTTTTCCCGGAGTCCTTTGGCCCGCGCGGTGCGAATGTAGTCCTCCCTTAGAACCTCCAGGATCGTTGAGCGCGTCATGCGTGTCGCCACCGCTGAATATCGGTAGCCGACCGCGAGAGCCGGCCAGATGAGTTGCAAGAGGTTCGCTTTGGGATCGACCCAGAACGAAGTGAAGATCAGCGGCGGCAGCCAGTGGAAATAGATAACGAAGGTGAGAATGATGATAATGCCGAGCCAGAAAGACGGCATGGCGAGCCCGGCGATGGAAAATACCCGCACGACATAATCAACCCAGGTGTCCTGTCGCACCGCCGCGATAGTACCGAGCGGGATTGAAATCAAGACGGCGATAAAAGTCGCCATCAGGGCTAGTTCGATACTCAACTCAAGCCGAATGGCGATCTCGTGGGTAATCGGCTGTCCCGTCCACATGGATGTGCCGAAGTCCAGGCGGGGGATACCGACGATCCAGGTGACGAACTGTTTCCAGATAGGCTGATCTAGACCCAGTTGCGCGCGTTCGCGGTCGAGCGCCGCTTTCGGCGCATAGGAGCCGGTGCCGGCGTATTTGAGTTCGACAATGTCTCCCGGCAAAACGCGGAGAAATAGAAAAATAAGTACGGCAACCCCGAACAAGGTTGGAATCATCAGCAGGAGACGTTTGAGTATATAGTGGCCCATTAGAAATGGGTCGAGGATGGCGGCTCTCTAGTACGGCAAATTCCGAGCTTCTCCTGGCGATCCTCTATCGTCCATCCTCCATCCTCGACCTTCGATCCGATTTGCCTTTTACCTTTTAACTTTTGCCTTTTGCCTTCACGGCGCTATCCAGACGTCCCGTAGGTCTTGATTGACGTAGTGACTTGGTGTGATTTTCCAGCCTTTCACTTTGGTCCAGTGCGGCACGATGCGCTGCCACCAGAGCGTCGGAGGGAACTGATATGCCTTCTCATCGATAACCCGCTTTTCGAATTGCCTTAAGAGCTTCAGGCGTTCTTTAGGGTCTGTGGCTCGGCTCTGCTTATCGTATAGATCATCCAACACCCTGTCATTGTATCTCGCGTAATTGACGGGACTCTTGTCGCTACTCACGAACTTGAAGAGCTGCAGATCCGGGTCGTCCATAAAATCACAGGAAAAATCGATCCCGGCGTCGTAGTTGCCCTGGCGAAAATCATTGAAGTAAGCGCCTTCTTCCTGCTGGACGTGATTGACGTTGAGGCCGACCTGACGCCATTGATCGATGACGTAGACGCCGGTCACTTCGTAGGGCTCTCTCACATTCCGGTTTTTAAGAGTGAAAGAAAAACCCTCAGGCACGCCGGCTTCTTTAAGCAATCGTCTCGCTTCATTGCGCGCCGTCTCGATGTTCTTGCCGAATCCGGCGAGCTTGATGAGCTCTGATTCAGGTATGGCGAACTCGGAGCCGGGCCGGAGAAGCCCGCCTACATGCTTCATCACCGAGATCTGCGACAGCGCCTTCGATGCGCCCCATCGATCGATCGCAAGAGTCAAGGCGCGTCGAACTCGCACGTCGTCGAACGGTTTCTTTTCGTTATTGAGCGTCACCGTAAGATTACAGACCCAGGGACTTTCCTGGACGACGACTTGATCCCCGGCGGTCTTGACTACGTCATCGCGGGCCGCCGGGTTGAAGCCACGGAATTCGATGAGCGCCTGCCCGCTGCGCACCGCGGCGACGCGCGGCGCCGTGTCCCGGACGATGATTGCTTTGTAGCCGTCGAGATAGGGTCGTCCCTTCATGAAGTAATTCGGATTCTTCTTTCCCACCCAGTGAGAGCCGGCGATATACTCCACATAAGTAAACGGGCCGGTTCCCATTATGTTCTTTTCATACCAGCGCGGATCTTTGACCAGAATGTCGGCTTTATAAATGAAATTCCACGGCGAGGCCAGGTTGGCGAGAAAAGACGCCGACAGATGCTTTAAACGAAAGACCACCGTCTGGACATCGGGACTCTCCAATTTGTCCACGACGGCGTAAGTCGCCTGGCGCGCGCTCACCACCCCCTCGGGCGGAAATATAATCTTGTCGTAGGTTGCCTTGACGTCTTTGGCGGTTAGCTGGCTGCCATCGTGAAACTGAATTCCCTGGCGAATCTTGAAGGTATAAGTAAGCCGATCTTTGGATACCTGCCAGCTTTCCGCTACGTCGCCAACAATTTTGGGGTAGTTCTGCGGATCGAACCGCAATAACGTACTATAATGCGGCGCCACCGGATGGAGCATCGCGAAGGTGGTCTCGCGGTGCCCGTCGTAAGACGGCGGCGTGCCGCCGACGGCGAAGACTAACTCGCCGCCGGAGCGGGGTGCCTCACCGGCGCTTCCACGCGAGGCGAACGCCAAAAATGACGCCGCCAGCAAAAATACCGCAAGCGGAACCAGCGAAGATCTCTTCGACCAGATAAGCATCATAATTCTCCTTCTCTTGCGCCTTACCGACAACGTTATTCCAGGTAAACTCACTATGACTCGTCACTCTCGGGGGCTTCGGCGACAATTAGAGTTAAGTCACGGCAAAGTCAAGGTTCATGTCAGCGCAGTCCGCCATCCGATTGGCTTGACGCTGGCCGCCCGTCTACCCTACACGTTGCGGCAGCGCATGAACATTTTGCGCGAGATATTCCGAGACTGACCGGTGCGCCGAGCGCACCCTACGAAAACTGACTAGGCAATCGCCGCGCCGCCGCCCCAGGGCGTATCGCGATACGCCCTTACATCGGAATTCCTGATGGGATTTTTTGCGAACTTTGCGCTCCCGATCGCCCTGAGCCCGTCGAAGGGTGCGGCTAAGTCCCTCTTCTTCCGCCCCATCCCGGATGCATTCCAAACGCCAGCGGTTTACAATATGTCAAACCATGCGCGCCGAGATTCGCACCCAGGAAGAGCCTTTTACCCAGCTTCGAACACGCCAGCTCGCGCCGCCGCGCCGGATGACCGGCAAGGAGCGGCGCAGGCTCAATCCCAATCGCGGCTTGATTAAGCTCTGCGAACGCTACGCCGACATTTTTCTGTCTCGCTTCGTCTATCCGTTTCTCGCGCCGCTGTGGAATCCGTACAGTTGGCTGTTGGAAAGGCGCTTCGGTCTAGCCGAAACTACCCTATCACCCGCCGGCTGGCCGCCCGGCTTACCACGGCTGCGGGTGCTCTTGATCACCGACATTCACGCCGGAATATTTTTGAAACCGGAAACTTTGTGGCGTATCGTTCACGATCTGATGGCACTGGAACCCGATATCGTCATCGTTGGCGGCGATCTGGTCACCGGTCACGTCAGCGAAGCCGCGCCCATCCTCGCCGGCTTGGCGCCCCTGACCCGCGCCAGGTTAGGCGCTTGGTTTTGTTTCGGCAACCATGACTACTTTGGCGGCGATCCGGAAGAACTACGAAAAAATTTGGCGGCCATCGGCATCCGCACGCTGAAAAATGACAGTGCCGTGATCCAACATCACGGCGGCAGTTTCGTGCTTGGCGGCATCGACGACCGGATCATGGGCAAACCGAATTGGCAGGATATGCTCGCCAAGCACGGTCCGCCGCATCTTTTGATGGCGCACAACCCCGATCACTTCTACGATGCGGAATCGCGCGGCGTGCCGCTGACCCTTTCCGGGCATACTCACGGCGGCCAGATCCGTTTTCCCAACGGCCCGGCGATCATTCGCCAGAGCCGCTTTTGTCTCGATGAAGGCGTATTCGCTTTTCGCCAATCGCTCATGGTCGTCTCGCGCGGCTTAGGCAGCATCCTACTGCCGATCCGTTGGGGTGCCGACCCCGAAGCTGTGCTGATCGAGATCACCGCGCCGAAATAAATTGGCGCTGTAAGTATCGGCAGCGTCGCCGTTACGATGGCGCACGGCTTAGCTGATCTTGACCTTCACCTCGGTGCCGCGCTTGGCGCACTCGGCGCGAAAGATTTCATGAATCTCCGGATCTTGATCTCGGTACTCGATCTGTGTGCCGCCGACGCGGATGTCTTGATCGGTTTTCGAAAGGTCTTCGACTTTATAGGTAAAGCCCCAGGGCTTAAGCGCCAGATAACGCACCGGCTGGTGGTCGGGATTGAAATGCTGATGAAACCAATTGGCCGGCGGCACCAATAGACTGCCCGGCCGCCAGTCGATGCGAATCTTCGGCCGCCCTTCCTCCCACAAGAATGAATAACCTTCGCCGGAAAGTATCACCAGATGCGCCCCCGGCCCGTGGCGATGGCCGCGCGGATAGGTGCCTGAGGGATATTGCTCCAAATGCGCGCTCATGGTGTTGGCGGCAAGATGCAAACGAATCCCAGTGGCGCCCTGGCCGCGCTGGCTGCGGTCGCGCAACTGAAAGTCGCGGATGTCGGGAATAAAATTGGACTCCCAAGTTCGGTAGCTGGCGATCTCTTTGCCCTTGCCATTGTAGTAACTATCGTCGCCGTCGAAGCGGTCCATGAACGAAAAGGAATTCGCGAAAACGAAATCCAAATTGCGAAACCGATTGATCATCGGTGGCGCGTCGGTTAACGCGACGAAGCGCGCCGCTTCGGCGCCTTGGGCGTTGAAGTGCTGATGCCAGGCGTTGAGCGGTGGTGAAAATAGACTCCCTTCCTGCCACTCGAAGGATTGCTTGCTCGTGCCGTCGTTCCAAACCGTGGTCGCGCCCCGGCCCCGGACCACGTAAATCAGCTGCTCGAACAGGCAGCGCTGCGGCTGGGTCTCTCCCTTGGGTGGAATTTCACAAACATACGAGCCGCAGCTCCGCCCGGAGCCAACCAGATTGATAAACGAACCGAGCGCGCCCATGCGCCGCCACGGCGCAACCGGAATAGCCGTGAGATCCTCGACGCAATGACCGCGCACGATGGGAATCTCCTCCCGCTCCTGCCACAGATCATAGGGCGTTTGTTCCGAATAGGCTGCCGCTTTAGTCAAATCCACGTCCGCGCTCCCGTCACCGAATATTCCCATTATTCACTGAATGCCCAGTTCTTTTTGCGCTTGGCGGAGATAACTGAGGTCGATATATTTCTCCGGCGGCGGCACTGCGCCTTTGATGATGCCGTCCTGCACCTGTACTTCGATATTCACTTTCAGTCCCGATAGCGTCACGTCGCCGTTGTACGGATAGACTTTGTTCTTGGTGTAGTATTCGACGCCGCGCCGGCCGTACTGCGGCGCCATGCCGAATTCCTTGTTGAGAAATTCTATCGCGTCTGCCGGGTGATCGTGAATCCAGCGCAAGGCTTGAATATGCGCCTTGATGAACTTCACCACCGCCGTTCGGTTTTTTTCCGCCCACGCGGGATTGATATTGATGTTGTTAAATTGATAGTTGGAAATGATTTCCGTGGTGTCGCCCAGCTTGGTGAATCCTTTGTCGACGGCGATATCGGAAAACGGCAGCACCAGCACCGCGCCCGCCACCGCGCCGCTCTCGAGAGCGCTCAAGCGCGCCGGCGTGCCGCCGGCGATCACCGACATCGAGAAGTCGCGGGGATGAATAAGCCCTTTGCTTTTCAGGTAGGTCAGCAAGATCGAAGTCGCCCCACCCGACAAACTATTCACGCCGAGTCTTTGCCCTTTGAGATCCTCGATCCGTTTGATGTTTTTGGCGCCGATCAAAAGATAGGGCGCCGCGTTACTCGACCCGGCGGCCACTTTCAGATTGCCGTTGGTGCGCTCGTTCCAGATGATGATGTTATCGGCATTGATGTTGGCGAAGTGCAGTTCACCCGCCACCAACGCTTGGAGTTGGATATCGCTCCGCCCGATATTGATCAAATCGACGGCGATGCCTTCCTTGCCGTGAAAGCCTTTCTTCTGCGCGATGAAGAACGGCAGGTAGTTTAGATCCTTGGAGATGTAACCTGCCTTAAGCGTTTGCGCCTCCGTGACAACCGGAACGGCCAGCAACAACGCCAGAATGACAACCGGCGGCAATTTGATAGTCATCGACTTAACGGTCTCCTTTCGGGAGTTCTATTTGTTTCGCTTTTACCAAGGGCGGAGAGTTAGGTCAAAGGCAAATAGCGCGAGTTAAATTTGACTCAACGGTCGCCGCGCGCCGCCGAAGTAAATAATGCGATCAACGTCAAACCGATGGCCGCAAGAAATGTCGTATTGAGCGCGCTGACGAAACCCAGGGGATTTTCAGTCGTCAGAGTCGCGGTCGGCACGCCGGTATAATGCTCGAAG
>CAYZJE010000121.1:0-1917 GCA_964478485.1 uncultured Syntrophobacter sp. | reverse complement strand
AGCCGCAACTGAAGAAGATTGGCCGCAAAGAACGCAAAGGTCACAAAAGGGGCGTAGGGGCGACCGGCTGGTCGCCCTTGGGATCGGCGGCGCAGGAGTTTGCGCAGGCTGCGCAAATATCGAGCTATAGTAGTACAAAGGGCGCAAAGGGCGCAAAAAATTAAGGCATTTTGGTTTAATGATGTTCTTGCTTTACACACTTATACTTTTGTTCGCTGGTTCGGCGCGAGTTGGCGCGGCCGAGATTCCCGTAATCACGCTGGGCGCGGGCCAGTTCACATTTCAACAACATGAAGGCGCGGCGCATCGCGCGATCAAGGTTTGGACCTATCGGCCCAAGGAGTTGGCGGCAGATGCCCCGGTGCTCTTCGTCATGCACGGATTGGAACGGAATGGTGAGCGCTACCGCGACGATTGGCAGCCTTACGCTGGGCGCGCTCAGGCGCTATTGCTCGTGCCGGAATTCTCGGCGGCGGGCTTTCCCGGCGGCCGGAATTATTCCGCGCCGAGAAAAGCCAATGCTGACCAGTCCGACGGAGCGACACCGTTCGCTTTCGCGGCGATCGAGCAAATCTTCGATCAGGTGATCAAGGCTAATAAACTGACGGCAAGCGACTATCGCTTGTACGGTCATTCCGCCGGTGCCCAGTTCGTCCATCGTTTCATTTTGGCTAACCCCCAGGCGCGGGTGAAAGTCGCGGTGGCCGCCAATGCCGGCTGGTATATGATGCCGGAACTTGAAAGCAACTTTCCCTACGGACTTAAGGGAAGCGGTCTCACCGCCGAGATTTTGAAGAGTGCGTTGGCGAAAAAGCTGGTTATCCTCTTGGGCGAGAAAGATACCGATCCGAACCATCCGCAACTGCGCCGCACCGCTCAAGCGAAACGGCAAGGGGCCAATCGTTTCGAGCGCGGACAGACATTTTTCCGTGCCGCCGAGCGCCAAGCCGAGAAACTGAACGTGCTGTTCAATTGGGAGCTTCGGACGGTTCCCAACGTTGCCCATAGCAATGCCGGCATGGCGAGCGCAGCGGCGCCGCTGTTATTGCGCTAAGACGTAACTCGAAACCCGAGACTCGAAACAGATCCTCATTTTCCCTTGATGTATTTTGCCGCTTCGCCAGCGGCGACGTGACCGGTGATGGCGCCGCGCATGAGGCCGGAGCCGCTCGGATAGTTGTGGTAAAAAAAGCCGCCGGTGAGCTCGCCGGCCGCCCACAAACCAGGGATCGCGTCGTCGTCGGCGTTGAGCACGGCGCATTGCGGATTTATCTTCAAGCCGCCGTAGGTAAAAGTGATGCCACAGGCGACCGCGTAGGCTTGATAGGGCGGTGAGTCGATGGGTGACGCCCAGTTGGATTTGTCGACGTTCAATCCCGTGGTGCATTTGCCGTCACGCTTGGTCGAGTCGAACGGCGTCGGCGCCACCGCTTGATTGAATTGCTCGATGGTGCGGCGCAGACGGGCGCGATCGACGCCCAAGCCGTCGGCCAGCTCTTCAATTGATTTCGCGGTGATCGGCCGGGCGCGCATGTAGATGCTGCGCAGCAAGGGCACGGTTTTCTGATCGTAGACTTGGTAGGCGATCTGGCCCGGTTGGGCGAGAATGCGCCGGCCGGTTTTGGCGTAGGTGTAAACTTGAAAGTCTTCGCCTTCGTCGACGAAGCGCTCGCCGTTCATGTTGACCATGATGCTGTACGGATAGGAGTAACGCGTGCTTTCATCGGTGGCGGCCTCCACGGCGGCGGCCTCGGCATCGATCACCGAGGCATGACAGCCGCTCCAGTGGCCGAAGGGGCTGGCGCCTATGTCGGTTGCCATCTTGATGCCGTCGCCGGTGTTGTAGCGGGTGCCGCGCACTTTGACCAAGTCCCAGTTCTGGCCGAGATAGCGGGCGCGCATTTCCGGATTGGACTC
>CAYZJE010000120.1:0-5468 GCA_964478485.1 uncultured Syntrophobacter sp. | reverse complement strand
GCGCTGAATGTGCGCCAAAAATTGCCCGCAGGATTTTCGCTGGCCGTCAACGGCTTTTATCGCAATAACGATCAAGCAGGCTTTGTCCGAGGACAGACGACCGAGTCCCTTTTGCAGACCTTGTTGGGTTCCGGCGGCGGTGTTACCCAGCTCACCCACGAGGGCGCGATTCTGGCGAGAAAAAATCTTGCAACCTTGGGATTCGAATACACCCGCAACCAGTTCGACATTACCAACTGTGGATTTTTCAGCCCGAACCAAGCCCTGACATCCTGTGGCGCCTCTGGTTTTGATTTCCTGACCAAGCAAATAACCAATGAGAATGTTATCGGCACCTACCTTACAGATAGTTTTACCCTCTTCGAGCCTTTAATACTAAGCGCGGGCTTCCGCTACGATTGGGATGATTTGAATTTCACTGACAAGCTCGATTCAACCCTTAGCGACGCCAAGACCTTTCATCGCTTCAACCCCAAAGCTGGATTGGTTTATACACTGCTTAAAGATCTTAGTTTCTCCTTCAGTTACTCCGAAGGCATTCGCATTCCAACAGTCAGTGAACTCTTCGCGCAGGGACCCTTCGGCTCCAATCCTAACTTACTGTCGATGACGAGCCGCAACTTTGAAATCGGCGCCAAAGGGAGATGGGCCGATTGGTTGGAGGCGACATTGGCTCTTTTCTACATGCCCGTCAAAGACGAAATTCTCTTCGTCGTTACCGATCCGATTAATTTTTTCGGAAGGAACGAAAACATCAGCCGAACGCTGCGGAAAGGCGTCGAGTTTTCGCTCAAAGGGCATTACCAGCAATGGGGCGACGCGTTCATAAACTACACCGCGACCAAAGCCACGTTCGAGTCGGACGTGCTGTTGTTTTCGGGGCAGGTGACCAAGGGTGATGAGCTTCCTCTCGTGCCGCGCCATCGGCTATCGACCGGGGTAAATGTCCATCCGGTGCAAGGGCTCACGCTCTCCCTTTTCGGAACCTATGTGAGCAGTCAGTTCCTCCTGGGCGACGAACCGAATCAAGGGAAAAAGCTTGCGGACTATTTCGTCTTAAATAGCAGGATAGCCTATGAGCAGAAGCACTGGACCGCGCAGCTGACGTTAAACAATATAACCGATCGGAAATTTTCGAGCTCCGGAATCCTAACCACCCAGCCTTTCTTTGTGCCCGCGCCAGGATTCAACGTCTTCGGCGGAGTGACATTTCGCTACTAGGAGTCGAACGGATGGTTAAAGCGCTGATGGTGATGGGATCGGCTGCTCACGTAGGTAAGAGCGTCATCGCCCTTGGCCGCTGCCGTCTGTTTTATCGGCGCGGTTTGTTGGTCGCGCCGGTCAAGGCGCAAGGCGACGAGCCGGCGCGGCCAGATCAATTTGTAAGATAGGCGTAAAACTGCTAATTAAAGTTTCCACTGAGGGAGGTTTATCATGACACCACGCACCAAGCTTTTGATCGGTATGATACTCGCGGCGGCCGCCATGCGGCTTTTGCCCCATCCATCGAACTTCACTCCCATCGGCGCCTTGGCGCTGTTCGCCGGCGCCCAGTTCGACGACAAACGCTGGGCCTTCATCGTGCCGCTAGCGGCAATGTTCTTGAGCGATCTTGTCCTCGGCTTTCACGGTCAAATGCCGATTACCTACGCGGCCTTTGCGGTAATCGTCGCCATGGGATTTTGGCTCAAGGAAAAGAAGGGTGTGATGAATGTTACCGGCACTTCCGCGGCCGCAGCAACGTTCTTTTTCGTCGTGTCCAATTTCGGCGTGTGGGCTTTCGACGGGCTCTATCCACTGACTCTACAGGGCCTGATCGCTTGCTACGTAGCTGCCATTCCATTCTTCCAGAACTGGCTGGTTGCCACACTCGTCTACGCCGCGCTGCTATTCGGCGGATTCGCGCTCGCCGAGAAAAAGCTCCCGGCGCTCGCCGTCGCTAACAGCTAAGACTTTTCACTTAGAAAATCTCACAGGGCGACCGTCATTCGGTCGCCCTGTGAATTTTCACCGATTCGCCTTGCGATACCCCAGCGCATCCTGGGCGATGATCATCTTTTGCACATTCGACGAGCCTTCGACGATCTGGTAGGACTTTGCGTCGCGGTAGTAGCGCTCGACCGGGAATTCGGTGGAGTAGCCGTAGGCGCCGAGGATTTTCATCGCCGCGTCGGCGGCGAAGTTGGCGGCTTCCGCCGCGCAATATTTACCGATGGAAGTTTCTAAATTGTTCGGCTTCTGCTGATCCGCCAACCACGCGGCGCGGTAAACCAGCAAACGCGCCGCTTCTTCATGGGCGATCATTTGCGCGATCATATCTTGATTCATCTGAAACTCGCCGATCTTCTGGCCAAACTGTGCGCGCTGGTTACAATAAGCGATCGCCGCCTCTTTTGCCGCGCGCGCCACGCCCAACGCGCCCGCGGCGCAGTTAAGCCGCGTCTGATTGAGCTGCCACATGCAGATCTTGAAACCGTCGCCTTCGTTGCCAAGCCGGTTCGCAACTGGAATTGAGAAATTGTCGAAAGTCAGTTCGCCGAGTGGCGAGCAATGTGCGCCCATCGTTTCGAGTGTTCGGCGCGTTAATCCCGACCCGCTCCAGTCGGTGAAGAACGCGCTCATGCCGCGATGCTTTTGGCTTTTGTCCGTGTAGGCATAAACCAGCCCGCCGTTGGTGACGGGGCCGTTCGATATCCAAATCTTGCTACCGTTGAGTAGATAGTTATCCCCGTTCCTAGTCGCCGTCGTGCGCATCGCCGCGACATCCGATCCGGCATCGGCCTCCGTGATCGCAAAACAGCCGATGGTTTCTCCCGACATCAAACCCGGAATGAATTTCTTTTTCTGCTCTTCGCTGCCAAATTGCAGCACGGTCAGCGCCGGCCCAATCTGCATATTGATCGCCACCCGCATCGCGCTATGCACCCGGGCAATTTCCTCGGTGATCAACACCATGGCGAGAAATCCCAAACCATTGCCGCCGTAAGCTTCGGGAATCATCGTGCCGTAAAAACCCAGCTCGCCCATCTTTCGAACCAGATCGCCACGAAAGTTCTGTTCCTTATCGTCCTTGGCCGCCGTCGGCGCGATTTCTTTTTCGGCGAATTCCCGCGCCAAGTCACGCACGGCGATCAATTCGTCCGACAACTCAAAATCCATCGTTCCGCCTCCTCAACTGTTGCCTATTACCTGATGCCTATTGCCTACCTGATCACCTTATCCGCCCGCACCAACACATTTGGCGGAATCGTCAGGCCGATGGCTTTTGCCGCCTTCAGGTTGATGATGAACTCAAACTTGATCGGCTGCTCAACGGGTAGATCAGCTGGCGTTCTGCCTTTCAGGATCTTGTCCACATACGTAGCGGCGCGCCGGAACAAGTCGGGGAAGTTTGTTCCATAGGACATGAGGCCACCATCGTCGACAAATTCTCGCCTATCGTATATCGCTGGCAGCCGCCTCTTTACCGCGAGGTCTGCAATCTGTGTTCGGTGAGCGCCGGCGACGCCGCCCGCCACCAGCCAAAGAAATGCCTCAGCGCGCCCCTGCGTCGCGGCTCGGAATGCCGACTCAATTTCCGTGGGACTTAGGACGTCTAGGTATTGAAGCTTGACTCCGAACGCCCCTGCGGCGAGCTTTACCTCTTTCAAAATTTGTGCGCTGCCCGGCTGGGTTGAAGTCCCGAAGACGGCCATGCGGGAGAGTTTGGGGATAATCTCCTTCATAAGCTCCAGTCGTTTTCCGCTTAACTCCGGGTTAAGAGTTGCCAAGCCAGTTATGTTCCCGCCCGGTCGCGCGAGGCTCGCGACGAACCCGTTGCCAATAGGATCGTTATCCTGCGCCATGACAATGGAAATCGTAGAAGTTGCGTCCTTGGCGGCACGTGTTGCTGTGGGACCACTCGTGACGATGATGTCGACCTTGAGACGCACTAACTCTGCCGCAAGCGCGGGGAGGCGATCGAGTTTTTCCTCTGCAAATCGCCACTCAATGACAATGTTTTTCCCCTCGACGTACCCAGGCTCGCGAAGGCCTTGCCGGTATGCCGCGACGCGCTCCGGGTTAGTAGAAAGGGAAGAAGCACTTAGGTATGCTGTCCGGGGGACTTTCGCCGCTTGCTGCGCCTGAGCGACGGAAACATTTGCAATGAAGAAAATTACCATTAGCCAGATAAGAATTTTTGTCGTCATCGGTTTCGCCCCTGTGTTTTTAACTGATTCCGCTGAAAAACCCTCCGTTCATCCTTCGAGAGCCTCAGGACGAACCGGGAGGGGACTGATAACGTTAAGAATTTTCCGTTCATGCTGAGCCCGTCGAAGCATTCCCAGGGGTTTGTCAGCAGAATCTTTTGCTGACACCTGACCTCTGACTTCCGACCTCTGTCGGAGGGCTGATCAGCCTTCGGACGAGCCTATTTCAGCAATCCCCGCGCGATGACGAGCTTCTGAATCTCGGAAGTCCCCTCGTAAATGCGCAGCGCACGCACGTCGCGGTAGAGCCTTTCCATGATGCTGCCGGCGATCAATCCGTTGCCGCCGTGAATTTGCAGCGCTTGATCGACGATGCGCTGGGCCGCTTCGGTGGCGTAGAATTTCGCCATCGACGATTTCTGTTTGGCGTCCACATTGCCGCAGTCATGCGCCCAGGCCGCTTGGTATACCAATAGCCGCGCAGCTTCTAACTCAGTGGCCATCTCGGCGAGCTTGAATTCAATCCCCTGGAACTCAGCAATCGCCCGACCAAACTGCCGGCGCGTCTTGCTGTAAAGAACTGCTTCCTCCAAAGCGCGCTGGGCAAATCCCACCGCAGCCGCGCCGACACTGCAGCGTAAAAGATCGAGCGTCTCCAAAGCAATCTTCAATCCTTCGCCCTCGGCGCCAAGTAGCGCGGCTTGCGGCACAATGCAGTCGGTGAATTCGAGCACGCCAATCGGATGTGGTGAAAGCAGTTTAGTTTTCTCCGTCACGACCAAGCCGGACGTGCTAGCATCGACGATAAAAGCGCTCAGCCCCTTCGCCTTCTTCTCCGGCTCAGTCGATGCAAAGACGACGTAGAAGTCGGCGATGCCCGCGTTGGAAATAAATCGTTTGGTACCGTTCAAAGCAAATTGTTGGCCGCGCCGAACCGCGGTCGTTTGCAACGAAGCCACGTCCGAACCCGCCTCCGGCTCGGTGATCGCAAAAGCAGCGATCGCTGCGCCGCTGGCGACCCGCGGCAGATAGCCTTGTTTTTGTGCCACACTGCCCGCCAGCGTGATCGGAAAACTGCCCAGCGCTTGAAGCGCGAACATGGTATCGGCGAGGGCGTCGCCGCGCGCCAACTCTTCACGAAAGATGCAAAGATCGCGCGCGCTGACTTTTTCGCCCGCGCCGCCGAACTCTTGCGGCACGGTGTGCTTAAGAAATTTCGCCGCGCCAAGCCGCTGAACTAAGAACCGCGCGTGCCGCTCAATATCTTCATTGCTCTCG
>CAYZJE010000119.1:0-6343 GCA_964478485.1 uncultured Syntrophobacter sp. | reverse complement strand
TACGCCGCGCCAGGGGCCCGCGCGCTGCCATTTTGGATCGCCCAGGAGCACGGTCTGTTCAACAAATATGGCGTCGATGTCGAACCGGTTTTCATTCGCGGCGCGCCCATCTTAGTCGCCGGGCTCGCCTCCGGCGATATTCATATCGGCAGCACCGGTGGCAGCGCAACGCTGGCCGCGGTCGCCGGCGGTCAGGATTTGAAAATCATCGCAACTTTCGCGAGCCGCAATACTTTTGAACTCATCGCCCAGCCCAATATCAAACGGCCCGAAGATTTGAAGCGTAAGCGCATTGGGCTCACCAGCATCGGCGGCACGACCTGGATGGCGCTGCTCCTGTGGCTCGAACATTTTGGTCTCGATGTCCAGCGCGATCAGATGCAACTGCAACCGAGCGGGGAGCAGGCCCTCACGGTCCAGGGACTGGAAGCGGGCGTAGTCAACGCCGCGATCCTTGATGGTATCTATAGCCGCCGCGTCAAAGCCAAAGGCTTCACTACTTTGGGCGAATATGCCGATCTCAAATATCAATTCGTCAGCCAAGCCTTGGTCGTGCAGCGTAGTTTGCTCCAGCAGCGCGGCGACATGCTGGAAAATTTATTGAAGGCCGAGATCGAAGGACTGGCGTTCGTCTTGGCGCCGAAAAACAAACCGGCGGTGATCAAGACGCTGACGCGGCGCATGAAGACCGACGCTGTGGCCGCCGAAGAAGGTTATCTTGATCTAATCCGCGGCATGGAGCGCAAACCGATCCCCACCGTCGAAAGCATGGTACATGTGCAGCGGCTGATGAAAATCCAGAATCCGAAAATCGGCGAGGTCAAAATCGACGACATCAACGACGCTCGTTTGATAAAAAAGCTCGACGACAGCGGCTTCATCGACAAAGCCTATGCCGCTCAGGGACTGAGCGTAAAACAATAACGGCGCTTGGTCGTTCAACCTGGAGGAATTATAGATCATGAGGGCCGGTGCTTATCGCATCTCAACCATTTTATGTTTAGCAACGTTTTTGATCACGGCTACCGGCAGTTTTGCAGCCGTTGCACCAACGCGACTCGTCATCGGTTATGCCTCGACGACGCCGCGCTTGATGCCGCTTTGGATGGCGCGGGATCAAGGCTTCTTCGCCAAGTACGGCATTGAGTCCGAACCCGTGCTATTGCGCAACGGCGCGTACTTAGTGACCGGCATGGCTTCCGGCGATATCCAGATCGGCCGCACAGCCGGCGCAGCGGTTTTGTCCGCCGTGGCCGCCGGGCATGACATAAAGATGCTCGCGACTTTTTCCAGTCGTAATTCTTACGACGTGGTGGTGCGACCGAATATCAAACGGCCCGAGGAGCTGCGCGGCAAGAAGCTTGCGATTAACAGTATCGGCGGCGGCACCTGGATCGGCGCCATGCTGTGGATCGAACATTTCGGCCTCGATGTGCAGCGCGACCAGATCTTGCTCCAATCGATCGGCGATCAAGGCATGCAGGCGCAAGCTTTGGAAACCGGGATTGTCGACGCCGTCTTCGTCGATAGCGTCTACAGTAAATTGCTAAAGTAAAAAGGCATGAACATCATCGCCGAATCCCACGAGTTAAAGCAGCCTCTAGTCAGCCAATCGACGATCATGCCTAATAGTTTCCTGCGCCAGCATCCGGATATCGCCGAGGGATACCTCAAAGGTGAGGTCGAAGGCATCGCGTTCGCCACCGCGCCGAAGAACAAACCGGCGGTGATCAAAACATTAATACGCCGGCTGCGCGTCGATGCGGCCGCGGCGGAAGAGGGCTACAACGACATGCTGCGCGGCGTCGACCGCAAACCCTTCGCTTCGCTGGAAGGAATGCGCAACTTGCAGCGGCTGCTCAAGCCACGCAATCCGAAGATTGCCGAGGTCAAAGTCGAAGACATCGTCGACAACCGCATCATGCGCCGCTTAGAAGAATCGGGCTTCATCGACAAAATATTCACCGCCCATGGTGCGAGTTTTAAGTAGGACCTCGCAGCCGTCAGCGATCGTCTTTCACTTTGATCTTTGCGCTGGCAGCTGATAGCTGAATGTTGATGGCTAACGGAGGTCGATGTCGATGAAGAGTTCTAAGCAAATCGCTAAGGTCAGACTCATACTCGTCGTTTTCATTGCCACCGTGTTGCTCGCGCTCGGCGTTCATAACACGTCCGGCGCCGCGGCGCCGGCAAAATACGCCGTCGGCTACGCCACCTTCACCGCGCGCATCGTGCCGCTCTGGCTCGCTCAAGAGCAAGGTTTCTTTGCGAAGTACGGCATCGACGTGGAGCCGGTTTTCATCCGTGGCGCGCCAACCTTGGTCGCCGGGCTGGCCGCCGGCAGCATCCACATCGGCCGCACTGGCGGCAGCGCCATGCTCGCCGCGGTCGCCGCCGGCCATGATTTTAAAGTTCTCGCCGCTTTTAACACGCGCAACACCTACGATCTCGTCGTCCGGCCCAACATCAAGCGCGCCGAAGATCTGCGCGGCAAGGCTTTCGCTGTGACCAGCATCGGCGGCACCAGTTGGATGGGCGTCTTGCTTTGGCTCGAACATCTCGGCTTAGACCAGCAACGGGACGGTATTCGCTTCCAAGTCATCGGCGATCAGGCGGTGCAGGTCCAATGCGTCGAGAACGGCTTGTGCGACGCGGCGGCGATCGACGGCGTTTTCACCAAGCAGCTCAAACAAAAAGGCATGACCGTTTTGGGCGAGTACACCGATCTCAAATCATTATTAATCGGCCAATCGATGGTCGTGCCGAGCGCGCTGCTGCAGCAGCGTCCGGATGTCGCCGAGGCTTATTTGAAGGGGGAAATCGAGGCGTTGGTTTTTTCCCTCGCGCCAAAGAATAAGCCGGTGGTGCTTAAAACCCTATCGCGTTGGCTCAAAGTCGACGCCGCCGGCGCCGAGGACGCTTATCTAGATCTCGTCCGCGGCGTCGACCGCAAGCCCTTCGCGTCACTCGAAGGCTTGCGCAACGCGCAGCGGCTATTAAAAACTCGCAACCCAAAAGTTGGCGAAGTCCGAGCGGAAGACGTGATCGACAACCGTTTGCTGAAAAAGCTCGATGACAGCGGTTTCATCGACAAGCTCTACGCGTTCTACGGCGCGAGCCCGAAATAGCGCAGAGGGCGGTTTTCAAACCCGCCCCTTTTCTTTTTTTGCGTCCTTTGCGGTTAAATGTCTTATTCCCAAGCCATAATCAGATCGCGATCAACTCCCGCTTTTCCGCCGTGATAAATTCAAAGCCGCTTTTGGTAATCAACAACGTGTGCTCGATCTGAATGCCGCCGTAGCCCATTTCGATGAGCGCCACTTCGACGTTGATCATCATCTTTTCTTGCAACGGCACGTCGGTAGTGTCTGGAAGAAACGGTCGTGATAATTTCTTCGGCGCGGCGAACTCGAAAGTAAACTCACGCGCTTCGATGCCGATGGTGTGGCCGACGAAGTCTTTGTGCTGATTGACACCGCCAGCCTTTATCCCACGGTTCAAGCCGTCCAACACCTCGGACGGCAACGCACCTGGCTTCACCCGCTCCAAACAGGCTTCGATGCCTTTCATGCCGACGGCAAACAGCTGCTTTTGCTTCGCCGTCGGCTCGCCGACCACGCCGGTGGCGCAAACGTCGGAATGATAGGCATTGAAATAGACGCCGACATCCGTGCGCAAGAGATCGCCACGTTCTAGTTTCCTCGCGCCGGCAGGAAAAATACCTTCCGAACGCCGGCCCGAACCCAGGTGCTGCCAACCGACTACGCCGACGTTGGCGCCGATCTGTTTGTAGAACTCCCCTGACAATTCGATTTCGCTGACGCCGGCAGCGGCGGCGCGGTACATCGCCTGCACCGCGCTTTCATTGAGCTCGCACGCCCGTCTCAATCGCGCGATCTCATCATCGCTCTTGATCATGCGGATCAAGCGGAACAGATCGCTGGCGTCGTGAAACTTGGCGTCCGGCAAAGATGCGCGCAGCTCACTCGTGAATTCCTGGGTCATGCCCTCATGATCCAACGCGATCGCGCTCGACGCCAAACCTTTCTCACGCAGCAGCCGCGCCAGCGCTTCGGCCGGTGCACGGCCTTGGCATTTGCCAGCGCTGAAAATCGACACGAAGCGCTCTTCTTCCTCCGTCGGCGGATTCTCCGCCGTGTAGCGCATCGACCGCTCCGGACCATAAGTGCAAATCTCATCGATCCACGGCATTTGCGCGGCAAGATAGGCCGCTTCGCCCGGATAGATCAGCAGCGCCGGCTTTTGATCCGATCGGCGCGGCACGATGGTAAAGCAGGGTCGCTGAAAATATTTGTGCACCGCCTGCCCCCACGGCGCGAAGTCACTGGTATAAATCACATTCTCCCGAGTCGCCGCGACCAACACGTCGATGGAAAAACGTTCCATCAGTTCCACCGCCCGTTCACGATTGAGTAACATGATGTCCTCGCTTTGCTCGGAATTTCAGACTCGGATATTTCTCCCGCCAAGACGCAAAGACGCTAAGTTCGAATTGGTTGTCATTTCGATCTAAGAGAAATCTTTTTTAGATCCCTCGCATTCGCTTGGGATGACCGGCCGCGGTCCGTGATCTTTGCGCCTTCGCGCCTTTGCGGGAGAAAATCCGATTTCTTTTTTTGCGTTCTTTGCGCCCTTTGCGTTTAATTTTCCGGTTCCAAATCCGACTCGGCGAACTCTGCGTCTCTGCGGTGAATTGTCTTCCCAAGGGCCGCTAGCTAACAGAGCTAGATCCGCCCGAACCTAACGCAACCGCAAAAACCAGTCAACGCAATGCTATTTGCCGTGCATCCAGTTTGCATCGATGACCAGCGCGGAAATTTCATTTGCTCCACGAGTTCAGTTGCGGCTATATTCCGATAACAAAACGATTGCCGTAACGGAGCTATTCATGCCATTTCTCCAACGAGACGATGCTGAAATCTACTTTGAAGTTCACGGCGACGGTCCGCCGTTGCTGTTTTGCAGCGTCACTGGCCTAGATCACCAAGCGTGGAAGTTTCATCAGGTGAAAGAATTCTCCCACGACCACAAAATGATCCTGTTCGACTACCGCGGCACCGGCAAGTCGAGCAAGACGATTCAGAAGTACTCAATTAAAATGTTCAGCGACGACGCCGTGGCGATACTCAATCACTTGAACGTCGAGCAAGCTATCGTCTGCGGCCATTCCATGGGCGGCGTGGTGGCACAGCTCTTGGCGCTCGATTATCCGAGCAAGGTGAAAAAACTCATCCTCGCCTCCAGCGGCGCGGCGCATCCCGGCGCCCATGGCATACCGCTGGCGATGTGCCGCGACATGGTGCGCCACGGCTTCGAAGGCTACATTCGCGAACACACCATCGAAACCGGCTGGACCAAAGAGTTCGTCGCCAAGAATCTGGAGCAAATCGAAAAGTTCTTACAAGTGAGACTGTCGGGCATCGCGCCGCTAGAAAATTACCTTCACTTCGTCCTGGCCCGCCAAGGGCACGACCACACCGAGCGGCTAAAGAACATTAATGCACCGACGCTCATTCTGGTCGGCGACGACGAAAATCACGGCGCCACCGACAACACCCACTGGGCCGCCGCTCATCAACTCGCGCGCGCGATTCCGAACGCCAAGCTGGTGGTGCTTCAAGGCGAAGGGCATCACTACTTGGCGACCAACCCGGCGGCGGCGCACAAGGCAATGCGAGAATTCATCAAATCTTAGAAGCCATCACGTTCCGCGCGATGGACCATTTCGCTTTGGCATTATGACGACAACCCTCTTACCCTACGGTTCATGGAAATCGCCGATCACGGCCGGACTGGTCAGTGGTGGTGAAATCGGTCTCGAACAAATCCGCGTCGACGGTAGCGATATCTATTGGATCGAGCGGCGCGCCCAGGAGGGCGGCAGGAAAGTAATTGTCCGGCGCTCAAGCGCTGGAATCATAAGAGATGGCACACCAACCGGATTCAACGCACGCACTCGCGTGCACGAATACGGCGGCGGTGATTATACAATTGCCAACGGCACGATTATCTTTTCAAACTTTGCCGATCAGCGGCTCTACATCCAAACAACTGGTGGAGAACCGCAGGCGTTAACGCCGGAACAGAATCAACGTTACGCCGATGGCCAAATCGATCGGCGGAGAAACATCCTCTTCTGCGTGCGCGAAGATCACACAGGCGCAGGCGAAGCCGTCAATGCGATCGTGCGCGTCAATCTGAACGGTGAAAACGCCGGCGACGTCGTCGTCTCTGGAAACAACTTCTACTCTTCGCCCCGTCTCAGTCCGGACGGCTCACAACTGGCCTGGCTGACTTGGAATCATCCAAACATGCCGTGGGA
>CAYZJE010000118.1:0-7931 GCA_964478485.1 uncultured Syntrophobacter sp. | reverse complement strand
ATCGCCTCTTGGACGACCCCTTCAGTGGAGCCCCAACCCAGTAGCGTGACTTGCCCATCTTTAGCGCCCCACAGCTGCGGCGGGTCAAGCAAAGGTAAAATCGAATCCATCTTGCGCATGCGCTTTTCATGCATCGCCTGGCGCTTGTGCGGATTGGTGTATTCGTCGCTAATCAGCACGCCGTCTTCATCATGATCGTCGGTCGCGACCACATGCTCGAAACCCAGCGTGCCCGGCAGCGCGCGCGGCGAGATACCGCTGTCGTTGATCTGGTAGCGTTTGTAGCCGCCGTTGAGCGGCGGTGTCGCGCCGTTCAGACCGATCACTTCGCCACGGTCGATGGCAACGTTGAAGTCCAATTCCGCTGGATCCACGCTCGACCGGCCCTCGGAGAGAAGCAAATCTGACAGGATGATTCCCGGACACTGAAACTTGTCGACCAAGTTGAAAAGTTTCGGCACCGTCTTGAAACAATCCGGGATCGTCGTCGGCGCAACGATGATGCGTGGGTAATCGCCTTGTCCGGCGCCCATCACCTGCCACAGATCGCCTTGTTCGGTTTTCGTCGGCACACCGGTCGCCGGCCCGGCGCGCTGCACGTTGATGCAGACAAGCGGAATTTCCATCATCGCCGCGGCGCCGAGTCCTTCGGTCATCAAGGCAAAACCGCCGCCCGAGGTCGCGCACATCGCGCGGCAGCCGGCATGGGCGGCGCCGATGGCCATGTTGATGACGCCGATCTCGTCTTCCACTTGGCGCACCATGATGCCCAACTGGTGCGCGTGGCGCGCCATCCAATGGAGCACGCCAGAGGCCGGGCTCATCGGATAGGCGCAATAAAAGCGCACACCCGCCGCCGCGCCGCCCATCGCCAACGCCTGGTTGCCTTCTAAGAACGCAAGTTTTTTGCCGGTATCCGGCAGAGAGAACGACAGGGGCTTGAAGTGCGCGGCGGCGTATTCGTAGCCGGCGCGCGCCACGCCGACGTTTTCGGCGACTACCGCGCCGCCTTTTCTTTTGAACTGTAACGTGAGGATCTCTTCGAGAATTTTGAATTCGACGCCGATCAACTGCAACACGGCCGCGAGCGCAATGGTATTTTGCACTAAGTCGCCCCTAACATTCGGTGCCAATTGCTTCACCGAGAAAGGACAGAGCTGAACCCCAGCAGCCGCTTCGCCGGGCTTGATCTTATCGCCGTTGTAAATCACGGTGGAGCCCGCTTTCATCAATCCCAAGTGGCGATTCATCGTGTCTTGATTGAGCGGCATCATGACGTCGAGCTTGTCACCGAAACTGCGCACCGGCTCGTCGCTGGTGCGCAGCGTGAGAAAAATATGTCCGCCGCGCACGATCGACTGATAAGCGTTGTAGGCGTTCAAATGCAGTCCGCGGCGCACGAAGATGCGCGCCAGGATATCACCGGGTGTGGCAATGCCCTGGCCGGCTGCGCCGCCGATTGCGATTGAAAGATCGACTTTCGCCATACGCGATTCCTCCTCTAGCGTCTTGCTGAAAACCCGTCTCGGAGTCCTTCGACTAGGCTCAGGACGAACGGAAGGGTTTTGATAACATCGTTGATTTGCCGTTCATGCTGAGGCTCTCGAAGCATTCCGAACCTTTTTCACAACCTGCTGGCGTGTTGCTTAGCCGCTATTTGGTCGAAGTCACTTCTGTGGTCGGAAGCATTGCCACGATCTTGTTCATTTCATTGACGGAAAAGGCTCTCAACGTCTGCGTGCGGATATTGCCGAGGGATGCCATGCTCATCGCGAACGCGGTCATGGTCTCATCGTCCGGCGCATCGGCGGTAAATACCGCGTCGAATGCGCCCATGGTCCAGTAAATGTCCTTGATCTTGATGCCAAGATTAGCCGCCGCGTTGACGAGACCTTTGGCTCTTTCGGTGGTCTGGCGTATATGACGGGCGCCTTCTTCGGTAAAATTTACCAGCGCGACGTACGTGGCCATTTTTTAGCTTCCGTCTCGCCCGCCAAAATAAAAAAGCCGGTTACGCCTGCGTCGATACGCAAAAGTTGCCGGCTTGCCGCCATCTAATTTCCCTCTAAAAATCACGCCGCGCTCCTTTAACCGATGCCCGGAATCGCGAGAAACTGTCAAAGTTAAGAAAGTCTTGTCGTTACGAAAAAGTTACCAACCGCCATAGCGACTGTCAAGCTACTCTTTGATTTGCAATCCCGGCGCCAAAGGAAAAATTGCCACGGAACTCTTGTACTTTTGCATCGATTCGGAATATTCCTGTCAGCTCCTAGAAGGCATCATAACCGAACGCGCGTGATAAGTCATCGGAGGTTTCATGTTCGATTTTCTTTTTCCCAATCATCCGTTCGGCGGCCACACACTGCGCTTGGTCGCCCAAGCGCAACAGGGCGGCGCCGATGTCTTCGATATCGCCCGAGCGATGAAGAACGTCGAACCGGGCGATCGCGATGCATGGGAGCGCGAATGGTTGGCACTGGCGGAGCAGACGGAAGCGCGCGCCAAAGCGGCGCTCGCCGCAGGGCAGAACGGAACCGCGCGGCAAAACTTTTTTCACGCCAGCAATTATTACCGCATGTCCGACGTGCTCCTGACGCTCGCCCAAGAAACCAAACGCGGCGAGCGTTTTTGCAAGTCGCAAGAAAACTTTCGCGCCGCAGCAAAACTCAACCCCAACAAGATCGAAGTCATCACGGTGCGCTGCGGTAACGAAGAATATGACGGTTACTTTTGCCATCCGGCGAATCCCAAACCGGGCAAATGGCCCGCGGTGCTGTTTCTCGGCGGCGCCGACGCCTACGCCGAAGAAATCTATTTCGGCGGCAAGCAGATGATCGAGCGCGGTTGGGCGATGCTGTTAGTGGACACGCCGGGGCGCGGCTCTTCTATGTACTTGAAAGGCATCAAGACGCGCCCAGACTACGAAGTGCCGGGCAAATCCTGCATCGATTATTTAATTTCGCGGCCCGAAGTCGATCCCAATAGAGTTGCTCTCCTCGGCATCAGCATGGCCGGCTACTACGCGCCGCGCGTGGCGGCGTTTGAGAAACGGCTCAAAGCGCTGGTTGCCTGGAGCGGCTGTTACAGCATTCTCGACGATCTTTACGACTGGTGCGTGCATTTACAGCCGGTTTGCCAAAGATTACTCGGCGGTGTCAGCCACGAAGAGGCGCGCCGGCAACTCAAAGACTTCACCATGGCCGGCATCGCCAAGAACATCACCTGTCCGACGCTGATCACTCACGGCGACAAAGACACGCTGATGTCGGTGGGCGGCGCCAAGCGGCTATTCGAAGAGATCGGCGCTAAAGACAAAACGCTAAAAATCTACCGCGAAGCGGACGGCGGTGGCCGCATCCATTGCAGCCACGACTACTGGGCGCACAATCTGCCGTATATGTTGGATTGGCTGGAAGAGCGGTTATAGGAATTGGAGTGATGGAGTGATGGAGTGATGGGTGTTCGGAGCAACTGCATTGCTTCATGATCGATGAGACCGCGCGCTTCTTATCCGAGTTTCTTCCCCCTCGACGGGGGAAGATTAAGATGGGGGTGATTGGTTCATTTGCGCGTGATGCTCACCCCCACTCTAACTCTCCCCCGTCAAGGGGGAGAGAATCGGACTTCCCCGCCAAAGGGAAGAATATCGAACTTGCACGGACAATCGAGAAGGAGTTTTTACAAATGGCAAACAACACACTTACCTGGGACAAAGAAATCGACGTTCTCGTCGTCGGATTTGGCGCGGCGGGCGGAATTTCTGCCATCACCGCGCACGATGCCGGCGCGAAAGTTTTGTTGATCGAAAAAATGCCGCACCCCGGCGGCATTTCGATTCTCTCGGGCGGTGGCGTGGCCTTCGCGCATAACGCCGAGGGCGCCTTTCAATATTTGCAGCGCACGTGCAACGGCACCACGCCGGACGACATTCTGCGCAAGATGGCCGAGGAAATGGTTGGCATGATCGATTGGGTTACCGAACTGGCCAAAGTAAGCGGTACCGAGCCCAGCAAGACCGAAACCCGCGGTCACGGCACTTATCCATTTCCCGGCACCACCGACATCGACTCGATCAAGCTCAAAGACTTTCAAGCCTACGCGGAATTTCCCTGGGCCAAGGGACTGCGCGGCGGCGCTCGCTTGTTTAAAGTCGTCTACGACAACGTCCACACGCGCAAGATCGAAGTGATGTTGTCGACGCCCGCGAAAGAATTGATCACCGGCGCGGATGGAGAAATAGTCGGTCTGAAAGCCGAGCATGACGGCAAAGTCATCAACATCAAAGCGTGCAAGGGTGTGATTCTCGCCTGCGGCGGTTATGAGAACGACGACGCCATGAAGCTGCAATATTTCGAAGCGCAGCCGGTTTACCCGGTCTATCTCGGCAACACCGGCGACGGCGTCAAGATGGCGCAGAAAGTCGGCGCTTCGCTCTGGCATATGTGGCATTTTCACGGTGGCTACGGTTTCAAGTTTCCCGAACTCCCCTTTGCCATCCGCCATGTTTGGGCCGGACCGAGAAATGAAAATCGCAAAATGATTTGGATCGCCGTCGACAAGTTCGGCAAGCGCTTCATGGACGAGTACCCGCCGGCGCCGCAGGACACCGGCACGCGGGCGTTGGAATATTACGATGCCGACATTCAGGATTACCCGCGCATCCCCTGCTATCTGATCTTCGACGAAGAAGGGCGCAAACTCGGCCCGATCGGTATTCCGATCGTCAACGACGAACGCTACGACGCCAGCTGGAGCGAGGACAATCTCGCCGAAATCGATAAAGGTTGGATTAAGAAAGGCAACAGCCTGGAAGACATCGCCGCGCAGATCGATGTCAATCCCAAAGTGCTCAGAGCCACGGTCGAGCATTGGAATGAGCTGTGCGAAACCGGCCAAGACGGCGAACACAAGCGGCCGCCCAAAACCATGATGCCGATCAAGACCGGCCCATTCTACGTCATGGAAGCCTGGCCCATCGTCAACAACACCCAAGGCGGCCCGGAGCATGACGTGATGCAGCGCGTGCTCGATCCAATGAAACAACCGATCCCGCGCCTCTACGTCGCCGGCGAGATCAGCTCAATCTACGGCCACTTATATTTAGAAGCAGGAAATATCACCGAGTGCTTCGTCGCCGGAAAAATCGCCGGGCAGAATGCTGCGGCGGAGCAGGCTTGGGACTAACGTTCACGGTGAACCGTGCGCGCCGCTTCTCACGCGCGTCGGTTTCGACCGTGGGGTTAGATGACGGACTTTGGGTGCACCTGCCTTGCGCTGACCGATTCCTTCGGACACGAGTGAAACAACCAGAGTATTGAGAGACACTCCCTCCGCCTTCGCGCGGGCGATGAGTTGCGCGTGCAGAGAACGCGGTACGCGCTGCACGAAACGACCGCTCACAGCCGAAAACGCCTTGGGCAGTTCGTCGCGGAATTCCTGAGCCACCGCCAGCCACGACGCCAGGGCGTCCCGGCCGTTCTCGACCGCCTCTTCCGGGGTGGCGCCATCCGACCAGCAGCCATGGAGATCTGGAAAAGAAATGCTGTAACCGCCCCCCTCGTCCTTCGAGAGCGGGCGAATCTCAAACGGATATGAGATAGTGAACTTCTTCATTCGGCGGTTCCTTCTTCGACCAAGCGGACAAACTTCCTCACATACACGGGTTTGATCGGCCGTCGTGCCGGAACGCTAAGCATCGCGCCATTCGGGTGCCGAATGATGACGTGGCTTCCACCGGGTTGGCGATAGACCAACCCGAAAGCATCGGAGACTGACTTCAGACTTTCGATGCGCCAATCGAGCGGATTGGCCTTCATCTGCGCCAGAGTCTTTGCCGCCCGTGTCACTGATGTGATGATACTACTGGTGACACTACTATGCAATGCTTGTCGGCGCCTGACGCTTGTTAGCTGGCCATCTGTGGTCACTTCACTTTCTCGAAATCCGGCAGTGTCCAGGTCCTATTGAAGTGCGCTTCCGTGGGTGCATACAAACGGGAAAGGGAAAAGGGTCAGACTTTTATTTCCAGACTTTCTTTTCAGATTGTTGTGATGTAGAAGTCTGACCCTTCACCCCCTTCCCGTTGTCACTTGAATGCGTTCCGGTGCCAGCGCGGGATCGTAGCCGAGGGCCACGAGCATCCCTGCGTTGATCATTGTCCCCGTCGCGCCCGTGTCGAGCGCGAGCTGTAGCACGGCGCTTCCCGATAGCCCATCCACTGCGGCGTGCACCATGACCAGTCCTTGCTGCGAATGAAACGGGACGCTCATAGCACAATCGCGGTATCTTTCGGCATTGTCCCGGTGAACAACATCGCAAATCGTTTAGGTCGCAATCGTACCGCTTCGCGATAGACTTCATCACGGTCTTTACTGTGACAAAGGACCTTACCTCTTTGCACCTCCAGGGCGTCGTTCGTTTGGGGGTCTTCGATGAGCACCCATTCGGAGATAAATTGGCTTTCAATTTCTGTCATGGTGAGCATATCAGACATCTGTTTGATCTCCCCATAGCACGAGAAGACTATACCCTTTTAATCGTTTCGCTGCACGCACCGCCTGTCCGGATGCCGAACGGATCCCGGCTCAGCTGTGACCTCATGCCGAGCGGCTTGCACCGAGCAAAACGCCAGCAGTGCGTGCTCGACCCGATGAAACAACCGATCCCGCGCCTCTACGTCGCCGGCGAGATCAGCTCGATCTACGGCCATCTTTATCTGGAAGCGAGAAATATCACCGAGTGCTTCGTAGCTGGCAAAATCGCCGGTCAAAACGCCGCGGCGGAACAACCGTGGGGTTAGTTTTCATCTTGCAAACGATCACGCGCTATTCGTCATGCCCGCGAAGGCGTCCAGTTGTTCGCCGTAGGGGCGGGTCGCGACCCGCCCGCGCCTAGATTCCCGCGTTCGCGGGAATGACGAGCGGGGAAAATATCCCGCTCACCATTTCGACAACTGATCGATAAATCCACTATCATCGAGTTTTTTTAGGATCGAATGATTGATCACGTTCTCCGGCTTTAGCTTCGCCACCAGCGGGTCCGCTTCGGCCATGAACTCGATCATCGCGGCGATGCCGGCTACATCGACATACGGTTTTGGCGCCAGCACCTTGAGCGCCGATTGATAATGCTCCTCAGCTTTGTCCGGCGAATCGAGGCGCAGATATTTGGCGATGATTTGTTTGACGCGTGCCTTATTCTTTGGCTCGAGACTGAAACTATTTCCCGCGAGCACGCCTTTGAGAATTCGTTCGATGAAATCAAGATCGGCTTTGAGCGTCCGCTCGCGCACGCTCATGGTCTGCTGCGGATAGGCGATCGGCAGCTCGGTGAAATCGGCGAGAAGAAAGCCGCCTCGTTCCTTGAGCGACGGGCCGAGGCCAGGATTGACGATGACCGCGTCGCTGCCACCGGATTGCAGCGAGCCGACCCGCGCGGCTTGATTGCCGAGCTGAAGAATTGTGATCCGGTCGCGCCGCGCATCGAGCCCCCAGTGCTTCAGGCCGAGCAACACGGCGTGGTACGAAGCAGTTCCCGCTTGCGCCGCGCCGATTCGTTTGCCCTTGAGATCCTCAGGCTTCTTCAGCGCCGCTGAACTGACCATGATGTAATTCATCTTGTTGACCACGCCGGCGATCATCGTCAGATCGGCGCCGCGCGCCCGCGCGCTGATTACCGGCTGGCCGGACATGCCCATGATCGGAATATCGCCGGAGATCAGCGCCTGCGCACCGCGCGTGCCGCCTTCGATCAGAATCAAATCGGGATCGCTGCCGTAGCGCTTGAACAACCCTTCTTCCTTGGCAACCCACAGAGGCGTTTGATTGGAGCTGAAGGAAGAATAACCCATTAAGAATTTCTGCTGCCCTTCCGCTTGTCGCGCGGGTAGCAGCAACACCAAAATGAACAGAAGCCAAAGCTTACTCATTGGA
>CAYZJE010000117.1:0-4703 GCA_964478485.1 uncultured Syntrophobacter sp. | reverse complement strand
GCCGAGCCGGAAAAACTCTACTGCGTTGCCACAGACCATCTTGTGCTTTTCGTCAGCTGGGATACCGGCGAAGTTCTGCTCGATGATTTTTAGCGATTCAGGCCAGTCGGACTCTTGATGCGGGAAGTCGGAGCCCCACATGAGCATGTCGACGCCCATCTTGTGCCGCAGCTCGACGCCGACGCGGTCGAATTGAAAGCCCCACAGGCAATGCGCGCGGATATATTCGCTCGGCGGCCGCTTGAGCGGTTTGAAGCCGAGCAGGCGCTCGGACCAGCGACGATGGCGGTCGTAGCGCACGTCGCCCGCCTGTAAGTAGAACGGTACCCAGCCGATCTGGTTTTCGGCGAAGAATATTTTTAGTTTGGGGAAGCGCTCGAACAGGCCGGACAAAGCCCACTGCATTGCCGCGACGGCGCCGTTGCCGCGCGCCGGGCCGAAGCGGCTGCATTGCTCGACCAATTCGTGGGTGAGTTTTTTCATTAACTCTTCCGACTCATTGGGGTACTTGAACAGCGGCCCTTTGCGATTGTCGGCGCGATCGAGGTCGACGTGCACGCTGATCGGCATGTTGAGTTCCAACGCGCGCGCCCAGAAACGGTCATCGGCTTCCGACGGGTAGGCGTTGCCGCTCGGAAAGCCTTGCAATAGCACGGTTTTGAAATCCGCTTTGCGGCAAAATTCCAATTCGTCGATGACGCTGTCGACGTCGCAAGCAAGCGGCAGGATGCCGACGCCAATCAAGCGCTCTGGATCGGTCGCGCAGTATTCTTCAATAAGCCAGCTGTTGTAGGCGCGCACGATCGCTTTATACGCATCGTTGTCTTCGACGCGGCGCCAAAATTTCGGCCCGCCTTGCTGTGAGGGAAAAAGCACTTCAGCGTCGATGCCGTCTTTGTCCTGCTCGCCGATGCGCTGAGTCGCGCTGCCGGTGCCCGGCGTGCCTTCGTATTTGCCGTCGAAGGGCAAATATTCATCGCGGCCCTTGCCGCCGTAGAGATCGGCCGCCGCGGCGGGCCGTTTGATCTTGTCACCGATCAACCACGCATCGCCGCCATGGGCCTGGCGCACCAGGCGCGGCGCCTGGTCGCGGAATTTCTCCGGCACGCGCGGCAGCCAGTGCATTGAGTCGATCTCAAGGTGGGAGTCGCCTGAAATGTAGCGATATTTTCTTGCCATGATTTGGTCCTCGTCGGAAAACGTTGGGTCGAGGGTAACGTTTGTTTGAAGGGAATATTAACCAAAATCTGCGGCAGTTGCCAAGCATTAAAGCAAAGCATTAAAGCAAGGTAGCATAACGATTGGACATCTCTGCCTCGTCTGCGATATGGGTACCGTTGTCTATGCCGAATCGTGTTGAACCGCGTTAGCGCGGGAGCAAGGGTTTAGGTTTCGTCACGATGAAACTTGACAGCGCGGTTCCAATTTCACTACTCTGCGCCCAGCGTACGGCTCATCTGCGATGGGCTGACGAATGAAGAACGAGATCTTCGAGTACAGTGTTGTGTTGGGGGGGGGAATCGACGATGTTACGAGCAGAATTCTTTGCTACTTTGATTGTTCTGTCCTGCTGGGCTACGCCAATGGCCGGTGCGCAAGCGCCGCTGCAAAAACTCAGCATCAGCATGTCGAGCACCGGCATGCCGTCGATTCAACTCTTCATCGCGCGGGAGAAGGGCTATTTTCGCGAAGAGGGTTTCGATCCGCAACTGATCCGCATGAGCGCCAATGCGGCGATCGCCGCCGGTGTGGCCGGCGAACTTGACGCCCTCGGCTCGGTCGGTAGCGCCGTGCGCGGGATTATGCGCGGCGTGCCTTTGCGAGTGATCTCCGTCGATTTGCGCCGGCCAATTTTTTGGCTGGTGTCACGCGGTGAATTTCGCGCGGCCAGGGAATTGAAGGGCAAGACCCTCGGCATTGTCACGATCAACGGCAGCCAACATTCCGCGGCGCGCAAGATGCTGGCGCTCCACGGCGTCGATTCGGATAAAGAGTTAACCTTTGTTCAAGTTGGCGACGAGGCCTCGCAGCTCCAGGCCCTGGTCAGTAACTCGATCCAGGTCGCCGGTTTAACCCCGCCCTATGTGTTTCTGGCCCGGGACAAGTTCAAAATGAACGTGCTCGAAAGCTCGATTGATAAGTTCCCGAGCATTCAACAAGGCATCGGCGTTCAGGTGAAGACGCTTCAGGACTCGCCGGACTGGCTGCGGCGACTACTTCGGGTGAAGGCGAAAGCGACGCGCTTTTTCCACGACAATGAGAAAGAAACCGCCGAAATTTTGGCGCGGGTTTGGAAGAGCGATCTCGCCACGGCCACCGAGTGGTACCGGCGCTGCAAACCGGCGTTCACCCAAACCGGGATTCCCAGCGATGAAGAAATCAAAGAGTTTCTCGCCGATGAAGCGCAGGCGCTGAAACTCAACGAATCGGTGCCGCCGGCGCGGGTGTTCGACTTCTCGCTGCAACGGGCGGTAAACAAGGAGTTGGGCGTTAAAGGATAAAGCTTCCGTTCAAGGTTCAAGAGTTCAAGCCGTCGGAAATAGCTGAAGCGCTGGACAATTTGTTGTGTTCCGGTCTAAAAAGTCTGCAAGGCAGGAAAGCCGCGAAAAATTCCAATTTGGAGGAAGATAAATGACGCAGGTAGTGGGTAGATCGACGCCGAGAGTGGAAGGTGTGCAGAAGGTGACGGGACAGGCGCAGTATAGCGCGGATTTGAATTTACCGGAGACTCTGTGGGGCCGCTGCTTGAGGAGTCCGGTGCCCTACGCAAGGATCAAACGGATGGACACCAGCAAGGCTTCGAAGGCGCCGGGTGTCAAAGCGGTGCTCACCGGCATGGATGTGCCGGGCCTGCGCATCGGCCGCTGCATTTATGACACGCCGGTGCTGGCCGACGGCGTGGTCCGCTTCATCGGCGAGAAGGTCGTAGCTGTAGCCGCCGAGACGAAACAGGCCGCGGAAGCGGCGCTGGAGCTGATCGAAATCGAGTATGAAGAGATGGAACCGCTGCTCGATCCGGTAAAAGCGCTTAAAGATGGTTCGCCGATTCTTCATCCCGATCTGCTTTCTTACAAAGGCCTGCCAGTGCCCGTGGAAAAACTCGGCAACATGTTCGCTTATCTCAAGTGGGGCAAGGGCGATATTGAAGCCGGCTTCAAGCAAGCCGATCTGATCGTCGAAAACACTTTTACCACGCAGGTGACCCATCAATCCTACTTGGAGCCCCACGCCTGCGTCGCCGACGCGCGCGCCGACGGCAGCGCCGATATCTGGTCGTGCAGCAAGACGCCGTATGCGGTGCGGGGCCAACTGTCGAACTGCATCGGCGTGGCGAAAGAAAAATTGGTCTTTCACCCGATGCATATCGGCGGCGACTTCGGCGGCAAGGGCGGCTTCATGGACGTGGCGGTCGCGTATTTCCTCTCGAAGAGAGCCAGTCTGCCGGTCAAAATGGTGATGGACTACACCGAAGAATTGACCGCCGGCAATCCGCGCCATGCGTCGATCATCAAAATCAAGACCGGCGTCAGGAAAAACGGCACCATTGTCGCCCATCATCTCGACTTTCTCTTCGACAGCGGCGCCTACGCGTCGATGAAGCCGGCGGGTTATCTAATCGGCGCGTCAACTTGCGCCGGGCCGTACAAGATCGCCAACTGCTTGATCGAGGAACGGATGGTTTACACCAATAAAATTCCCTGCGGCCATATGCGCGCGCCGGGCGATCCGCAGGGCTTTTTCGCCAACGAGAGCCAACTCGACATCGTTGCCCGCAAGCTCGGCATGGACCCGACGGATTTTAAGCGCAAGAACATGCTGCACGACGGCGACGAGACGCCGATTGGCGGTCATATTTCCCATATCCGCGGCGATGAAGCGCTCGATAAGGCGATCCAAATGGCCGGCTACAAGAAAGCCAAGCCGAAAAATGTCGGCCGCGGTTTGGCATTCTCCGAATGGTGTCCGAGCGGCGGCGAAGGCAACGTTTTTGTCACCATCGAGGAAGACGGCAGGGTTAAAATCATTTCGCCGGTCGTGGATCAGGGCGCGGGCGTGCTGACCGTCATCGTCGAAGTCGTGGGCCAGGAGTTGCAAGTGGCGGCGGATCAGATCGTGCTCAAGCAAGTCGACAGCACCATCGTGCCGAGCGACGGCGGCGTCGGCGGCAGCCGCGCCACGCGCGTCTACGGCAACGCGTCATTCGAAGCCGGCACCAAAGCGCGCGAAGAACTATTCCACTTTGCCGCGCAAGCGCTGGAAGTTGATGTCAAAGAATTGACCATCGACAACAGCGAGATCATGCACAAGCCATCGAAGCGCAAACTCAGCTTCGCCGAAGTGGTGAAGTTCAAAGGCGCGCCGATTTACGTGCGCGGCTATTACAAGAGCACGGAAAAGTCGCACGACGCCTCGGTGTCGGCGCAGATCGCTGAGGTGCACGTCGATCCGGAGACCGGGCAGGTGACTTTGCGCAACATGATCTCGGCACATTCCACCGGCAAGGTGATCAATCCGCTGATGCACCAGGGGCAAGTGGAAGGCGGCGTGGTTTTCGGTCTCGGCTACGCGCTCACGGAAGAAGTGCTGTTCGACGACGGCGGCAAGGTCACGACGAGCAATTTGGGTGAATTTAAGATTCCCAACATCACCGACATTCCACCGCTGAAAACACTGGTGATGGAAAACGTGCCGGCGGGACCGGG